>NZ_JAFIMU010000007.1:1245000-1556250 GCF_017302985.1 Corallococcus macrosporus
GTGACGGGCTGAGGCGTCAGGCCACCTGTTGATCCAAGGGCACGAGGATGCCCGCGTCCCCTTCGACGACGAGCCGGCTGCGGCCGCCGCCCTGCTTCACCACGCGCACCTGCACGCCGATGCGCTCGGCCAGCCCGCTGACGTGGGAGATGATGCCCACCTGGCGGCCGGTGGCCTGGAGCGCGTCGAGCGTGGCCAGCGCCACCTCCAGCGTCTCCGGATCCAGCGTGCCGAAGCCCTCGTCGATGAAGAGGGTCTCCACCTGCGTCGTCTCCGACGACAGCGAGGCCAGGCCCAGCGCGAGCGCCAGGGACACGAGGAAGCTCTCGCCGCCGGAGAGGCTGGCCACGCTGCGCACCTCGTCGCCCATGTCGCCGTCCACCACCTGGAGGTCCAGGTCATGGCCGGGCACGCGCTCCAGGCGGTAGCGGCGCGCCAGCTCGCGCAGGTGCGCGTTGGCGTGCAGGAGCAGCGCGTCCAGGGTGAGGCTCTGGGCGAAGACCTTGAACTTCTTTCCGTCGTGCGAACCGATGAGGTCGCCCAGCGTCTTCCACACCTCCGCGTCGGCGCGGCGCTGCTCCAGGGCCCGGGCCTCCGCGCCATGGCGGGCGCGGGCGGCGTCGTCGGTGTCCAGCTTCGCGCGCAGCAGGCCTTCCGCGCGGCGGCGCACCTCCACGTCGGTGCGCAGGCGTTCGCACAGCTCCGCGACGTCCGCTTCCGCGAGCGTGGGGAGCCCGGAGGACTCATGGCGGACGCGGCGCTCGCGGCGCTCCACGAGGATGGCGCGGGCCTGGGCCACGGACTCGCGAAGGGCGTTGAGCGCGCGGGCCTCCGCGTCGCACCAGGCGGCGCCGCGAGACAGCAGGGCCTTGAGCTCTTCCAGGGTGGTGCCGTGGCCGGCGAGGCGTTCCGTGAGGACGGCCTGGGCGTTGTCGAGGGCACGGGCGGCCTCGGTGCGAAGGCGCACGGCGTCCTCGGCGCGGGCGGTGGCCACCTTCTCCGCCTGCTGGAGGGCCTCGGAGTCCTCGCGGGCGCGTTCATAGGCGGCCTGGGCGGCGTCGAGCCGGGCCTGGACCTCCGCGCGCACCTCCTGCGTGGAGCGGCCCTGGAGCAGCCGGGCGCGGGCCCGGGAGGCATCCTGGAAGGCCGCGTCCTTGAGGCCCGCGCGGTGGGCGGCGGTCTCGGCGTCCTCGTGACGGGCCTGGAGGCGGACCTCCTCACGGGCACGGCGGCCCTGCTCTTCCTCCAGGCGTTTGCGAGAAGCCTCCAGTTCCGTGAGCTTTTCGCGCCACTTCGTCACGCGCTCCAGGCAGCGGCTCTGGAAGCGAGCGGGATCCTCGGCGAGCTTTTCCTTCCAGGGGGAGGCTTCGCTGGAGAAGGGAGGCGACACTTCGGTGAGGGCGCGCTCGCGGGCATCGCGAGCGGTGTCCCGGCGAAGGAGCGCATCCCGGTGGGACTGGGCCGCGCGGGCCAGGGCGTCCTCGGCCTTGCGAAGGGCATCGGCCGCGCCTTCGCGCCGGGTGCGCCGGGTCTCCAGCAGCGCCCGGGCCTCACGAGCCGCGCTGGCCCGGGCCTCCGCGGAAGCCTCTTCCTCACGGAGCGTCGCGAGCCGGACGCGAACGTCCTCCTGAGCCGCACGGTTCCAGGCCTGAGCGGCGGCAGCCTCCGCGTCCTCGGGGGGCGCGGCATTGGCGGAGAAGTCCTGCACGGCCTCCGCGTTCGCGGCATCCGAGGCGGTGCGTGCCTTCTCGCCGCGCGAGGCCTTCTTCTCTCCGGCCGGGCTTGCCGCGTCCTCACCTGGGAGCACGGCACGGGTCCACCGTTCGCGGGCCGCGCGCCAGGATTCCCGGTGTGCCATGCGCTTGCGGGCCGCCGTGTCCCGCCGGCCTTCGGCCTGGGTCGCGGCGGTGTCCGCCGTGGCCTGCCGCACGCTTGCCGCGCTCTCCTGCTTCGCCGCGGCGTCGCGCGCCGACTCCAGCTCCTGCACCCGGGCCGCGGCCTCCGCGACCAGTCCCTCCAGCGCGGATCCCTCCCGGGCATATGGATGCTCGAGCGCTCCGCAGAGCGGACACGGCTCCCCTTCGTGCAGCGCGGCCCGGTGCGAGGCCAGCCCCTGCGTCGCCTCCGCTCGCGACTGCGCACGGCGTGCTTCGTGGAGCATCGCCTCCTGGGTCGCGCGCCGCGCCGCCGCGGCCTTCGCTTCCTCCGCCGCGCGCAGCGAAGCCTCGCGGTGCGCCTTCACCTCCGCCGCCGCGTCGCCCTCCGCCGTGCCCTCCGCCCGCGCACCTTCACCCGCGAGCGCCAGCGCTCCCAGCGCGTCCTGCCTCGCGAGCAGTGCCTCCCGCAGCACCCGCCTCGCCGCGCCTCCGTCCTCACCCAGCGCGGCTTCCGCGTGCGTCGCCAGGGCCTGCGCCTGCGCCTCGGACTCGGCCGCGTCCTGGTGCTCCTCACGGCGCGCCTGGGCTTCGCTGCCCAGCCGGTCCGCGTCCTTCCCCAGCCGGTCCACGTCCGCGCCCGCCGCCTGCTCCTCCTTCAGCGCCGCCGCGAACCGCTCCAGCTCGCGCTGCCAGCGGGGCCACTCCGTCGCCAGGGACTCCCAGCTCGCATGGGACGCACGCCAGGCCTCGGCCGCGTCCACCACCGCCTGGGCCTTCACCTCCGCCGCCTGCACCAGCGCCAGCGCGTCGCGCGCCGAGTCCTCCTGGCCCTTCGCCTGCTTCGCCAGCTCCGCGGCCTCACGCGCCTCGCGCTCCGCCTCCGCGCGGCGCGTGTCCAGCGTCGCGGCCTCCTCCAGCGCCGGACGCACCGATGCCTCCGCGTCCTGCGCCGCCGCCCTCGCGGCCTCCGCCTGCAACCGCACCTGCCGCTGCGCCGCCGCCGCCGCCAGCGCACCTTCCGCCTGCGAGGCCCGCTCCAGTTGCTCGGCCTCCGCCCTCACGCAGCCCTGCTCCGCGGCCTCCACCGCGGACACCACCGCGCGGAAGCCCTCCGCCGCGCGCACCGACTCCAGCAGCGCTTCACGGGGCGCCGCCGCCTCCCGCTCCGCCTCCGCCCGCGTCACCGCGCTTCCGGCCTGCTGCTCCAGCGCCACGAACTCCGCGAGCTGCGCGTACCAGGACCGGGCCGCCTCCGCCTCGCGCAGCCGCGCCTCCTCGCGGATCCGCGCCGCCTCCTCCTCGCCCAGCTGGGCCCTCGCGCCCTCGCGGTCCGCGTCCGACATCAGCGCGATGGCCGCGAGCCCCTGCGACAGCCGCTTCAGTTCCTCCTGCTCCTTCGCGTTCTTCTCATGCGCGGCGATGGACAGCCGGCTGTACACCTCCGTGCCCGTCATCCGCTCCAGCAGCTCCGCGCGCTCGTTCGCGTCCGCGCGCAGGAACGCCGCGAACTCGCCCTGCGCCAGCAGCGCCGAGCGCCGGAACTGGTCGAACGACAGCCCCAGCCGCTCCTGGATCGCCTGGAGCACCTCGCCCTTGGTGCGGCCAAACACCTGCCCGGAGACCACGTCCGTCAGGCTCAGCTCCTGCGGCCGGAAGCGCCCCTCCGCGCGCTCGCGCGCCCGCCACACGTTCCACCGCGCCCGGTAGCGCCGCCCGTCCTTGCCCAGGAAGTCCACCTCCGCGTGGCCCTTGCCCGCCCCGCGCCGCAGCATGCCGCGCACGTCGTAGGCCGACAGCCGCGCCTCCTCGTCCTCGTCCGCACGGCCCACCAGCACCTTGCTGGGCCCGCCCAGCCGGGGCGTGCGGTCGAACAGCGCCAGGCACAGCGCATCCAGCAGCGTGCTCTTCCCCGCCCCCGTCGCGCCGGAGATGGCGAACAGCCCCAGCCGGTCCAGCGGCGCCCGGTCCAGCTCCAGCGCGAAGTCCCCCGCGAAGCTCGTGAGGTTGCTGCCGCGAATCGCGAGAATCTTCACGACGCGTCCTCCTGCACCTGCGTCAGCAGCGCGTGGAACGACTCCAGCAGCCCCGCCGACGGCGCCTCCTTGAAGTCCCGCGCATAGCGGGCGAGGAACACGTCCTCCGGCGTGCGCTCCCGCAGCGACAGCCCGGGCCGCACGTCCGCCAGCGCGCCACCCGTGCCCGTATAGAACGGCGTCAGCTTCACCAGCCGCGCCGCCCGGCCCTCCAGCGCCTTCTCCACCTTGTGGCGCAGCGCCGGCTCCGGCCGGGGCAGCGACACGCAGACCTCCAGGTACGGCCGCATGGACTCCGGCGCTCCCGCCTCGCACGCGGGCAGCGCCGCCAGCAGCTCCAGCACCTCCGACAGCGGCGCCGCGTCCCGGGCCGGCACCCGCATCATGTCCGTGGTGCGCGGCACCGACAGCGGACGCACCTGCGTGAGCACCCCGTCCTCCACGTCCAGAACCAGCACCTGGTGCCGGTAGTGCGCCTCCGACAGCGACAGCGGCAGCGGCGACCCGCTGTAGCGCACGCCCTCGCGGCCGCCCACGCGCTGAGCCTTGTGCAGGTGTCCCAGCGCCGCGTACGCGACGTCCTCCGGGAACAGGTCCACCGGCAGCGCGTGCTGGTTGCCGCCCAGGATCTTCCGCTCGCTCAGCTCCGACAGTTCGGAGCCCGTCATGTAGCAATGGCCCATGGCCACCAGCGCCTGCCCGGACCTGCGCCGCCGCCGCGCGCCCTCCAGCACGTCCGCGTAGACGGAGCGCACGCCCTCCACCAGCCGGTCCCCCTCCCCGTCCGGCACCGACGGCAGGTCCGAGGGCCGCAGGTACGGCACCGCCGCCACCCACGCGCCCACCTTGCCACGCGCGTCGTGCACCGGCACCACCAGCCGCTCCAGCTCCAGTCCGCCCCGGTGACGGGGCAGTCCGCCCACCACGCGCACGCCCAGCGCATGGAACAGCGGATCCGGCGCGTCCAGGCGCGCGGCGGAGTCGTGGTTGCCGCCCACGACCACGACGTCCAGCTTCGGCAGCGTGCGCCGGGCCCGCGCGATGAAGTGGTACCAGGCCGCCTGCGCCTCCGCGCTGGGGTTGGCCGTGTCGAAGATGTCCCCGGCCACCAGGAGCGCATCCACCTCCTGGGACTCCAGCGTGTCCAACAGCCACGTCAGGAACGCGGCGTGCTCCGCTTCGCGTGAGACGTCATACAGCGTGTGGCCCAGGTGCCAGTCCGACGTGTGCAGCAGGCGCATCCGGCGTTCACCCTCCCTCGTGGCCCGGTGGCGGGTGCGGGCCGGGCAGCCTCCCCCGGTCCCAACCCCGACTCCAAGCGGCGAGCCCTCGCTCCCTTACCCGCCCCCTCTGACATTGTCGAAAAAGGGCGTCATTCCGCGCGCTTGCATTCGTGGCCTGCCCGACGCGTCCCGTCCTCCCCACCCCACGCGCCACGGCGCCTCCCCGCGTGGGACAGGGCCACCCATCAGGACACACCGCCGGCATGAGGGCCCTTGCGCCATGCGTGCACTCCACACGTTCGCGGGCGCGCGGCGTCCCTTCCCCAGGTCCGCGCACCCCATGCAGCAAGCCTGCCCGGCGCGCGGAGGTGCATCCGCGATCGGATTGATGGTTCACGCATCGCGGGGCCAGTGCACAATGCGCCGCCATGCTTTCCGGTGTCTTCTCCCCGCTCGGCATCCTCGCGTCCCTGCTCGTCCTGGGCGCCCTGGTCCTCGCCACGCTGTTCCAGCTCAAGCGCCGTCAGCGCGCCGCGTGGGAGGCGTTCGCGAAAGCCCACGGCCTGTCCATCGCGGAGCGGCGCATGGAGGTGCAGGGGCGCTATCAGGGGCGGCCGCTGCTCCTGGCCACGGGCAAGCGCGGCGCGGGCGGCAAGAAGCGCCACACCGTGACGGTGCTGCGGCTGGACCTGGAGGGCGCGCTGCCCGCGGACCTGCTGCTGGAGCACGAGCGCCCCGAGGACAAGCTCCCCGGCGCCGCCACCCCGCGCGAGGAGGTGCTGGGCGACACGGAGCTGGACGCCGCCTTCCAGGTGGAGGGGCTGGCGCCGGAAGCGCGTCCCGTCATCCTGGAGCCGGGAGTCCGTCAGCGGCTGCTGGGCCTCAAGGGCCACCGCCGCGTGAGCATCAAGGGCGGCTGGCTCCAGGTGGAGCAGCGCGGAGTCCCCGCGAGCGCCGGCGCGCTGGAGGCGTTGATCCGCGCGCCCCACGACCTGGCCCGCGCCATCACCGAGGCCGCGCCCGCGCTGCCCGCGCTGGAGGCCCCACCGCACGCGGAGGCGTCACGGATGGACGAAGAGCTCCCCGGCTCCGAGCACGCCTGAGGGCGACCCTCAGCCCACCCGCGCGAGCGCCTCCACGAACCGCTCGCGCACGTGCGTGGCCAGCGCCGCGGAGTCCGGACCGAACGTCTCCGGCGGCAGCGCCGGCATCACCCGCACCGTCACGGTGGCGCGAGGGCTCATCCACGGCCCGTCCCCATCCACCAGCTCCCGCGTGCCGCGCACCAGCACCGGCACCACCGGCACGTGCTCCTCCAGCGCCAGCTGGAACGCGCCGCGCTTGAAGGGCAGCAGCTCCCCCGGCGAATACGTCCCCTCCGGGAAGATGAGCACCGGGATGCCCTTGCGGAGCCACCGGCGGCACGGGCCCAGCAACTGCTCCATGGACGTGGAGCTGCCGCGCACGATGGGCACGTAGCCCAGGAGCGTCATCATCCAGCCCACCAGCGGCGTGCGGAACAGCGACGCCTTCGCCACGAACTTGTACGGCGTGAACAGCCCCATCACCGCCAGGATGTCCGCGAACGACTGGTGGTTGACGACGTAGACGCACGCCCCCTTTGGCAGCAGCTCCCGCCCCTCCACCCGCACGCGCCAGCCGGGCGAGGCGTGCAGCCACAGCCCGTAGCACCACCGGCACACCAGCACGTGCAGCCACTGGCGGTCGGGGTCCAGCGGGTACGCCACCACGAACAGCACCGCGCCCAGCGTGAACAGGATGGGCGCGGTGACGAGGAACAGCGCGAAGAACCACAGCGAGACGACGTAGCGCATGCGTGAGAGGGCTTCCGTTTCAGCGCGAGGCCGGAGGCGTCAGGGCCGACAGGAGTACCACGTTCCCCTGCCCCCTCTCACGCCCGCCCGCCCGCGCGCTCCTCGGCTGAGCCCGCGAAATTCCTCGGCCCGGGGCAGGCAAGACGTCGGGCCCGCATCATTCTCCTGCAATGCGCTTGCAGGGCCGCCAGATTAGCGCCTTAAGGTGCCCGGTCGGTCACACGGAGGGAGACACCGCATGGACGCGCAGGGAGTGCACATCGAAACCCATCCCCGCGAGGGCGAACCGGTGTTCAGCGCGGGCCGCCCCGACCCCTGCACCCTGGTGCTCTTCGGTGCGACGGGCGACCTGGCCGAACGCAAACTATTCCCGGCCCTCTTCGAGCTCGCCCGCTCCGGCCTGCTCCCGGAGAACTTCGCCATCGTCGCCTTCAGCCGCTCCAAGCTGGAGGACGCCGCCTTCCGCGAGCACGTGAAGGAGGGGCTCCAGAAGTTCGCCCGCACGCAGCCCGTGGACGAGGCCACCTGGAAGCGCTTCGCGGACACCATCGAGTGCGTCTCCGGCGGCTACGACGACCCGGAGACCTTCAAGCGCCTGGGCCAGAAGCTGGACGACATCGCGAAGCGCCACAAGACGGACGGCAACCAGCTCTATTACATGGCCACGCCGGCCTCCACGTTCCCGCAGATCATCAAGAGCCTGGCGGACGCGGGCCTGCTCAAGCGCGAGGAGCAGGCCGGCCAGAAGCCCTGGCGGCGGCTCATCATCGAGAAGCCCTTCGGCCACGACCTGGACAGCGCGAAGAAGCTCAACCAGGAGCTGGGCTCGGTGCTGGATGAGCGGCAGATCTTCCGCATCGACCACTACCTGGGCAAGGAGACGGTGCAGAACATCCTGGTGTTCCGCTTCGCCAACGCCATCTTCGAGCCGCTGTGGAACCGCCAGCACATCGACCACGTGGAGATCACCGCGGCGGAGGCCATTGGCGTGGAGGGCCGCGGCGGCTTCTACGACGAGACGGGCGTCATCCGGGACATGGTGCAGAACCACCTGCTCCAGGTGCTGGCCCTGTGCGCCATGGAGCCGCCGGTGTCCTTCGCGGCGGAGGACATCCGCGACGAGAAGAACAAGGTCTTCCGCGCGCTGCGCCCCATTGAAGGCGGCGACGTGCCCCAGCACGTGGTGGTGGGCCAGTACGAGGGCTACCAGGACGAGAAGGGCGTGAAGAAGGGCTCGCGCACGCCCACCTACGTGGCCATGAAGATGAACATCGACTCGTGGCGCTGGCAGGGCGTGCCCTTCTACCTGCGCGCGGGCAAGAACCTGAAGAAGCGCCTGACGGAGGTGTCCATCCACTTCAAGTCGGTGCCCATCGGCCTGTTCAGCGGCGGCGGCGCCACCTGCCAGCGGCTGCAGCCCAACGTGCTCACGCTGCGCATCCAGCCGCACGAGGGCATCGCGCTGTCCTTCGAGTCCAAGATTCCCGGCGAGGACGTCAACATCGGCGGCGTCACCATGGACATGGACTACGCGGAGAGCTTCAAGAAGCCCGTGCCGGAGGCCTACGAGCGGCTGCTCCTGGACTGCATGCGCGGCAACGCCACCCTCTTCGCGCGCCAGGACAGCGTGGAGCAGGCCTGGGGCTACATCACGCCCATCCTGAAGGCGCTGGAGACGGAGGCCGGCGGCACCGTGCACACCTACGCCAAGGGCAGCAAGGGCCCCGACGCCGCGGACGCGGTGCCCTCGAAGAACGGCCGGCGGTGGTCCACGCTATGAGCCAGCCCCTCATCGTCCCTTCCGAGCGGCTGACCCGTGAGGCCGCGGACTGGATGGCGCGCGAGCTCACGAAGGCGCTCGCCACGAAGGCCCGCGTGAGCCTGGCGCTGTCGGGTGGCAACACGCCCAAGCCCGCGTACCGGATGCTCGCGGACCACAAGCTCCCCTGGGAGCGCGTGGACGTGTACTTCGTGGACGAGCGCTTCGTGCCTCCCGACCACAAGGACAGCAACTACCTGCTGGTGAAGGAGTCGCTGCTGACGCCGCTGAAGCTGCCGGACGCGCAGGTGTTCCGCATGCAGGGCGAGCGCACGGACCGCGACGCCGCCGCGCGCGACTACGAGAAGGTCCTGCCCGCGAAGCTGGACGTGGTGCTCATCGGCGTGGGCGAGGACGGCCACACCGCGAGCCTCATGCCCGGCCACCCGGCCCTCCAGGAGCGCACGCGGCGGGTGCTGGCGGTGGAGCAGAGCGCCAAGCCGCCGCCGTGGCGGATGACGCTGACGTTCCCCGTGCTCCAGGGCGCGGGGGCGGTGCTGGGGCTGGTGGCGGGCGAGGGCAAGCGGGACGCCATGCGGCGGGTGCTCGCGGGCGATATGTCCCTGCCCGCGGCGCACGTGACGAACACGCAGTGGATGCTGGACCCCTCCGCCCACGGGTGAGGCGGATCCTCTGGAGGGAACGATGAGCACACAGACGAAGCCGGCGCAGTTCGGCGTGGCGGGCATGGGCGTCATGGGCGCCAGCCTGGCCCTCAACATCGCGGACCACGGCTTCCGCGTCGCCGTATGGGACCGCCACCCGGAGGCCATCCAGAAGGTCCAGCAGGAGAACCCGAAGCAGGGCCTGATGGGTTTCCCGGAGCTGGAGCAGTTCGTCGCCGGCCTGGAGCGCCCGCGCCGCATCCTCCTGATGATCACCGCGGGCGCCCCCGTGGACGAGATGATGGCGCGGCTGTTCCCGCTCCTGTCGCCCGGGGACGTCATCATGGACGCGGGCAACTCCTGGTACCTGGACACGCGCCGCCGCGAGGCGCTGTGCAAGGAGAAGGGCTTCCACTTCCTGGGCATCGGCGTGTCCGGCGGCGAGGAGGGCGCGCGCCACGGTCCGTCCATCATGCCGGGCGGCCCCAAGGACGCGTACGCGCTGGTGCAGCCGGTGCTGGAGGCCATCGCCGCGCGCAGCGAAGAGGGCCTGTGCGTCACCCACGTGGGCCCGGAGGGCGCGGGCCACTTCGTGAAGATGGTGCACAACGGCATCGAGTACGCGGACATGCAGCTGCTCGCGGAGACGTACGACGTGCTCCACCGCGGCCTGGGCCTGGACACCGCGACGCTCGCCGACCTGTTCTCCAAGTGGAACGAGGGCATCGCTGAATCGTTCCTGCTGGAGACCACCATCAAGGTGCTGCGCAAGCGCGACCCGGAGACGGGCAAGCCGCTGGTGGACATGGTGCTGGACAAGGCCGGCCAGAAGGGCACGGGCAAGTGGACGGTGCAGGTGGCGCTGGACCTGGGCGTGCCGGTGCCCTCCATCGCGGCGGCGCTGGACGCGCGCAACCTGTCCTCGCGCAAGGATGAGCGCGTGGCCGCGAGCAAGAAGCTCCACGGCCCCGACATCTCCCTGTCCTCAGAGGAGAAGAAGGAGCTGGCCCAGTGGGCGCACGACGCGCTCTACGCGGCGCGCGTGGTGACGTACGCGCAGGGCATGCGGCTCATCCAGGCGGCGTCGGACGAGTACAAGTGGGGCGTGTCGCTGGCGGAGATGGCGCGCATCTGGCGGGGCGGCTGCATCATCCGCGCGAAGCTGCTCACCCCGCTGCGCGAGTCCTTCCAGCAGCAGCCCACGCTGCCCAACCTCATGGTGTCCGAGGCCTTCGCGCCGGTGCTGAACAAGCTGGCCCCCGCGTGGCGCAAGCTGGTGGGCGCCGCGACGGCGGCGGGCATCCCCGTGCCGGTGTTCAGCAGCAGCCTGGCGTACATGGACAGCTACCGCAGCCCGGAGCTGCCGCAGAACCTCACCCAGGCCCAGCGCGACGCGTTCGGCGCGCACACGTACCAGCGCCGGGACAAGCCCGACGCCGGCTTCGTGCACTCGGACTGGCTGAAGTAGTCCCCTGCCCCCACTGCGCGCCGCCTACTTCTTCTGGGTGGCGCGCAGCTCGGCGCGGCGGATCTTCCCGCTCACCGTCTTGGGCAGCTCCGTGACGAATTCAATCTCGCGCGGGTACTTGTAGGGCGCCGTGGTCTTCTTCACGAAGTCCTGCAGCTCCTGCGCGAGCTGCGGTGACGGCGAGTGGCCCGGCGTGAGCAGCACGTACGCCTTGATGCGCTGGCCCAGCTTGTCGTCCGGCACGCCGATGACGGCGGACTCCGCCACGGCCGGGTGTTCAATCAGCGCGGACTCCACCTCGAAGGGGCCCACGCGGTAGCCGGACGTCTTGATGACGTCGTCGGAGCGCCCCACGAACCACAGGTAGCCGTCCGCGTCGCGCACCGCGCGGTCGCCGGTGACGTACCAGTCCCCCCGGCTGCTGGCGGCGTTGGCCGCGTCGTCGTTGAGGTAGCCCGCGAACAGGCCCACCGGCCGCTCCGGCTTCACGCGCACGGCGATGTCACCCTCCTGCCCGTCGGCGACCTCCTTGCCGTGCTCGTCGATGACGCCCACGTGGAAGCCCGGGGACGGCTTGCCCATGGAGCCCACGCGCGGCTCCATCCCGGGGAAGATGCCCACGATGACCACCGTCTCCGTCTGGCCATAGCCCTCGCGGATGTGCAGCCCGGTGGCCTCCTTCCACGTCTGGATGACCTCCGGGTTGAGCGGCTCGCCCGCGCTCAGGGAGTGGCGCATCGCGGACAGGTCGACCGCCTTCAAATCCTGGAGCACCAGCGCGCGCCACGCGGTGGGCGGCGCGCAGAACGTGGTGACCTTCTCCCGCTCCAGCACCTTCAGAAAGGCCACCGGGTCGAACCGGCCGCGGAAGTCGTGGACGACGTTGCACGCGCCCACGCTCCACGGGCCGAAGAGCTTGCCCCACGCGCACTTCGCCCAGCCGGTGTCGCTGAGCGTGAGGTGCCGGTCCTCCGGCGTCAGGTCCAGCCAGTAGCGGCCGGTGATGAGGTGCCCCTGGCCGTAGCTGGACTGGGTGTGCAGCACCATCTTCGGCATGCCGGTGGTGCCGGACGTGAAGTAGATGAGCAGCGGATCATCCGCCTTCGTGGGCGGGAACGCAGTGGCCTGACCTTCCGCCAGGGCCTCCGACGTGTAGCGCGTCCACGGAGAAGGCGCGTCGCCGGTGGACACCCACGTCGTCACGCCGGGGGCCTGGCCTGGCACGCCCTCGAAGCGGTCCAGGCAACTGCCGTCGGTGAGGACCGCCTTCGCGCCGGACACCTCCAGCCGGTAGCGGATGTCCTTCGCGGTGAGCATGGGCGTGCCGGGCATGAAGACGATGCCCGCGCGGATGCAGCCCAGCACCAGGAACCACCACTCCGGCACGCGCGGCATCAGGATGAAGACCCGATCGCCGTGCTTCAGCCCCAGCCCGGTGAGGAAGCGCGCCGCGTGCAGCGAGCGCTCCTTCAGCTCCTGGAAGCTGAAGCGCTGCGAGCGTCCGGACTCGTCGGACCACTGGAGCGCGGGGGCCTGGGGCCGCTCGGCCGCGTGCCGGTCGATGACGTCCGTGGCGAAGTTGAAGTGCGCCGGCCGCTCCCACCGGAAGTCCCGGCGGGTGGTCGCGTAGTCGGCGGAAGCGCGGGACGGGGACTCGGGCATGGGCGGCTCCTGGGGTGTTGCGACAACCCCAGCAGCCTGTCACGTCATCCCGAGCGGTGAGGCAGGGCCCCCGCGCGGAGCGCCCGATGGTGGACGCTCGTGACGCGCGGGGAAGCCCGGGGACTTCAGTGGGCGGCTTCTTCGCGCAGGCCCTTCGCCAGGTCGCGCGCTTCGTCGCTCCAGCCGGCTTCCTTCAGCCCGGCCACCTGCTCGAACGCGTCCGCGGCGAGTTCCTTCTGGCCCAGGGCGCGCAGCGCGAGCCCGCGGTTCCACAGCGCCCGCGGGTTCTCTTTCAAGTCCGCGCGCTCCAGCAGCTTCAGCGCGTCCTGGTAGCGGCCTTCCTGCAGCGCCACCACCGACAGGTCGATGTTCCGCTCCGGGGACGCGGGCTCGCGGGCCAGCACCGCCTGTGCCTGCTGCCACTGGCCGTGCAGCACATAGGCCGCGACGATGCCGCGGAAGTCCTGGCGCTCCTCCATCTGCGCCAGCGGACGCAGGGGCAGCGTGACCGTCGCCGCCTCCGCGCCGTCCGCGCCACCGCGCATGGGGCTGTAGGGACGGTGCTTGTCCGCGCGCGGATCCGACAGGCGCGCCTCCAGCTCGCGGGTGGTCTGGTTGTCCAGGAAGACGACCGCCGGCACTTCCGCGGCGGGCATCATGCGCGGCACGAAGATGGCGCAGAGGCTGGCGGCCATGGCCAGCGGCGCCACGACGCGCGCGTTGCGGCGCACCCACGCGCCCAGCGCCACCACGTTGCCCTCCGGCTTCGCGGCCGGCTGCTCCACCACGCCCGTCCCCAGGGCGCGCGCGGCCAGCAGCTCCAGCTGCAGCAGGTCCCGCAGGCCGCCCTCGCAGGCGGCGCAGCGTGGCAGGTGGTTCCGGAACCCTTCGGCGTCGGACTCGGACAGCTCGCCGTCCATGAAGAGGTGCAGCCGGGTGCAATGCGCGTTCATGACTGGACTCCCCGCTCCCGGGCCACCGCGACGCTCGGAAGCAGCAGTTCCCTCAGGTCCCGGCGCGCCAGCGTCAGCCAGCTGCCCACGGTCCCCACGGGAACGTTGAAATGTTCAGCGATCGCCTGGTAGCGGCGACCCTCGGCGTGAAGCTTGTACGCGTCCCGCAGGTGCGGCTTGAGCTGCTCGATGGCCGCCTGGAACGCGTCGTTGCCCACCAGCTCCCAGTTCTCCCGGTCCCCGTCCCCCGTCACCGGCAGGTCCTGCACCAGCGCCAGGTGCGGCAGCCCCCGGCTCTCCGTGCGCTGCCGGCGGCAGTGGTCCAGGAACCGGTTGGTCATCGTCGTGCACAGCCACGCCGCGCACGCCGCTTCCGTCCGGTCCTTCAGGTGCCCGTACTCCGGCAACGCCCGCTCGAAGGCCTCCTGGACCAGGTCTTCCGGGTCCAGGACGCCGCGAGCGCACAACCGCCGCGCCACCGCCAGCAAGCTGGGCCGGTGTCGCTGGATGAACGCCTCGAAGTGGCGTCGTTCCCGGTTGAAGAGGTTGGCCATGACACAAGGCCCCGAAGTGACTGGTGGGCTTTCCTGACTAAAGACGCCGAGCGGTTCGTTTCTTGAGAGAAAAATGCCCGGAAGGGCAGACAGGCCTGCCGGGCCCGGCCGCTCAGCGAGCGGCTTGCGCCCCCTCCAGGAGGGGCGGCACCGACGGCGGCGGCAGCGGCCGGCGGCGGCGCGGCGCCCGGTTCTCGCAGTTGACGTAGGAGCCCTTCACGTGTGGGGCGCTGTGGTCAGGCTCGAAGGTGCCAGAGCGGGGAGAGGACAGGTCTCCGGGGGTCATGGATGGCTTCTCCTGGTACGACGGAAGTCCAGCGTAAGCATGGGATGGGTGGAAAAAGACGGACGGGGCTGTCCATACCACGCCCCGGCGCACCGGCAGGAGGGGCCCCCCTGGGCCAATCCTTCAAGGATTTCAAGGAGTTCTGAATGAACGAGGACAAGTCCCCGCTGCGTCCGGAGTGGCGCCAGTGGCTGGCGGAGAACCTGGCCCTGGGGGTGGGTGTGGAGGAGGTGGAGCAGGTGCTGGTGGGAGCGGGCGTGTCCCTGGAGGTCGCGCGAGCGGAGATCGCCGCGGCGGGGCAGCACCCGTACTTCCAGGCGTGCCGGCAGGTGGCCCGGCACTTCGGGTGGCTGGAGTCCCTGATGGAGACCTACAGCGCGCTCCGGGCCCAGGACGGGGGCCGCGAGCTGGAGGTGCGCGAGGGGCTCACCCCGGAGGAGTTCTTCCGCCGCTACTACTTCGGGCACCGGCCGGTGGTGCTCAAAGGGGCGATGAAGGACTGGCCCGCGCTCACGAAGTGGTCCGTGCCGTACTTCCGAGAGCACTTCGGGCGGGTGGAGGTGGAGGTGATGACGGGGCGCGACGCCAACCCGGAGCACGCGGCCCAGCAGGACCGGCACCGCTCGCGGATGCCCTTCGCGGACTTCCTGGCGATGGTGGAGTCCGGCCGCCAGACGAACGACTACTACATGGTTCCGCGCAACGACAATTGGAGCCGCGAGGGGCTGTCCGCGCTGCGGGAGGACCTGCGCGCCCCCAAGGGCATCATCGACCCGTCGCTGCTGGCGGATCAGATGACGCTGCTCCTGGGCCCGGCGGGCACCGTCACCCCGCTGCACCACGACAACATGAACATCCTGCTGGGCCAGGTGATGGGCAGGAAGCACGTGAAGCTGGTGCCGTCCTACGAGCGCCACCGGGTGTACCCGCACCGGGGCACCTTCAGCCACGTGGACGCGGGCGCGCCGGACCTGGTGGCGCACCCGCTGTTCGCGGAGGCCACGGTGCTGGAGACGGTGCTGGAGCCCGGGGACATGGTGTTCCTGCCCGTGGGCTGGTGGCACTGGGTGAAGGCGCTGGACGTGAGCGCCAGCGTCACCTTCCACCACTTCGTCGTCCCTGGTGGCAACACGCACCTGGATGCCCCCCCGTAACACGCGCCTCAGTCCGCCTTTTCCACCAGAAGCACCGAGCGTGTCCACCCGGCCCGGCCGTCGCGCGCGAGCCACGCCTGACGCTCGTCGCGCAGCGCGACGGCGGCGGGCGAGCCCGCGTGGATGCGCCGGCGCACGCCGTCGAAGAAGCGGCCCGCCGCGTCCGGGATGTCCACCGTGGAGGCCAGCACCGCGCGGGCCCCTGAATCGATGAAGGCCGCCGGCAGGCTGAAGGGCTCCGTGCTCTGCAGCGCCGTGGTGCGGCCCGCGCTGCACGCGGCCAGGAACACGGTGGGCTCGCCCTTGAGCTTCTGCTCGCGCACCACGTCCGCGGTGAGCGCGTAGCGGCCGTTCACCTCCGGGGACAGCACCACCAGCGACGCGCCGGAGATGCTGGGGTCGGTGATGCCGTGCGCGTGGATTTCAATCTCCGTGGCGTCCGTCATGCTCTCCAGCACGCGCGAGGGCGTGGCGTCCGAGCCGGACAGCACGTTGGGCGGCGCGCTCCCCGGCTCCGCGTCCGGCGTCCACGCGGGCAGCCGGGGCAGTTGCAGGAGCGACGGGGCCTCCACGCCGGCCACCACCAGCCGGCGCGACGCCTGGGCGCTGCCGGCCGGGCGCGGACCCTGGGCGCGGCCCAGGCGGAAGCTCCACGCGATGTCGGACGGCAGCAGGTCCGTGCGGCCGAAGACGGGCGCCCACGCGAGCACGTCCACGTGGTCGCAGCTGGCGAGCGTCTTGCGCAGGGTCTCCGGCACCAGCCGGGACGAGTCCGCGCGGGCGAAGGGCTCCTTGCGCGTGTCGTCGTAGTGCCCCTTCACCTCGCCCTGGGGGCCCAGCGCCACCAGCACGGTGCGCTCGGCGTGGACGCTGGCGGCCAGCGCGCAGCGCGTGGGCACGGGCGTCCCCAGCTGCGAGGCCATCAGCTCCACCACCTTGGGGAACTCACCGGCGCGGCCCGCGTCCACCGCGAGCGACGAATAGCTGAGCGCCCAGGACTCGCGCCCCAGCGCGTCGCCGCGCGGCAGGGCGTCCGCGGCCTTGATGGCGTTGCGCAGGTGGCCCTCGCCCTTCGCACGGTCGCGGTCCAGGAGGAAGCGGCCCTCCAGATAGTCCGCGTAGACGCGGTCGCCGCCCTGCACCACCGGGCCCGACAGCGTGTTGGAGGTGACGCGGGAGAGCCACTCCGCGTCGTTGGGGCCGGAGCTGGAGCGCGTCAGCTCCGCGAGCGTGGCGCCGAACACCGGCTCCATGGGGTTGTCCGCGCAGGCCGCGGCGATGTCCAGCTCACGCCGCGCGTCCTGGGGCCGCAGGTCCAGGTAGTGCAGGTGCGCCAGCTGCACGTGGGGCCAGGCGCAGCTGCGCGTGGGGCCGCGCGCCATCCACTCCTCCAGATAGGCGCGGGCGCTGCCCAGGTCGTTGCGCGAGCGCGCCACCTGGCTCAGCACTTCCAGCACGCTGAACTCCAGCTCCCACTCGCGCAGCTGCCGGGCGCCGGCCCAGAGCACGCGCGCATGCTGCTCGGACTCCGTCACGCGCTGCATGTCGTAATAGAAGATGGCCAGCCGCTTCTCCAGCTCCAGGCAGCGCACGGACAGCGCGCCCTCGCGGCAGCGCTGGAGCGCGCCGAAGAGCCGCTGCTCGGCCTTCCACCACGCGCCGTCGGAAATCTCCTTGAGGGCCTGGTCGCGGTCCGCGACGTAGGTGAACCAGGGGTCCTCCGTCCGCTTGATGCGCTCCAGCGTGTCCTTGAGGTGGTTGAGGGTCCCCTTGCGCGTGCGCATGAGGGCACCCAGGTAGATGTCCTCGTCGCCGGACACCCGCGCCCGGTCCAGCAGCGCCTCCGGGACGGCCTGGCCCGCGCGCAGCGTCTCCGCGTAATGCCGCGCCAGCTCCGCCCGGCGGGCGAAGTCGCGCTTCGCCACGCGCTGCACGTAGTCCGTGAGCACGCTGCCGCCCTGCACCCGGTCCAGCTCCTTCGCCAGGGGCAGCAGCGCCAGCACGCGCTCCTTCGACGGCGCGGCGCGCACGGCCTCATAGAAGACGCCGCGCACCGTGCCCGGGAGCTGCCGGGCCGCGTCCAGGGGTAGCGGCGCCTTCGGGTCCTCCACCAGGGCCAGCGTCGCCTCGCGCGCGGCCTTCCACTGCCGCTGGCGCTCCAGCGTGGCCTCCCGCAGGGCCAGCGCCTGGGCGTGGGCCTCGCGTCCCCAGCCCTGCTCGTTGCGCTTCGCCACCTGCTCGAACAGCTCCGACGCGCGCAGCGTCAGCCCCATCTCGCGGAACACCAATGCGCGGTTCCACAGGGCCTGTGACAGGCCGGGCTTCGCGGCCAGCGCGCCGTCCAGCAGCCGCAGCGCGCGCTCATGGTCACCCCGGGCGAGCGCCACCGCCGCCAGGTCGCTGTCGCGCTCCGGTGAGGCCGGCAGGCGCTCCAGGAAGGACGCCGCCTGGCTCCACTCACCCTCCAGGGCATACGCCGCCGCGATGCCGCCCCAGTCCTCCCTGGCCTCCATGCGGGCGAGCGGGCCCAGGGGCATCGGCTCGGCGGGCACCGGGCAGCCGCCCGCGGGGGCTCGTGAGCGGTAGCGGTCCGCTTCCGGGTGCGTGAGGCGGGCCTCGATGCGGGCCGCGGCCCGGCGATCCGCCCAGAAGGTGTCAGGAGCGGACGGCTGCTGCGCCCGGGGCTTCAGGGCCGCGACTCCCGCCGCCATGAGGGGGATGGCGACCGCCAGCGCCCAGAGACTCTTCTTCGCCGGCTTCAGCATGCGATCCCCTCGGGCGTCTCCCCCCTGCCGCCCTTCCGGGACGTTCTACACCAACCTCCGACGAACGCCGACCTGGCCTCGCGTCCTGCCTCCAGGCGTCCCATGACGCGGTGGGCAGCAAGCCGGTGGGAAAACAGGCGCATCGGATGTTTTGGGTGACACACGCCCCAATAGACGGCCTGCTCCGCCGATCTTGAAAAAAGGCCCCACTTCCCACGTTCGTCGCAAGAGGGGGACGGGACGCCGGGCCGTCAGGCTGTTGGGGGGATGACGCTCGGGGGCTCGGCTGCACGGCTGCTTCCAGCGGATGGTTTGAGCGCCCGCATCCACCTGGAATCACGCGCTTCGGCATGCCTGGGGAAGTGACGGGCGGCAGGGCCCTGCCTCCCTCTTGCCCCGGCAGGCGTCCCGCCAGGCGCGCGTGTGGCAGGGGGTTGGCAGGCGGGACGGGGCGGGAAGGCTTTTTCCGCGCCGCGTGTCCTCGTGGCCCAACCCGGACCGAAAGGACCCCTGTTTGAAGCGACTCCTTCAGCTCGTTGCCGCGGCCTCCCTGATGCCCGCCCTGTCTTTCGCTGGCGTCATCTGGAAGGGCGACTTCGAGACCGGCAACACGTCGCAGTGGACGCGACAGCAGGCCGTTGCCAACAGCCGCTTGCAGGTCGTGACCGATGTGGTGCGTGACGGCAAGTACGCGCTCAAGGCCACCGTGAAGCAGGGCGACAACCCCATCAACGCCAGCGGTAACCGCAACGAGCTGCTCTACCTGACCCACGAGACGCAGGGGAAGGAGTACTACTACAAGTGGAGCACGCTCTTCCCCACGAACTACCCCGTCCATGATTCGTGGCAGGTCATCACCCAGTGGCACCAGGAGGGCTGCTGTGGCTCTCCGCCGCTGGAGTTCTTCGTGCGCGGGGACAAGATCAACCTGCGCGTGGGCGGCAACACCACGCCCGTGCTGTGGCAGACGTCCATCGACAAGGGCAACTGGCACGACTTCGTGCTGCACGTGAAGTGGTCCTCGGACAAGAAGGCCGGCTTCGTGGAGCTGTGGCACAACGGCCAGCACGTGCTGCCGAAGACCTACGGCGCCAACCAGTTCGGCAAGGACCTGAACTACCTGAAGATGGGGCTGTACCGCGACGCCGCCATCAAGCCCGAAGGGACCATCTTCCACGACGGCTTCACCATGGGGACGACGCTCGAGGACGTGATGCCGCCCGCGCCCGCGCCGGTGGAGGAGCCCGTGCCCGCGCCCACGCCCGTGCCGGACGACACGAACATCCCGAACGACACGACGCCGGACACCACCACCACGCCCCCGGTGGCGGAGACCCCGACGACGGGCACGCCGAACGCGCCCACCACGCAGCTGCCCACCGTGGGCGGCCAGACGCCCACCGCCCCCGGCACCACGCCCGTGTCCAACAACCCCAACGGCCTGCCGGACTCGTCCGACGCCGTGGCGGGGGGCTGCAGCGCGTCCGGAACGTCCGGCACCCTGCCCTTCGCCGCCGCCCTGCTGATGCTGGGCGCCGCCGCGCTGCGCCGCCGCCGGGCCCCCGCCCGCGCGCTGGCCCGCCGCGCGAAGCGCTGACTTCCGCCCGTCTCCGAAGCAAGTCCCCCAGGCCCGGTGCGTCCTCGTGACGCACCGGGCCTTCTTGTTTCCGGGGACTTTGTTCGACCACGCAAATATGTCAGAGATTTTAAGTAATTCTTGAATTGTTTGACTGTCGCGGCTCAGTCGGGTTTCGCTCCGGGCTCCCCCGCAGCACGAAAGGCAGGACCCGATGAAGCGGACCCTCGGTCTGTTCTCCACCGCGACGGCGCTGTTCGCCGGCGCCACGTTGAGCGTCGTTCCCTCGCTGGCGCTGGCGGCACCTTCCCCCGCGGAAGCGGCGCGCGCGCACGACGTGTCTCCGGACCTCCTCTCCGCGATGCAGCGGGACCTGGGGCTGACGGCGGACGGGGCGAAGCGGCGGCTGGCGTCGGAGGCCGCGGCGGTGCGCGTGGAGGGGACGCTGCGCGCGGAGCTGGGCGAGCGCTTTGGCGGCGCGTGGATGAACGCGGACGGCAGCGCGCTGGTGGTGGGCGTGACGACGGACGCGGACGCGGACGTGGTCCGCCGCGCGGGGGCGGTGCCCCAGAAGGTGAAGTACACGCAGGCGGAGCTGGAGGCGGTGAAGGCCCAACTGGACCGCGACAGCCGGCTGGCGGGCCGCACCGTGCACGCCTGGTACGTGGACGTGATGACCAACAGCGTCGTCGTGCTGGCGCAGGACTCCGCGCTGACGGGCGGCACGGACTTCGTCGCGAAGGCGGGCGTGAAGCACGCGGCGGTGCGCACGGTGCCGTCGCGCGAGGAGTTCAAGCCGGTGTACGACCTGCGCGGCGGTGACGCGTACTACCCGGGCGGCTCGCGCTGCTCCATCGGCTTCCCGGTGGCGGGCGGCTTCGTGACGGCGGGCCACTGTGGCGGTCCGGGCACGGCCACCAGCGGCTTCAACGGCGTGGCGCAGGGCACGGTGGTGGCGGCCAACTGGCCCGGCAACGACTACGCCTGGGTGCGCACCAACGGCTCCTGGGGTTCGCAGCCGTGGGTGAACAACTACGCGGGCGGCAACGTGCTGGTGTACGGGTCGCAGGAGGCGGGCATCAACGCGTCCGTCTGTCGCTCGGGCTCCACCACCGGCTGGCGCTGCGGCGTCATCACGCAGAAGAACGTCACGGTGAACTACTCGGCGGGCCCGGTGTACGGCCTGACGGCGTCCAGCGCGTGCGCGGAGGGTGGTGACTCCGGCGGCTCGTGGCTGTCCGGCAACCAGGCGCAGGGCGTGACGTCCGGCGCGGGCGGCAACTGCACCTCCGGCGGCAACACCGTCTTCCAGCCGCTCAACCCCATCCTGGGCGCCTACGGCCTGTCGCTCACCACCACCGGCAGCGGCGGCTCCGGCGGACCCATCATCGGCCTGGCGAACAAGTGCATCGACGTGCCGAACTCCAACACGGCCGACGGCACGCGCCTGCAGCTGTGGGACTGCAACGGCACCAACGCGCAGAAGTGGACCTTCATGTCGGACGGCACCGTGCGCGCCTTCGGCAAGTGCATGGACGTGGCCTGGGGCTCCAGCGCCAACGGCACGGCCATCCAGCTCGTGAGCTGCAACGGCAACCCGGCGCAGCAGTTCATCCTCTCCGGCGCCGGTGACCTGGTGAACCCCCAGGCCAACAAGTGCGTGGACGTGACGAGCGGCAACTCCGCCAGCGGCACCCCGCTGCAGCTCTGGGAGTGCAACGGCACCGCCGCGCAGAAGTGGCGCCGGTAGTCGTCCCCGGGAGCGGCTGAAACGAAGAAGCGCGGGCCCCCAGGGTGGCAGGGGGCCCGCGCTTTGTCTTTCACGACGGCCCGCGCGTCAGTGCGCGCCTTCCACCTTCACCTTGGGGTCCGCCTTCTGGAGCATCGCCACCAGGACGAGGGCGCAGACGAACAGCGCGGCGAGGATGAGGAAGTTCGCGTTGAAGGCCCGCACCAGCGCCTGCGCGCTGATGCGCTGGCTGAGGAGGCCGTAGGCCGCGCCCGTGGGGTTGAGCACGCCCCTGGCGGCCATGGCGCCCGTCATGGAGGCGACCTGCTCCTGGGCCACCTGCCCGTAGACGTCCACGTGCGAGGTGATGGCGGTGACGTTGGCCTGGGTGGAGCGGCTGAGCGCGCTGCTCATCCACGCGGTGCCGATGGAGCCGCCCAGCTCGCGGGTGAGGTTGAAGAGGCCTGCGGCGTTGCCTCGCTGCTCCGGACGCAGGTTGCTGAGCGCCATCACCGACAGCGGCACGAAGATGAAGCCCAGCGAGCAGGCACGGATGAACACCGGCGTGATGAGGGTGATTTCATCCACGCGCGTGGTCAGGTGGCCGTTGGTCCACAGGGACAGGCTCACGCCCAGGACGCCGAAGGCGATGAGGTACCGGCCGTCCACCTTGCCGCCGAACCTGCCGATGAGCGGCATCAACAACACCTGGATGGCGCTGCCCTTGAGGAAGATGAGCCCGATGTCCAACGCCTCGTAGCGCATCACCGAGCCGCAGAAGAGGCTGAAGAGGAACGAGCCGGAGAACAGCGCCGTACCCACGAGGAAGTTCACCCCCGTGGCCGCGGAGTACGAGCGGTTGGTGAACACGCGCAGGTCCACCACGGGACTGGGGGTCTCCAGCTCGTGGACGACGAAGGTGATGAGCGCGATGCCCGCGATGACCGCCAGCAGGGTAATCAGCCGGCTGTCGAACCAGTCCTCGCGGTTGCCCTCCTCCAGCACGTACTGGAGGCACGCCATGCCCACGGCGAGCAGCGCGATGCCGTTGCGGTCCACCTTCTCCATGGACGCTTCGAAGTGGGGCTGTTCGATGGAGCGCCACGCCATGTACGCGGCGAAGAGGCCCACCGGCACGTTGATGAGGAAGATCCAGTGCCAGCTGGCCGCTTCGATGAGCAGACCGCCCACGGTGGGCCCCAAGAGCGGGCCCGTCACGGCGCCCAGGCCGAAGAGGGCGCCCGCCATGCCGTGCTCCTCGCGCGGGTAGCGGGCGAAGAGGATGGCCTGGGACGTGGGGATGATGGCGCCACCGCCCATGCCCTGGAGGATGCGGAAGGCCACCAGCGAGGGCAGGTTCCACGACAGGCCGCACAGCACGCTGGCCACCGTGAAGAGGAGGATGGAGAACGTGAAGTACTTCCGGTAGCCGAAGCGGCGCTGCAACCAGCCCGTCATCGGGATGACCACCACGTTGGCCATCATGTAGCCGGTGGACACCCAGGCGATCTGATCCAACGGCGTGCCGAAGCTCGCGCGGATGTCGCTCAGGGCCACGTTGACGATGGAGATGTCCAGCACGGACATCAGCGCCGCGGCCATGGCCGCGATGGTGATGCCCGCCTTGGAGCCGGTGATGACGTCTCTGCGTGCGTCCACGGTGGGCTACTCCGCCTTCCGGGTGTCCGCCGCCGCGGTCTTCTGCGGCTGCGGCTGCGCTTCCGCCTCCGTGTCCACGGTGACGTAGGCGCTCATGCCGGGCTTGATGGGCAGCGCCTTCAGGTCACCGTCGAAGCGGATCAGCACCGGGATGCGCTGCACGACCTTCACGAAGTTGCCGGACGCGTTGTCCGGAGGCAGCAGCGCGAAGCGCGCGCCGCTGGCGCCCGCGAGGCTGTCCACGTGGCCCTTGAACGCGTGGCCGCCGAAGGCGTCCACCTTCACGTCCACCGGCTGGCCCGCGCGCATCTCACCGACCTGGTCCTCCTTGAAGTTGGCGACGACCCAGATGTCGTTCTGCGGAACCACGGCCATCAGCGGGCGCTCCGGGCCCACCATCTGCCCCACCTCCACGGTGCGGCGGCTGACCACGCCGTCCACCGGGGCGCGCACCTGCGAGTAGGACACGCTGAGCTCCGCGAGCGTCAGCGCGGCGCGCGTCTGCTTCAGGCGCGCCTCCGCCAGCTTCAGCGCGGCCTGCGCGGCCTGCACCTGCACGGGGGCCGTCTCCGCGGCGGAGAGCTTGCCCTGCGCGGCCTCCAGGCCACCGGAGGAGCTCTGGATGCCGGCCTCCGTGGAGGTCAGCCGCGCGCGGGACTGCTCCAGCGAGGCCCTGGCGGTGTCATACGCGGCCTGGCGGGCGTCGAGGTCCGCCTGGGCCACGGCGCCCTGCTCGCGCAGCTGCTTGATGCGGCCCAGGTCCGTCTCCGCCAGCTTGAAGCGGGCCTCGGCCGCGGTCACGTCCGCGCGGGCCTGGTCCAGCGCGGCCTTGGAGGAGCTGATGCCGCTGGAGGCCTGGGTGACGCCGGCGCGGGCCTGGCGCAGGTTGGCGCCCGCGTTGGCCTCCGTGAGGGTGAGCTGGGCCTGGGCGTTGGACAGCTGGGCCTCGGCGCTCATCACGTCGGCGCGGGCGACCTCCAGGCGGGCGTCCAGGTCCGCGTGGTCCAGCTCCACCACCACGTCGCCGGCCTTCACCACCTGGTTGTCGTGCACCAGCACGCGGGCCACCTGCCCGGCCACGCGCGGCGACACGTTGGCGATGCGGCCTTCGACCTGGGCGTCGTCGGTGGACTCGTGGCCGTGGGTGAGCAGGAAGCGCGCGCCTCCGCCCAGCACCGCCACGCCCACGAGGATGGGCAGCACCTGCCTGGCGCGGGAGCGCTTCGCGGGCTTCGTGGCGGCGGGGGCTTCGGTGGCGGGGGCGGCTTCCAGGTTCGAGGCGGTACGGGTCGTCATTGTTGTTGCTCGGGACGGCTGTTGAAGATGGGGTGTGGGAGGTCTGCTCAGGGGTCCCGCAGGGCGGGAATGCCGGAGGACACCTTGGCGAGCAGGGCGCGAAGGGTGTCCCGCTCATCCAGGCTCAAGGGAGCCATGAGCGCGGCGATGCGGCGGTAGTGGTCGGGCATCATGTTCAGGATGAACTCGCGCCCCTTCGAGGTGAGGTGCACGGAGTACATGCGCCGGTCCTCGGGGTGATCCGTGCGGGAGATGAAGCCGTCCTTCTCCAGCGTGTCCAGCAGCCCCGTGATGGTCGCGCGGCTGCACCGCGACAGCTCCGCGAGGTCCGCGGGACGCAGCGTCTCCCCCGCGTCCTCCGCCGCGAAGAGCTGCACCAGCACGACGAAGCGTCCGTGCGACACGCCGTGCCGCGCGAAGTGCGCCTCGTAGGCCTCGGTCAGCTCATTGGAGAGACGCAGCATCGTCAGGCAGGTCTCGATGGCGCTCGGGTCGAGCGCGGGAAACCGTTGGGCCATCTGCTTCAGCCGCTCGTACCGGGGCACGAGCTTCATCGGCGTGGCGTTTTTTGGACGGGGAGGAGCCAAGACGCGACGTCTAATAAGGCCCCTAACGATTTTGCGCAAGGTGATTTCGTCGCCTGACTAAATCCTTGATTTCACGACCGGGAGATGGACCGTCTGGCTACTCGGCCGCCCTCGACTCCGCGTCCGTGGGAACGCGCTCCAGGAGGAGAACGACGCGCAGCTTGGGATGACGTTGCTGCATGGCGCGCACGGCGCGCAGGTCGAAGGACTGCACGTCGGCCCGCTCGGCGAGCCCTGCCTCCAGGATGTCCCGGGCGACCGCGTCGCCGTGCGCCGGGCCGACGGCTGTCGTCGCGGAAGTCTGTTTGAGCTCCACGTTGAAACGGACGCGCCGGGCGTTTCGCGCGCGGAGTGGGTCACGGGCTTCGTGCGCGGCATCCGCCTGATCCGCCGCGAAGGCGAACACCTGGCGCAGCGTGGGGACGGTGTAGGGATGCCGGAGTCCGGTGCGGGCGGCGAACGCGACGGCCTCGGGTGAGTCCACGGGGTGGTTCGTCTGGTACCGACGGTCCGGGAGGAGTTGGTCGCAGACGAAGTCGGCCTGGAGCCTCGCGACGGTGAGGGTCGCGATGGGAATGGCGGCCCTGAGCGGGCGTCCATCCGCGTGGCGGCACTTCACCGGGGACAGGTCCGGGTCGTGGGAGAGCACGGGGACGCCATCGGCGGTGAGGACGGTGTCCAGTTCCAGCGTGGTCATCCGGGAGTCGAGCGCGGCCTCGAAGGCAGGCAGCGTGTTCTCCGGCCGCAGGTTCCGCGCGCCCCGGTGGCCCTGCGCATCGAAGCGCTTCGGGTCGATGAGCCCGTCCGCGTCCAGCAGGTCCCCGGGGCTGCCGTCCCTGTTGGCGTCGAAGTCCCGCACCACTTGCGCGAGGAGGTCCGGCCGGTCGCTGATGATGCCGTCCACGCCGCGCTGGAGCAGGGCCTTCATCGTGTGCGGGTCGTTCACGGTCCAGACGATGACGGGGTGGCCCGCTTCGCGGAGGCGGTCCAGGTCGATGCCGCCTCCGGGCCGGAGCAGCCGTACGTCCGGAGCGCAGACGGGCGCCTTGTCCCGAGCGTGCGCACGCAAGGTGTCCATGAGGCGCACCGTGGGGTCGTCCGCTGGCATGCCGGAGGCGCGGCCGCTCCGCGTGCATGCGCAGGCAAGACACGCCACGAGCAGCCCGAGAGGCAACCACCGGGTGAACGATGTCGTGCGCATGGGCTGCCTTCCCTCCTGGGGTCGGTTAGGAAGCTGAAGCGATGGACGTGAAGGATGCCACCGTGCAGGCAGCGCTGCGTCAGGCGTGCGACGACGCGGGCCTGCCCCAGTCCCTGCGCGGCTGCGTGTATCCGCTGCTGCGGGATCCGGAGGGTGACTGGCCCCCGTGCTGCGGCGGAGGCTGCATGCCGTGCACGTCCACGCTGGCGGACGTGGCGCTGCGCACGCTGGAGCTGCTGGGCACACCGCGACGCTCGCCCCTGCCGCCGGGCTAGCTCAGCGGTTCGAGTGGTCCACCAGCACGTCCGTGCGCGGGAGCGACCAGTGCATCTGGACCATCCGCCACTCGGTGTCCCGGCGCTGGAAGGCGCAGGCCACGCGGATGCCTTCGAAGGTGACGGGCCCGCTGGCACCGACGAGCGAGACGTCCATCGCGGGCACCGTGAGGCACGCCATCGTGGAGGGCGCCGCGCCGCCGTGCCAGAGCTGCTCCGAGCGCAGCGTCACGCGGATGTCGCGCAGGCTCTGGAACTGGGTGCGGAAGGAGTGCGCCACCTGCTCCCAGCCGATGAAATGGAGGTTGGAGTGCGTGCCCACGACCACGATGTCGTCGTCGTGCCAGAAGAGCTTGGACAGCGCCTCCAGGCTCCCGCGCTCATAGGCATCCACGAACGCGGTGAAGCGCCCTGAGAGTTCCGTCTTCCATTCATCCCGCGTCGAGTTCATCGCGTCCCGCGTCCCTTCCCGCTGTCAGGTGCTCCCGGATGATCCGCGCCACCTCCGCCACGGAGGGCTCCTCCATCACGGTGAAGTGGTTGCCCTTCACGTCGTGGGCCTGGAACGGAGCGGTCGTCAGCGCCTTCCACCACGCCGTCGCATGCGAATCCAGCACCGCGTCCCGCTCCGAGGCCCGCAGGTACACGAGCGGCACCGCGTGACGCCCCGGCGTATACGCCGCGATGGCCTCGTTGGTCGCGAGCACCACGTCGCGCAGCCGCGCGTCGAGTTCCATCGCCGTCCGCAGCCCCTCCGCCGCGCGCGGGGAGATTTCCCGGAACGCATCGATGAGCCGGAGCACATCCCCCACGCTCCGGACGCCCAGCCTGCGCGAGTCATCCACCGTCACCGTGTCGATCTGGATGACGCCCGCCACGGAGTGGCCGCGCTCCAGCAGGATGGCCGCCATCTCGTACGCGATGACGCCTCCCGAGGAATGACCGCCCAGCCAGAAGGGGCCGTGGGGCTGGAACGTCAGCAGCTCGTCCACGTACGTGCGCGCCATCGCCGGCACGTCGCGGTAGAGCACCTCACCGGGCTCCAGCCCCGACGCGCGGAACGCGTGCACGGGCGTGTCCGCGCCCAGCCGCTTCGCCAGCGGCAGGTACGTGTAGACGGTGCCTCCAATGGGCTGCACCAGGAACAGCGCCGTCCGGCCGCGCTGTCCCGCCTGGAGCTCCATTCGCAGCGGCGCTTCCTTGAGGAGGGGCCTCCCCGTCCGCTCTAGCTCCTCCTGCACCGCCTGCACCCAGGCGCCCAGCGTCGGGTGCTCCAGCACCGCGTGCAGCGACAGGGTGACTGCTAGCCTCGACTTGAGCTCGCGGTTGAGCTGCACGACCAGGAGGGACGTGCCGCCCAGCTCGAAGAAGTGGCTGTCCGGCGTCAGCGTGTCCACGCCGAGCAGCTCCTTCCACAGGGCCTCCATGGAGGCACGCACCTCCTCGCGGCTCAGGGTCCGAGGCTCGGCCGAGACGGGAGGCCGTGGGGGCCGTGGCGCCTTCTCCGCCAGCGAGTACCGCTTGCGCTCGAAGGGATACGTCGGCAGCACGACGCGCCTGCGCGGTTCGCTTCCGCGCACCGTGCTCCAGTCCACGGGGGAGCCCACGGACCAGAGCTGTCCCACGGCCTGGAGCAGCGCCTGCTCATCGCTCTCCTTCGGGTGACGCCGTCCCGCGTGCGCGCCGAGCGTGTGCAGCACCAGCCGCTCCCGCCCCACCCGGGGGTTCAGCGCCGTCAGCGTGGAGAGCATCCGTCCCGGCCCCACCTCCACGAAGATCCGCTCCCGGTCCTCCAGCAGCAGCTCCAGCCCGGCGGAGAAACGGACCGTGTGTCGCAGGTGGCGGGCCCAATACGTGGGGTCGCGCGCGTCGTCCGCGGTCAGCCAGGTGCCCGTGACGTTGGAGACCAGCGGAATCGCCGGGGACTTCGGGCGCATCGTCCGGGCCAGGTCCGTGAGCGGCTGCATCGCCGGCTCCACGAGCGCGGAGTGGAACCCCTTCGTGCGCGGAAGCCACTTCGTCCGCACGCCCCGCCCCTGCAAGCGCGCCGCGAAGTCCTCCAGCGCCTCCAGTGTGCCGGCCACCACGCACTGGCCGGGCCCGTTGACCGCGGCCAGGGACAGCCCTTGTGGCAGCTCCTGCGTCAGCACGGCCTCCGACAGGGGCACGGCCAACATGCCGGAGGGTGGCAGCGCGTCGCAGAGCCGGCCGCGCAGCGCGACCAGCGAAGCGGCCTGCTCCAGCGAGAGGACGCCAGAGAGACAGGCGGCGGCGTATTCGCCCAGGCTGTGGCCCAGGAGGCTCGTCGGATGAAGCCCCCAGGCGCCCAGCAGCTTCGCCAGCGCGTACTCCGTCGTGAAGATGGCGGCCATGCCCAGCGAGGGCGCACGGAGCGCCTCCTCCGCGCGCGCCCCGCCGTCGTCCGTGAGCAGCACGGCGCGAAGGTCGCGCTCCACCTCCGGGCCGAAGTGCGCGGCGCATTCATCGAAGGCTTCGCGATACGCCGGAGCGCGCCGGTACCATGCCGCGCCCATGCCCACCTCCTGCGTGCCCGTCCCCGGGAACAGGAAGCACACCTCTGGAAGCGGAGAGGAGGCGAGCTGCGAGGAGCTGTCCCGCCGGAGCTTCGCGATGGCCTCCTCGCGTGACTCGCAGGCGATGGCGCGCCGGTACGCGAACGCCGTCCGGCCCTCCTGCAACGTGTACGCGACGTCCGCCAGTGACTGTCCGGGATGCCGCTCCAGATGATCCGCGAGCCGCCGCGAGGCCGCGCCCAGCGCCTCCCCGCTCCGCGCCGAGAGCGTCAGCACCTCCATCGACGGGCCCGCGGTGATGACCTTCGCGGGCGGGGCCTCCTCCACGACGACGTGCGCGTTCGTCCCGCCAATGCCAAACGCGCTGACCCCCGCGAGGCGCGGGAAGCCTTCGGGCACGGCCCACGGCCGCCCTTCCCGGCTCACGACGAAGGGCGAACGCTCCAGGCCTGACTCCGGATGCGCGCGCTCGAAGTGCACGGTTCCCGGAAGGAAGCGGTGCTCCAGGGCCAACGTCGTCTTGATCAACCCCGCCACACCCGCCGCCGAGTCCAGGTGCCCCACGTTGCTCTTGAGCGCGCCCAGCACCACCTCGGGCTCCGACGCCGCACGGTCGCCAAAGGCGAGCCGCAGCGCCTGGACCTCCAGCGGATCCCCCAGCGGCGTCGCCGTGCCGTGGGCCTCCACGTAGGTGATGTGACGCGGGGCCACGTCCGCGTCGGCATGGGCCCGCGTGATGACGTCGCGCTGGCCCTCCACGCCCGGAGCGGTGAAGCCGACCTTGGCGTTGCCGTCGTTGTTGATGGCCGAGCCTCGGATGACCGCTTGGATGGAGTCGCCGTCCCGCAGCGCGTCCTCCAGCCGCTTGAGCACCACGATGCCGACGCCGCTGGAGGGCACCGTGCCCTGCCCCTTCGCGTCGAAGGGACGGCAGTGGCCATCCGGAGACGTGATGCCGCCCTGTTCGTGCAGGTAACCGGAGGGACCGGACGCGAAGAGGGAGACGCCTCCCGCCAGGGCCACGTCGGACTCGCCCGAGCGCAGGCTCTGACAGGCCAGGTGCACGGCCACCAGCGACGTGGAGCAGGCGGTCTGCACCGTGAGCGCGGGCCCGCGAAGCCCCAGTTGATACGCCGTCGCCGTGGCGAGGAACTGCCACGGATTGCCCAGGATGGACCGGTATGCGTCCGACGCCACGGACAGCGAGCGGAAGCGCGGCAGCACCTGATCCAACCAGTAGCGCGGCACGCCCGAGCCCGCGAACAACCCCGCCTTGCCGGGCAGGCGCTTCGGGTCATAACCCGCCGTCTCGAGCGCCTCCCAGGCGCACTCCAGGAACACGCGGAGCTGCGGATCCATCAGCCGCGCGTCCAGGGGGCTGTAGCCGAAGAACGCGGCGTCGAAGGACTCCACGTCCTCCAGCAATCCCGAGGCACGGACATAGGCGGGGTCGTCCAGGAGCTGGGGATCCTCGCCGGCAGCGAGCAGCGCCTCCCGGCTGAAGCGGGAGAGCCCCTCGCGTCCCTCCACCAGCAGCGTCCACAGCGCATCGACGCTGGGCGCCCCCGGGAACCGCCCCGCGCTGCCGATGACGGCGATGTGCTCCGAACGCGCGGGACGCCGCTCGGGCTCTGGCGTCATTACCGGAGCCGGCTGCTCGCGCGAGTCCGCGTCCAGGTGCCGCGCGAGCGCTTCGAGGGTCGGGAACTGGAACAGCGTGGCCATGCTCACGCGGATGCCCAGCTCCGAGTCCAGCGCGGACTGGACCCGCGCGAGCAGCAGCGAGTTCCCGCCCGCGTCGAAGAAGCCCTCCTGCCGGCCCACGCGCTCCACGCCGAGAATCCGGCACCAGATGCGCTCCAGCGCCTGCTCGCGCTCCGAGGAGGGAGTGGCATCGGGAGCCGCCGGGGCCCTGACGGAGGGCAGCGGCAGCGCGTCGCGGTCCAGCTTCCCCGTGGGCCCCAGTGGGAAGGCATCCAGCAGCACCAGCTCGCGGGGAACCATGTGCGGGGGAAGCGTCTCACCCAGCGAGTCCCTGAACGCGAGCGTCCGCAGCCGTGACGCCGCGTCGGCATCCCGGGGGATGACGTAGCCCACGAGGTGCCGCTCTCCCGCGAGCAGCCGGGGTTCGACCACGGCGTCCCGGACGTCGGGCTGCTTGCGCAGCGCGGCCTCGATTTCGCCCAGCTCGATGCGGAAGCCGCGCAGCTTGAGCTGGCGATCCGACCGCCCGTGGAAGTCGATGCGGCCGTCCGGCCGGTGGCTGGCGACGTCACCGCTCTTGTAGAGGCGGGCGCCCGGCTCCGCGCTGAAGGGATGCGGGATGAACCGCTCCGCGTCCAACTCGGGCCGGTTCAGGTAGCCGTGCGCCAGCCCCTTGCCTCCGATGTAGAGCGCGCCGCGCACGCCCACGGGGACGGGCTCCAGGGCGTCGTCCAGCAGGTAGACCTCGTAGCCCGGGAGCGGCGTCCCGATGGCGTACGGCCCCTGACCCGCGATGCACTCCGTGCTCGTCGTGAAGACCGTGGCCTCGGTGGGCCCATAGACCTGGATGAACCGGCGGCCTGGAGCCCACGTGTCCACGAGCCGTGAGGGAAGCTCCTCACCGCCAATCGCGAGCGTCTTCAAGTCGGGAAGCGCCCGCCACGCCATGGAGCCCAGCGCCGACGGGGTGAACATCGCGGTGTGGATGCGCTGTCGCGCCAGGAAGTCCGCCAGCTCCTCACCGGCGGCCACGTCCTCCTGGGCCATCAGAAACAGCGTGGCGCCGGAGGAGAGCGTCGGGAAGATCTCCCCAACGGAGAAGTCGAAGCCGAACCGCGAGCACTGCGCCACACGTTGCCCGGGTGCGAAGCCGAAGCCGGAGACCACCGTCTCGGACAGGTGCACCGCGCTCCGGTGACCGATGCGCACGCCCTTCGGCTGTCCCGTCGAGCCGGAGGTGTAGATGACGTACGCGAGGTCATCCGCGGTGACGTGGACCCGTGGATTCTCCTCCGACCCACCACGCACCTGCTCCAGCGAGATCACCGGCACGCCCGCGCTGTCCATGAGCGCGCGTGTCGCCTCCTGCGCGAGGATGCACTTCAGCCCCGCGTCCCGCGCCGTGAACTCCAGCCGCGCCCGGGGATACGCGGGGTCCAGCGGCACGTAGGCCGCGCCCGTCTTCAGCGTCGCCAGCATGGCGGTGATCAACTCGAACGACCGCTGGAGGCACACCCCCACGAAGTCTCCAGGCCCGATGCCCTGTGACAGGAGGTGCTGCGCCAGCCGGTTCGCATCCGCGTTCAGCGCCCGGTAGCTCAGGGCCCTTCCCTGGAAGACGAGCGCCGGCGCATCCGGCGTGCGTTCCGCCTGCGCTTCGAACGGGTGATGCAGGCAGTCCGCGTTCGGCACGTCCTCCACGGCGCCCTGCGCCCATTCGAGCAGCCGCGTCTGCTCCGCTTCGGAGAGCAGCGGCAGCGCCGCCACCGGCCGCTCCGGGTCGCGCACGGCCTCGCGCAGCAGCGTCACGAAGTGGTCGCCGAGCTGGTGGATCATCCACGGCTCGAAGACGTCCAGCGCGTACTCCCACCGCACGGACATGCCGTCGGGCCGCTCATCCAGTTCGACGGAGAGGTCCAGCTTCGACGTCCCCGTGTCGATGTCGTGGGGCTCCACCCTCCAATCCGACCCGGGCACCGCGATGAGCGGCTCCAGCGTGCACGACACCTGGAACAGGGGATTGGCTCCGGGAACGCGCGGCGGGTTCACCGCCTCCACGATGCGCAGCAGCGGCGCGTCCTGATGTTCGAGCGCCTCCAGGCAGACGTGGCGCACCCGAGCCAGCAGACCCCGGACGCTCAGCCCTTCGGAGAACCGGAGCCGCAGTGGCAGCAGGTTCACGAAGTGCCCCGAGATGGCCTGCGACTCCTCGCGGCTCCGTCCGGAGAAGGCACCTCCGACGACGAAGTCCTCCGCTCCGGAGTAGCGGTGCAGCAGCGCCCCCAGTGCCGCCAGCATCGTCATGAAGAGCGTGGCGTCCTCACCGCGCCCCAGCACCTTCACCGACTCCAACAGGTCCCTGGGGATCCGCACGACGTGCTTCGCCCCCCGGAAGGTCGGGACCGGAGGCCGCGCATGCTGCGTGGGCAGCTCCAGGTGCGGCACTCCCGCGAGCGCCTGCGTCCACCAGGCGAGGTGCGGGGCGATGGCCTCCCGGTACTGAGCCCCCTGCTGCCAGACAGCGACGTCGCCGTACTGGAGCCGCGGGGGCGGCAACGACGGTGCCTCCGACAGGTAGAACCGGTGCAACTCCTGGAGGTACGCCGCCATCGAGAAGCCATCCACGATGAGGTGATGCATCACCAGGAACAGACGGCTCTCCGTCGCGCCCAGGTGGATCCACGTCGCGCGCAGCAGCGGTCCGTGCTCCAGGTCGAAGGGCGCCCGCGCGTCCTGGGTGGCCAACCGCGACGCCTTCGCGCTCCGCAGGTTCTCGGGAACAGCGCGCAGGTCCACGCGTCGCAGGTGGAACGGCACTTCTGTTTCCACCCGCTGGAAGGGGCCTTCCGGCGTGGAGCCAAAGGTCGTTCGCAGCACCTCATGCCGGGCGATGAGTGAATGAAACGCGCGCTCCAGCGCGTCGGGCTGGAGGTCACCGGGCAGGTACAGCGTGAAGGGTTCGTTGTAGACGGCGCTTCGGGGCGCCACCTGCTCCAGGAGCCACAGCTGTCGCTGGGCATCCGACAGCGGCAGGGGTTGCGCCCGTTCCACCGGGACGATGGACGGCAGGGCGAGGCGCCGACCGTCGTTCCGTGCCGGCTCCACCAGCCGCGCCAGCTCCGCGATGTTCGGGCTGTCGAAGAGCGTCCGCACGGGCAGGCGGACCGACACCGCCTGCTCCAGCCGCTCGATGAGGCGGATCGCGAGCAGCGAGTCCCCACCCGACTCCATGAAGCGGTCCTGCCTTCCCGCCTGCTGCGTGCCCAGGACCTCCGACCAGACGCGCGCGATCTCCTGTTCCAGCGGCGTGCTCGGCGCCTCGCCCTCCCCGCTCCCGAAGCGCGGCGCCGGGAGCTGCTGTCGCTCCACCTTGCCACTGGAGTTGAGCGGCAATCTGTCCAGCACCATGACCGCATGCGGGAGCATGAAGCCCGGCAGCTTCGAGCCCAGATACGCGCGCAGCTCCGCGTCCTCCAGCGTCGCGCCTTCCCGCCGTGAGACATACGCGACCAGCCGCTTGTCACCGGGAGACGCCTCGTGCACCCGGACCACGGCGTCACCGACCCGCGCGTGGGTGCGCAGGACGCTCTCGATCTCTCCCAGCTCGACCCGCGCGCCGCGAATCTTCACCTGGTGGTCCAGGCGCCCCAGGAACTCCAGGCTGCCATCCTCGAGCCACTGGGCCCGGTCCCCCGTCCGGTACATCCGCGCACCGGGCACGTCGCTGAACGGATCCGGGAGGAACCGCTCACCGGTCAGGGCCGGTCGGTTCAGGTAGCCCCGCGCGAGCCCTTCCCCGCCCAGGTACAGCTCCCCCGCCTCACCCACGGGCAGCGGCCTCCCCACGTCATCCAGGACGTGCAGCTGGAGATTCGCGAGCGGCCTGCCGATGGGAATGGACACCCCCGGGGCCGGAGGCGCGTGGAGTTCATGCGCCGTCGCGGAGGTGGTGCACTCGGTGGGGCCGTAGCTGTTGAGCAGCCGCTGGGGCCTTCCCTGCGCCATGACCCGCGCCACCCACTTGGGGTCCAGCACGTCACCGCCCACCATCAAGACGCGGAGCAGGCCGAACGCGTCCGGGATGGCCGCCGCCAGTTGATGGAACAGCGACGTGCTCAGCACCGCGGCGGAGATGGCATCGCGCCGGAGCTTCTCCGCGAGGAGCGGAGGCGACAGCAGGGTCTCCCGTGAAACCAGACACAGCGTCGCGCCATTCAAGAGCGCGCCCCAGACCTCCAGCGTCGACGCATCAAAGGCATACGACGCGCCCTGGAGCACACGGTCCTCGCGCCGGAAGCCCATGAAGCCCGCATCCAGCACCAGCCGCATCACCCCCCGGTGCGGAATGCACACGCCCTTGGGTGTGCCCGTGGAGCCCGACGTGTAGAGCACATAGGCCAAGGAGTCCGGCCCCGCCCCGCCCTTCACGTTCACGGCATCGAGTTCTTCCGGAGGCTCCTCCGGCGCGGGCGCTTCGACGACGTGCCCCTGGAAGCGCAGGTCCTGGACCGCCTCGCGCCGTCCCACGAGGACCCGCATGCCGGAGTCCTCCACCATCGCGGCGAGCCGCTCCGGAGGTTGGCTCGGATCCAACGGCAGATAGGCGCCACCTGCCTTCAGGATGCCCAGCAATCCCACCAGCGTCTCCGGTGTGCGGTCGACGCGGATGCCCACGGGCTGGTCGGGCCCGACCCCCAGGGCCTGGAGCCGCCGCGCCAGCCGGTTCGCGCGCCGGTTGAGCGCGTCGTAGCTGACGCCGCCCCCTTCGGAGTGCACCGCCACTGCGTCAGGTGTGTCTCGTGCGTGTGACTCAAACAGCGTGGCGATGTCCTGCCCCGGGCGCGCGGAGATGAAATTCATGACGAGTCATTGCCCCCCACCTTCTCAACGCACAGGGGCGGGAACCTTCGCCCGCCCCCCGGAATGACCTACGCTGGAGCGCACATGAGCCCCATCGTCCACGCCGAACTGTCCTGGCTCCTGGCGCAAGGCCTGCGCGAGCGGCGCGACCGCCTCCTGGTCACCTGCGCGGGACTGGCGCCGGACCTGGATGGTTTGTCATTGCTGGCGGGTGAAGAGTTCTATTCGCGGTATCACCACGTCATCTTCCATGGCTACGTGGGGGCGCTCGTCACGCTGGCGGTCTGCACGGCGCTGGCGCGGCAGCGAGCGGGCGTGGCCCTGCTGTCGGTGGCTGCATTCCACGGTCATCTGCTGTGCGACCTCGCCGGGAGCGGTCCCGGCTGGCCCATCCATTATCTGTGGCCGCAGAGCCTGGAGGCGTGGTCCTGGTCGGGCCAGTGGAACCTGGCCTCGTGGCAGAACTCGCTCATCGGATTGGCCGCGACACTGGCGTGCCTGGCATGCGCCCTGCCCTTCCAGCGGACCGTGCTGGAGCTGCTGTCACCGCGCTGGGACGCGGAGGTGGTCCGCACGGTGCGGCGGCGCTTCTCGCGACAGGGGGACGCCGGCTCGAGCTGAAGCGGTCGGGCCTACGGCGTGGCGGCGGGCCCCACCAGGGTGACTTCGAAGAGGTCGGGCCAGAGCTTGCCGGTGAGGAACATGCGGCCGGTGCCGGGCTCCAGCGCGATGCCGTTGAGCACCGCTTCATAGCTGCGCACGCGCCCGCGCACCGCCTGCGCCAGCGCGGACGCGTCGATGACCGCCAGCACGCGGCCCGTCGCGTAGTCGATCTTCAGGATGGTGTTGGAGTGCCAGACATTGGCGTAGACGCCGTCCTCCGCGCACTCCAGTTCGTTGAGCATCTCCTGCGGCACGCCTTGCAACGTCACCTGCACCTGGGACTTCACGTGGAAGTCCTTCGGGTCGTGGAAGCGCAGCGTGGACGTGCCGTCGCTGCGCACCAACTGGCCCTGCCAGTAGCACAGGCCCCAGCCCTCGCCCGGGTAGGACACCTGCTTCTCCTGCGCGGGCGGTGCGCCGTTCCACACGTAGAGCGTCTCGTCCTGCCAGGTGAGCTGGTACAGCCGCTCGCCGTCGCTCGCGAGTCCTTCCGGGAACACGTCCGGCAGGGACTGCTTCCACAAGGGCGCCGCCTGCTCCAGCGAGATGCGGCGCAGGTCGCCCTTCTCACCGGTGCTCTCGTAGAGCTGGCCCTGGTGGAACTGGAGCCCCTGCGTGAAGGCCGTGGGGTCGTGCGGATACGTGTGGACGATTCGCGCCGCCAGCCGCTGGGGCTTGACCTCCGGAGCGCCCGCGTCCGGCGTCTGGCGCTGCGTGGGCGCGCAGGCCATGCACAGGAGGGACAACGACAGGGACCAGGGGAGGCGGCGCATGGGCTTCCTTGCGACAGGCATTACCGCGCCACCTTAGCGCGCCATCACCGGGAGCGGCGTCACTCGCGCGTCACCGCGAGGGCCACCTCCACCGCGCCGCGCAGCTCGTCCATGTCGAACGGCTTGTTGAGCACGCAGGCGGCCCCCAGGCGCAGGGCCTCGCGGTGCAGCTGCACGTCGCCAAAGGCGGTGATGAGGATGACCGGCGTGTTCCACTGCTCGCGCCGCAGCCGGGCGAGCACCTCCAGGCCCGTGAAGCCAGGCATGCGCACATCGGTGATGATGAGGTCGGGGGCGCGCGACTCCTCCGCCGTCAGCCCTTCCACGAGGGCGCGCACCAGGCCCGGCCCGTCCGCCGCCTCCACCACCTCATAGCCGCGCCGCACGAGCATCTTGCGGATGAGCGTGCGCATCTCCAGCTGATCATCCGCGACCAGGATGCGCGGGGGCCGGGCGGGCTCGGAGCGGGGGTCATCCCAGGCCGCGCCGCGCGCGACTCCTTCCGTCTGCTCGTGCACCATGGCGTGGACTCCTGGAGGGTTGAGGGGATGTCCCACTCCATGAGCATCCGCCGTGCCATGACCGGGAGGCGCCGTGGCGGTGGGGCGTGGGGCACGACGCCCCCGGGCGAAATGCCCCGGGTGGGGCACTTTGCCCCGCGTCCGGAGGCCTTCCGGGGCGGGGCTCCCCTCTGAAAGGGGGGTGCGGAGGGGTTGGCCCACGGGCTGCAATGAAGTCCTGGCGTCGGACCGGATGCGGGGCTTCCTCAGAGCTCCCTTCAGGCAGCTGGGCCACCGGTGGCTCCCGGTGTCGCTGGTGGAACGGGACCGCTGCCTCCTTCCCAGGGTGCCCACCGCATCCGGTTCGACTCTTTCTTTCCCGCTCCGTCCGGAAGGCCCGCTTCCGGCCGCCACCAAGGAGAACGCACGATGGTCCGCACCCTTCCGTCCCGCCGCCGCCTTGCCCGCGCGCTCACGCTGCTGCCCCTGGTTGCCCTGGGGGCCTGCAAGCCGGCCGCAGACGTGGCTCCTCCCTCCCGCCCCACGCTGCCGCTCAAGGCGGCCTCCGCGCCGACGGCCACCACGCCCTCGGGCGCGAAGGTGGAGCCGGCGGTCTATTCGCCCACGCCGGGGTCGCCCGGCGCGCTCATGTCACTGGCGCCGCTCGTGGAGACGGTGAAGGGCGCGGTGGTGAACGTGGAGGTGCAGGCCCGCGCCCGGCCCGCGATGGGCGGCAGGATGCAGGGCCTTCCTCCCGGCTTCGCCGAGCGCTTCGGCATCCCGGGCGGGCAGAACCCCTTCGGCGAGGGCGGCGCACCCGCGAAGCAGGGGCTGGGCTCGGGCTTCGTCATCGACCCGTCCGGCCTGGTGCTCACGAACAACCACGTGGTGGAGGGCGCGGACGTCGTCCGGGTGAAGCTGGAGGACGGGCGCGCGTTCGACGCGGAGGTGCTGGGCCGCGACTCGCTCACGGACGTGGCGCTGATCCAGTTGAAGGGCGTGTCCGGGAACCTGCCGTTCGTGAAGCTGGGGGATTCGGATGGCCTGCGCGTGGGCGACCCCGTGATGGCCATTGGCAATCCGTTCGGGCTCGCGTCGAGCGTGAGCGCGGGCATCCTGTCCGCCCGGGCACGCGACATCCACGCGGGTCCGTATGACGACTTCCTGCAGACGGACGCGGCCATCAACCCGGGCAACTCCGGCGGCCCCCTCTTCAACATGAAGGGCGAGGTCGTGGGCATGAACACGGCCATCATCGGAGGGGCGACGGGCATCGGCTTCGCGGTGCCGGCGAACCTCATCCAGGCGCTCCTGCCGCAGCTCCAGGAGACGGGCGTGGTGCGCCGGGGCTGGGTGGGCCTGGCGGTGCAGGACCTCACGCCGGAGCTGGCGCGCGCGCTGCGCGTGGACGCGGCGAAGGGCGCGGTGGTGGCCGGCGTCAGCGCGGGCGGCCCCGGTGCGAAGGCGGGCCTGCGCGAGGAGGACGTCATCACGTCGGTGGGCGAGCGCGCGGTGGACTCCGCCGGATCGCTGACGCGGGCGGTGGCGCTGCTCAAGCCGGGCAGCGAGGTGAAGGTGAGCCTGGTGCGCGGCGGCAAGACGCTGGAGGTGCCGGTGAAGCTGGGCACCCGGCCCACGCAGCAGGGTGAAGAGGAAGTGACGCCGCGGGACACGACGCCCGCGCCCCTGTCGAAGCGCCTGGGCTTGCGGCTGTCGGAGGCGCAGGACGGCGGCGGCGGCGCGCAGGTGGTGGCGGTGGAGTCCGGCAGCGCCGCGGAGCGCGCGGGACTGGCGCCCGGGATGGTGCTCACGCAGGTGGGCGACCAGAAGGTGTCCGGTGTCGCGGAAGCGGCGCAGGCCCTGACGTCCGCGGAGCCCGGTTCCGCGCTGCTGTTGCGCGCGCGGGTGCCTGGACAGGACGGAGCGCTGCTGCGAGCGATTGAAGTGCCGCAGCGGTAGGCCGTGACGTGTGTGGGCGCGCTCCACCGGCCGGGGTGTGAGCGCGCCGTTGTTTTTTCAGCGCGGGGTGAGGAGCCCGGCCCGGGTGAGCAGCTCGCGCACGCGACGCGCCAGCGCCACGTGTTCGGGGTTCGCCACGGTGAAGCGTTCCGGAGTCAGGAGGATGAGGGTGCCCTTGTCCTCCACGGGTTCGATGCGCACGGGCGCGGGCAGCGGGGGCACGGTGCCTCGCTGCCTGGAGAAGTAGGTCACCCAGCCGACCCAGGGGCTTGCCTGCGCGTCATCCTCTATGTCCCGGTGGGATTGAGACATGGCCACGGCCCAGTCAGGGTCCATGGCCAGTGCCATGCTGCGTACAGCCTCCGTGAGCACAGGGGCGGAGATCACCCGCTCGGCATTCGGACTTCGTCCGAGCGTAGGCAGGCTCAGCACGCAGCTATTGGGAACGACTTTGGAGTAGCACCCACAAAGGATGCTCAGGTCTGCGCTGTCGTAAGCACCTCCGCCGTTACCAAAGGTGACATTGAAGCCCAGCTGCTCGATGACCGGCTTCCCCCTCTCGCGGTTGACGCCCCGCCGAAACATCTCGGTGAGCGTTGGCATGTCCGGTGGGGGCATCAGGGGGAACTTGCGCGCGTCCTTGAGAGACCGCGTGAGCTTGTACCAGCGAGCCAGAAACGGGTCGCACGGAGACAACAGTTCCAGGAGCCTCGCGGTTCGCCGCGCACAGTCTTCAGGCGTTTCCCTGCGCGCTCCCCAATAGGCCCCTGCGTAGTACGTCTCGAGATGCATCCAGGGCCTGTCCGTGGCGGTCACAGCACTCCCTCCTTAGCGTGCGGGAGTGTGCACGATTCGGATCCCTTGAATGCCCTTGTTTTTGAGGAGCCTCTGGATGGCATTCGCGGCCTTTGCCTCGGCGACATGCCACTCGATGCGAATCCCCAGACCTTGAACGGCCTCGGTCTGACGTTTCGCCTGATTGGCGAGTGCATCTGCCCCTGTGGATTTGAACCACGGTTTCGGGTCCAGTCCGTCGAGGAACTTGTTCGCATAACCCGGCCCCTTGGCCTCCAGGAGCACTCCGTCCCGGAACCCGTCGAACTTCACGTTGCCCACCCAGTACGCCTCGTCCGCTGAGTGCCCGGAGATCTGCTCCTGGTAACGCCGGGCCCGGTCGGACATGGACTCCTTCGTGGGGGCCCACTTCCCTGGCTCGTCCGGAGCTGGTTTCGCGTTGGCCTTCTGGAGGATGACGGCCGCGCCGGGTCCTCCGCTCAGCGCCGCCGTCGCGCGGCCCACGGGGACCGCGACACGCTCGACACTGAGCAGGCCCTCCGCGGACACCGCGAGCACGGGCACCGTGGCCTCCACGCTCGCCACGGCTCGCGTCGTCGCGGATGCCGTGCCCCACAGCATGAGGACGTTCGTGGTCAGCCGCGCGGCTTCGCGGATCTGCTCGCCCTCCGTCATGTAGCGGAAGCGCTCCCAGTACTCAGGCGATGACGTGATCAGCGTCGCAACACCCTCGGGGAGATGGCGGAGGTTCGCGATGCTGTCCGTGGGATGGGACAGGAGCTGTCCCAGGCCGTGGTACAGCTCCACGAACGCGTCCTCCGCGCCATCCAGCGAGCGGCCGATGACGTCCGCGTCGTCGTACACCTCCGCGAGCGGCCTCCAGTCCGATGCTCTCAACCGCGCATCGACGTGACGGAAGACACCGCCCCTGCCGCTGTAGAAGCGGCCCAGTTCGAAGTTGCCCGCGCGAAAGGCTCCATCGCGCCACTGCACGGGCCCCACCTTCTGCTGCGTGTGCCCATCCAGCGCCCAGGCCAGGTACCCGTCCGGCCGCAGCACCGCGACCTGCTCCCGGACGAATCGCTCCGTCCGTTGCACCAGCGCCTCACGCGACACCTCACCTCCCTCCAACACCTCGCGCAGCAGGAGGCCTGCCGCCATGCGCGGCGGATAGGTGCCTGGCGTCACCGGCTCCTCCATCAGCCGGTTCAGCACCTCGACCGCGTCCTCGGGGGTGAACGGATTGCGGCGGACTGGCAGGTCCTCCAGCCCGGCGCGCAGCAGCAACTGCTCGAACGCATCCACCTCCAGCAGGCCCAGCTCCATGGCCTGCCGCGTGCGCTCCTCCACGCTCCCGATGAGCACCGTCCCCGGAGGCAGCCGCGCGGGAACGTCATCCCCGACCGTGCCGCCTGCCCCCGCGAACGCATCCCCATGCAGCGGCGCGGGCGAAGCGCTGTGGTAGCGCGCATACCCCTGCAACCCCACCGGCAGGGAACGGGCACGCCCTCCCGCGCAGCCCACCAGTCCCGCGATGAGCACCAGGCCTGGCCATGCGCGCCGGACCCATTCCCCGCCACGCAGTGCCTGAATTCCTCTCATCCCCGTTCCTCCTGTTGAACAGGGCTAGCAGGGAGTCCTGACATCCTGGATGCGACGCGGTGCGAAATGACGCGGCGGGTGCACGGGCGACCCGCTGACCTGCTGTCTGCCCTGGATGTCCGGTGTCACGCGATTCGCCCGCAGGCTTTCCGGACATGGACGGACTTCTGACAGGTGCTTCACGCGTCCGTCGTTTGACCGCTCCCAGGGGTTCGGAAATCACAGGGGCGCTGGCGTAGAGTGCTGCCCGTGCCGCGCTGCCTCACATGCGGGCGGCGTTGGGAGGGCTCTCACGCGCCGTGCCCGCCCGGCGTCCTGCCTCCCACCGCTCCGCCGTCCGATGCCTCGCTCGTCGTGCCCGACGTTCCGGGCTACCGCTGCGAGAAGGTCATCGCTCGCGGAGGCTTTGGCGTGCTGCTGGCCGCCCACAAGCGCTCCGCCGACGGCACCGAGGGTGAGCGCATCGCGCTGAAGCTGGCGCGTCCTGGCATCGCGCTCGCGGAGGCGCAGCTCGCCCGCGAGGCGGAGGCCCTGCGCGTCATCGGGCCGCCCACCGTGCCCGCGCTCCACGAAACCGGCACGCTGCCCGGTGGCCAGCGCTTCGTCGCCATGGAGTACGTGCCGCTGCCCACGCTGGCGGACTGGCTGGCGCAGGTGTCCGGGCCCATGTCGCCGCAGGAGTTCTGGCCTCGCGCCAGCGCGCTCCTGGAGGCGGTGGCCGTCGTGCACACGCACGGACTGGTGCACTGCGACCTCAAGCCCGAGCACGTCTTCCTGGACGACGCCCACGGCCGCGCCCGCGTCTTCGACTTCGGCCTGGTGCAGCGTCCGGCGCCCGACACGCTCGCCGACGACGGCACGCCCGGCGACCCGTCCTCCTTCGCCGGCACCGCCGAGTACATGGCGCCCGAGCAGTGCGCCGGTCACGCGGCCCTGGATGCGCGCACGGACGTGTACGCGCTGGGCATCATCCTCTACGAGCTCATCACCGGCCGGCCGCCCTTCTTCGGCTCGCTCACGGAGGTGCTCCAGGCGCACCTGTCGCTGCGGCCGCCGCCTCCGTCGGAGTTCGCCCCGGTGGCGCCGCCGGTGGAGGAGGTCGTGCTGCGCTGTCTGGCCAAGGAGCCCGCGCGCCGTCCTCGCGACGCGGCCACCGTGGCCCAGGCGCTGCGCGCCGCGCTGGACCACGCGGGCCAGTCCGCGGTGCAGCCCGCGCCCCGGCTCACCCTGCTGCCCGAGGTGCGCCCCGCGCAGACGCGCCGCTCCGTGGCGGTGCTGTTCTTCACCTCGTCGCGCTCGAACCCCGTCGCCGTGCAGAAGGCCCTGGCCGCCTACGGAGGCCACATGGCCTTCACGGACGGCGAGCGCTTCGCGGGCGTCTTCGACCCCGACGTGGGAGAGAACCCGGTGCGCCGCGCGCTGCGCGCCGCCGAGGGCCTGGCCGAGCGGGGACTCGCCCCCGCCGCGCTCGTGGACGTGGCCACCGTCACCGTGCAGCGCCGCCGCGACGGCGCGCCCCGCTACCTGGGCGCCATCTTCGCGCGCGAGGACCGCTATCCCCACGTGGCGGAGCTGCGAGGCCCCCTGCTCTCTCCCGCCGCCGCGGAGGCCGTGCCGGAGGTGCCGTGCCTGCCGGTGCCCGGGCGCTCCGGGGTGATGCGCCCCGCGCCCTCCGGCGCCGCGCCCCGGCCGGACGTCACCGTGCTCCAGCTGGGCAGCGCGATGCTGGTGGGCCGCGACGCGGAGCTGGAGCAACTGCTGGACAGCGCCCGCTCCGCGGTGTCGGACGCGGCGCCCACCATCGTCACCGTGCGCGGCGACCGGGGGCACGGCAAGAGCCACCTGTCCTCCACGCTGAGCCTGCGCCTGCGGGCCGCGCTGCCGCACGCGCGCGTCTACTCCATGCGCTCGCGCGAGCCCGTGCAGGGCGATCCGGAAGGCACGCTGCGCACGCTCCTGCGCGTGGCGCTGCACGGCTTCGACCGCGACGACACCGACACGCAGGAGGACGGCCGCACCGCCATCCTCGACCGGCTGGGGACCCGGCTGGGCATGGAGCTGTGGCCGGGCGTGGCCGCGACGCTCGGGTGGTACGCGCCGGGCGGGCCGGAGCTGCACAGCTGGGCCGCGGCTCCGGGTGCGCTGCGCTCGCTGGCCCTGCGCGCCACGGGTGAATTGCTGGCGGCGAGCGCCCGCGAACGGCCGCTGTGCCTCATCGTGGACGACGCGCACTTCGCCGAGGAGACGGCGCTGGACGCGCTGGAGTACGCGGCGCTCGCGGAGACGAGCGTCCCCCTCTGGGTCTGCGTGCTGGTGCGTCCGGGCTTCGAGCTGAGCCGCCCTGCATGGGGCGCCCGCGCCGCGCGCCAGCTGGACCTGCCCCTGTCCGGCCTGTCTCCGGGCGACGCGCAGGCCCTGTGCCGCACGCTGCTCAAGCCGGTGGAGAACGTGCCCGCGCAGGCGGTGGAGCGCATCGTCGAGCGCGCGCAGCGCGTGCCCCTGTTCCTGGTGGAGCTGGTGCGCGGCCTCAAGCGTCAGGGGCTGGTGCGGCAGCGGTCGCCGGGCGGCAACTGGTACCTCGTCACGGACGAGCTGGACCGCGTGCCGGAGCTGCGGCTGGTGGAGTGGCTGGCGGACCGAGAACTGGGCGCGTTGCCTCCGGCGCTCGCCGCGCATGCCCGGCTGTGCGCGCTCCTGGGCGCGACCTTCACGGCCACCGCGGCGGACGGCGTGGTGCGGGAGCTGGAGCGCGACGGCGCCGCGGCGCAGTTCCCGCTGGACGTGGGCCATGCGACGCGGCGGCTGTTGGACTCGGGGCTCCTGGTGGAGCACCGGCTGGAGGGCCTGAGCTTCCGCAACGAGCTGGTGCGCGAGGCCGTGGTCGCGGGCCTCCCCGCCGAGGAGAAGGCGCGCATCCACCGCGCCGCGTACCGCCACTACCTGAGTCCCGCCGGCGCGCAGGAGCGTCAGCGGCTGGCCCGGCTGGCGCTGCACGCGGCGGCGGCGGGCCTGCGGGACGAGGCGGCGGCGCTGACCATCGACCTGGCGGAGTCCGCTCGCGGCCGTCACGCGTTCCTCGACGCGGAGGCCATGTACACGCGCGCCCTGGAGCTCATCGAGCCCGAGGACGAGCTGCGCGGGCTCACGGCGCTGCGGGGTCGCGGCCTGATGCGCTACCGCATCGGCCGGTACGAGGACTCGCTCACGGACTTCGCCATCGCGCGCGAGCGGGCGCGGGGCCTGGGGGATTCGCGCGCGGAGGTGGAGCTGCTGCTCGACGAGGCCATGGCGCTCGACTGGGTGAACGACTACGCGCGCAGCGAGGCGCGGGCCCAGGAGGCGCAGCAACTGGCGGAGACGGTGACGTCGCCCTACGTCCAGGCGCGGCTGCTGCTGGCGCTGGGCCGCGCGCAGTTCCGCAAGGGCGAGTGGCTGGACGCGCTGATGCCGCTGGAGGCCGCGGCGGAGCGGGCGCGCAAGCTGGGTGACGCGGGTTACGAGACGCTGGTGGTGGCGCTGCTCCTGATGGCCGTCATCCTGCCGAACCTGGGCGACATCGACGGCGCCGAGCGCGTGATGGACGAGGTCATCAGCGCGTGCACGGAGCGCGGAGACCGCTTCCACCTGGGCTCGGCCATCAACAACCGCCGCAACCTGTGGGTGGCTCGCCGCGATTTGACGCACGCGCTGAAGGACCAGGAGCGCTTCATGCAACTGGGGCGCGAGCTGGGCGTGGTGGGCTGGGAGTACTTCGCCGAGCACAACATGGGCGAGCTGTACTACCAGGCGGGCGACGTGGAGGCGGCGGCGCCGCACATCGCGCGGGCCATCGTGCTGGAGCGCCGGCATCCGGAGGTGGCGCACCGTCCGTGGGCGCTGCTGCTCCAGGCGCGGGCCATGGCGTGGACGGGCCGGCATGACCGGGCGCGCGACCTGCTGGAGCAGGTGCGGCAGACGATGGCGAACAACCGCCACGGCGTGAACCTGAGCCCGTCGGAAGAAGTGCTCTTCTCCATGGTGGAGCTGTCCGCGAGGGACGCGACCGCGGAGGAGTGGCACGCCCTGCGCGAGCGCTCCGCCCAGGCCTCCGTGGAGCAGGAGCCGCTGGAAGTGCTGGAGATGATGGGCCTCGCGGCGTGGCGCAGGGGCGACTTCGCGGAGGCGATGCTCGCGCTCGGTGAGGCGCTGGCCCGCGCGGCCCACGTGCCGAACCTGATGGAGGACCGCATCCGCCGCTCGCTGGAGCGCGTGCGGGACCTCACGCCCGCGGCGTAGCGCGCACGTCCTCCGTTGAGCCCTACGCCGACCGGGAGAGCGCCGTCGTCGCGGCGATGAGGAGCCCCATCAGGGACTCGCCCACCAGCGCTCCGGACTCCAGCGGCGGCACGTGCGCATCCGTGGCCTTGGGCGACCACTTGCGCGCGAGCGCCGTCAGCCCCGCGCCCAGGCACAGCGTCACCGCGAAGTAGGCCGGCGTGATGAAGCCGATGCCCATGGCCACCGGCGACGGCAGCCACCGTGCCGCCCGGCCCCTCGCGGCCAGCGTCAACAGCGCTCCCACCGCGCAGCCCACCAGCGCGCCCCAGCCCGCGTAGGGCGGCAGGCCCGCCAGTCCTCGCACGGACACCTCCGCCACCGCCCGGAACTGCGCGGCCGCGGGCACCGGCAACACCGCCGTTCCCACCCCGTACGCATCCACCAGCAGCAGGTAGGCCGGCACCGTCACCACCGCACCCACCACCACGCCCACCAGCTGCGCGGCGAGCTGCCTCGACGCCGACGCGCCCAGCAGGTGCCCCGCCTTCAGCGACCACAGGCTCACGCCCGTCTGCGCCGCCGCGCCCGCCACCACCGAGCCCGCCGCCACGTTGGCCGACAGCGTCCCGGGCCGCAGCGCGCCGAAGACGACCTGCGTGAGGTTCCCCATCTGCGTCACCGGCGACACGTCCGTCTGCCCCGCGCCGCGAGCACACACCGCGCACAGCGGCACCACCAGCGCGAGCGCCAGCAGCATCGACGGCACGCCCAGCCCGAACAGCACCCCGCCCAGCACCACCGCCAGCACGCACGCCACCGCCGCCACGCCCAGGCTCCACCGGGGCATCCCGCTGCGGCTCGCGCCCACCGAGCGCAGGTCCTTCGCCGCGCCCAGGAAGTCCCTCGCCTGCGCCAGCAGCGACACCACCGACGCGCCCACCATCAGGCCCACGCCGGGCCACATCAGCCAGGAGGACAGCGGCTCGTACGCGGCCGTCGCCACCCCACCCGTGTCCACGAGCCACGGCGCGAGCACGCCCCACGCCACCCCCGAGCCCAGCAACATGCTCAGCGCGAGCTGCAGGCCCGTCATCATCCCGACGGCCAGGAGCATGGGGCTCATCCCCACGCCCCACGTCAGCGACTCCAGCGGGACGCCGCCCACGCGGCCCGGCAGCGCCACCATCCCCGGCAGCCACCCGCGCGCATCGCGCATCCACGTGAGCACCATCGCCACCACGCCAGCGCCCAGCAGCGTCCGGCCCCGGCTCGCGGGCGTGCCCTGCGCCTCCGTGGGCGTGGCCGCGTGCAGCGTCGAAATCAGCTCCGCCGTGGCGATACCCGTGGGGAACGGCAGGGCCTCCTGCTCCAGCAGGCGCCGCCGCAACAGTCCCGCCACCAGCACGCCCACGACGCCCAGCACCAGGCCCCACGCCGCGATGCCCCAGCCCGGCACGCCCGTGCCCAGCAGGGCCAGCGCCGGCAGCGCGCCCAGCAGCCCCGCCGACGCGGGCATCGCGCCCACCGCGGACGCGGCCGTCTGCGTGAGGTTGTTCTCCAGCGGCGTGTACGGCACGCCCCGCCTGCGCCCATAGGCCGCCAGGCCGCTGAAGCCCAGCACCGTCGCGGTGATGGAACCCGAGTCCCACCAGCCCGTCTTCATCCCCATGTAGAGGTTGGTGACGGCCAAGAGCGCGCCGATGAGCAACCCCATCCCCAGCGACCGGGCCGTCCACTCCCGGCCCTGGGAGGCCGCCGGCCCCGCGAGCCCCAGCTCCGCCGCCGTCACGGGCACCGGCTCCACCGGTCCCACCGCGACCTCGGGAGGAGCCGCGGGGTGACCGGGGGAGGCGCTCATCGTGACGCCTCCGCCGAGCGTCCCACCAGCTCACGCAGCTGCGCCAGGTCCAGCGGCTTGCTCAGCTTGAGGTTCGGCACGTCCCGCAGGAACGACGTCGTGCGCGGCGTGAACGCGCCACCCGTCATGAACACCATGCGCCCCGCCTGTTCCGGCGCCGAGCGCCCCAGCTCGAAGTACAGGTCCATGCCCGTCATCCCCGGCATCATCACGTCGCAGAGGATGAGGTCGAAGCGGCCGCCCTCGTTCACCAGCCGCAGCGCCGCCTGCGCGCTGTTCGCCGTGGACACCTCGTGCTCCGTCGCCAGCGAGCGCTGCAGCGCCACCGTCACGTTCGGCTCGTCATCCACCACCAGAATGCGCGCCCGCGCCCCCGCCGGCGCCGTCGCCGACAGCCGGGGATAGGGGTCCACCTCGTGCGCCGCCGAGCGCAGCACCACGCGGAACGTGCTGCCCTGGCCCGGCGTGCTCTCCGCGTGGATGGAGCCGCCCATGGACTCCACGATGCCGTGGCAGATGGACAGTCCCAGCCCCGTGCCCACGCCCACCGCCTTCGTGGTGAAGAACGGGTCGAAGATGCGCCCCAGCACCTCCGGCGTCATGCCCACGCCGGTGTCGCGCACCTCCACCACCACCTTGCCCGGCTCGCCCGGACGGATGATGGCGCGAATCTCGTGCTCGGTGACGGAGGAAGGGTCCTCCGGGATGGCCTGCGCCGCGTTGAGCAGCAGGTTGAGGAACACCTGGCACAGCCGCGCCTCGCTCGCCTCCACCGCGGGCACCGGCTCGAACTCCGTCACCAGCCGCGCGCGGTGGCGGATGACGTTGTCCGCCATCTTGCACGCCAGCTCCACCGAGCGGCGCACGTCCACCGGCATGGGGCGCGACTCCTGCTCGCCCCGCGCGAAGACCTTCAGGTCCCGCACGATGGTCGCGATGCGCTCCGCGCCCTCGGTCGTCTCACGCACCAGTTGCTGGATGGAGGCCACCGGCTGCGACGGCGCTCCTTGAGCCTCCAGCTTCTCCAGCCCCTCGCGGATGAGGTGCAGGTTCACCAGCATGTACGCCAGCGGGTTGTTGATTTCGTGCGCCACGCCCGCGCCCAGCGTGCCCACGCTGGCCAGCCGGTCCGCCACCACCAGCCGCGCCTGGAGCTGCCGGCGCTCGCTCAGGTCGCGGTGCACCATGATGTTCGCGATGACGCGCCCTTCGGCGTCGCGCAGCGGCACCACCACGGACTCGCAGACGCACGCCATGCCGTCCGCGCGGCGGAACTCCAGCTCCCCGCTCCAGCGCCCGTGCACCTCCAGCGCGGTGAGGATGGCGCCCGTCAGCCGGTCCGGCTCACCCGGGTGCAGCACGCTGAAGAGCGTCTGCCCCATGGCCTCCTTGCGGCTTCGGCCGAACATCCGTTCCGCGCTGGTGTTCCAGTCAATCACGCCACCCGCCAGGTCCGTGATGACGACGCCGTCGGAGATGCTCTCGAAGATGAGCGCCTGGCGGTGCAGCTCCTGCTCCGCCTGCTTGCGCGCGGTGATGTCCATCACCGTGCCTGTCACCCGCGCGGGCTGCCCCGCCGCGTCCAGGAGCACGTCGCCCTTGCACGAAATCCAGCGGAAGCCGCTGCCCGGGGGCTCGATGCGGTACTCCACGTCCACCTGCGAGCGCTGCTGGAGCGCCGTGGCCAGGCCCGCGCGCAGCCGGGGCAGGTCCGCCGGGTGCACCACCTCCTCCAGGTCCATGGCGCGGCCGGACAGCTTGCCCACCGCCAGGCCCAGGAGCCGGTCCACGTGCTCGCTCCACGTCACCTGCCCGCTCTTCGCGTTCCAGTCCCAGATGCCCACGCGCGCGGCGGACAGCGCCTGGCGCAGCTGCTCCTCGCGCTGCTCCAGCACCTCGCGCCGGGAGAAGCGGAACACCGTCACCGTGCCCACCTGGAGCCGGTCGCCCTCCTGCAGCTCCGCGGTGGACACCGGCAGCCCGTTGAGGAACGTGCCGTTGGTGGACTCCAGGTCGGTGACGAGGCACGAGCCGTCCGGCTTGCGCAGGATGCGCGCGTGCTTGCGCGACACCCCGTGGTCGTCGATGCGCACCTCCGCCTCCGAGCCGCGCCCGATGACGTGCTCGCCCGGCTCCAGCTTGTACGCCTTGCCGATGGCCGCCGGCGTGGTGGTGCTGATGAGGATGAGGCACGCCCCGGTCGAGGACGGGGCCGTCATCGACTGGCCCGCGCAGGTCGTGAGCTCGTCCACCAACGTCATCATGTATGCCAGCCCCCTGGCGTTCCCCTGCGCTCGGGCCGGCCATGTCCTCGCCGCCTGTCGTGCATGACGCCGTGCTCCGTGCAGGCCCGAAGTCCTGGCCCGGACCGCAACCATACCCCAACGGCCTCCAATGAACGTCCCTACACCTCCAGGGCAGCCAGCATGACTCCTGGTGAACGGGCAGACAGGCAGGCAGGGGAGCCACCAGGCATGGGTACTCGCGACCCACCCCGTGGATGGTAGGGTGCGGGGCATTCATGGCGGCGGACTCCGAGAGCACCTTCCGCATCCAGGCGCGCGCGGCCGCGAACGCCCAGGACAAGGCGCACGACACACCCCTCCGTCCCGAGCGCGGGCCGGGCACGCTCGCGGGCGAGTACGTGCTCAAGGGCATGCTGGCCGCCGGCGGCCACGGCAGCGTCTATGAGGCGGAGCACCGCATCCTGGGGCGGCACGCGGCGGTGAAGGTGCTGCACTCGCACCTGGCGGACCAGGGGGAGATGCTCCAGCGCTTCGTGCGCGAGGCGCGCGTCGTCAATCAGATCCACCACCCGAACATCGTGGACGTCTACGACTTCGGGCTGATGCCGGACGGCAGCCCCTACTACGTGATGGAGCTGCTCTCCGGGCGCACCCTGAGCCAGGTGGTGCAGGAGCGCGGGCGGCTGTCCGCGTCCCGCGCGCTGGCGTACCTGGAGCCCATCTGCGGCGCGCTGGAGGCGGCGCACCGCGCGGGCGTCGTGCACCGCGACCTGAAGTCCTCCAACATCCTCGTCGTGGAGGAGGGGGAGAAGCCCCGGCTGAAGCTGCTCGACTTCGGCATCGCGAAGCTGATCCAGCAGGAGCCCGGCCAGGAGGGGCTCACCACCGCGGGCCAGCGCCTGGGCACCGCGCACGCGATGGCGCCCGAGCAGTTCCGGGGCGGACGCATCGGGCCGCCCACGGACGTGTACGCGCTGGGCGTGCTGCTCTACCAGTTGCTCACCGGCCGCTACCCGTTCCAGTCCGATGACCGGCTGGAGCTGGAGCGGATGCACCTGGAGGCCCCGCCGCCGCGCCCCAGCGTGCGCGCGCCGGTGTCCCCTGCCATGGACGCGGTGGTGCTGCGCTGCCTGGACAAGGACGCCACCCGCCGCTACCCCAGCGTGAACGCCTTCCTCACCGCCCTGCGCGAGGCCGCCGAGGAGCCCGGCCAGGTGGAGGGCCAGACGCGCGCCGTGATCGCGGTGAACGCGGAGGTGGTGCTGCCCTCCATGGACCAGGACGACGACACGCTGTACGCCGCGCTCGCGGGCGTGCTGGACACGCTGGAGCAGGGGCTGCGCGCGGAGGGCTTCCTCCTGGCGCTCCAGACGGGCACCACGCTCCTGGGCGTGCGGCCCCTGTCCGCTGACACCACGCCCGCCCAGACGCTTCAGGCCCTGCGCGACCTGCACGCGGAGGCCCAGCGGCTGGCGGAGTCCGCCCAGGCCCGCGTCCACCTCTGCATCCACCATGGCGAGGCGGAGACGCGCGGCGAGGCCGGGGAGGCCGAGGTGGTAGGCGGCCCGGTCACGCATGTGGCAACCTGGAACGTAAGGGACCCCGGTGGCTTCGCCATCACCCGTCCCGCCGCGCAGCTGCTCGAAGGTCCTCCCCCGCAGTGAGTCGTCCCCGCCGTCCCCCGTCCCCCTCCTCTCCCTCCGCCGCATCCGCTACAGGCCTGTGGTTCCATGCCCTTCATCGGCACACGTCTGGCTCCGTGAGAATTGGACCCACACAATAATTTTTTGACGAAGACGTATTTCTTTTCGATCCTGAATCCGTCACGATTCCCCTGTCTGACAGTTTCAGCACCTTTCTGGCTGAAAGCCTGGACTGCCTGACATTCTGGAAGTCGGACCTCCGACTTCCCCCCTCGAGCGGGAGCCCCCTACATGCGCCTCACCCCTGCTTTTCGGCCTGGAAGTGGATGCAGCGAGTGGTGGAACCGAGTTGCCTCACGCCAACCCCTGAAGGCGGCGTTGATGACGGGGGCGCTGCTGGCCCTCGTGGGTTGTGGCGGCGCGATGCCGGGGGACGCCCTGGAGGCGGACCTGGCCTCGGCGGATCAGGCGCAGCAGGTGGACAACGGTCTGTCCACCAACGGCCTGTCCACGAACGGGCTCTCCACCAACGGGCTCTCCACCAACGGCCTGTCCACGAACGGCCTGTCCACGAACGGCTTCAACGACTGGTTCAACCAGAACGCGGACACGGCGCCGACGCTGATGGCGTACATCGTGAAGTGCGCGGTGCCCGCGGGCCAGACGCGCACCTTCCAGTCGCCGACGACGGGGGCGAAGTACACGTGGCAGGGCAGCCTGGGCCTGGCGCCGGGCTGGGCGTCCGGCAGTCCCGCGACGGTGCTGGAGCAGCAGTCGGTGAGCGCGTGCCTGGCGGCGCACGCCAACAAGTACGGCCTGCACATCGCACTGTCCGTGCTGGGCCGCACGGCGCAGGGCGCGGCGGTCCCCTACTCCGCCGAGGAGCTGTCGCAGTTCAGCGCGAAGGAGGGCTGCTTCTTCGGCAACCTGTTCACCAGCGACGGCCTGTTCGCGGCGCGTGATCGCGACTTCAGCAGCGCGGAGAGCTCCACGCGTGCGTGCGGCCTCACGCTGAGCGCGGACACCTGCGCGCCCATCACCAACATCGGCAGCTGCTCGCAGTTCTGCACCAAGAGCGACCCGAGCCAGCCCTACTACACGCAGTGCACGTACAACGGGAAGACGTACCCGGCCATCACCACGCGCGTGCAGCCGACGGAGCTGTTCCGCTGCGGCGACGGCGTGTGCCAGTTCACCGAGCATGCGGGCTCGGGGACGACGGCGGACAGCTGCCGCGCGGACTGCGGTGCCTGAGACCCGCGGCACCTGTTGAACAGGTGGTGAAGTGCTGGACATGGACGGCCTCGGCCCCCACCGAGGGCCACGTGTCCAGAAGCATCCGGGCGTGCGGTGGGTTCCTCCGCGCGCCCGAATCCCCCAGTGGAAAATGACAGCCGGGACGTGAATCCGGGCGGTGTCCGCTCGAAGGCATCACGCACTCGCGCGCACCTTGCCGGGCAAGGGGCGGCGGTGTTGGATGGCCCTCCACAGCACAGGCCGGGCCCGGGGGTAGGGACCACCGCGACGAGGAGCGGTGACGGCCGCGGATGGAGTCGGGTGGAGCGGGCCGCGATGACGTTACGAGCGAAGGTCGGGCGGTTGGCGGCGATGACGCGGCGGCGGGGCATGCTCCGTCAGGCCTTCGAGCGCCTGGGTCCCAAGAGCCGGTGCGCCGTGGAGACGCCCTGCGCGGACAACCGGCTGCTGGAGGAGACGGTGCGCGAGCGCACCGCGGCGCTGGAGGCCGCCAACGCGAAGCTGTCCAGCAGCCTGGAGCAGCTGCACGCGACACAGACCCAGCTGCTCTTCGCGGACCGGCTCATCGCGCTGGGGCGCATCGCGGCGGGCGTGGGACATGAAATCAACAACCCGCTGGCCTTCATCCTCAGCAACCTGGAGTACATCCACCAGGAGCTGCAGCAGAAGGAGCGCCTGTCGGAGCAGGACCGGCAGGAGATATTGGAAGCGCTGGCGGAGACGCGCGACGGCGCGGAGCGCATCCGGCTCATCGTGCGCGACCTGCAGACGCTGTCGCGCGCGGAGGACGTGGGCAGCGGGCCCGCGGAATTGGCCGCGGTGGTGCGCACGGCGGCGAAGATGGCCATGCACGAGCTGCGGCACCGCGCGCGGCTGGTGGTGGAGTGCGACGGCGTGCCGCCGGTGCAGGGCAACGGCTCGCGGCTGGGCCAGGTGTTCCTCAACCTGCTGCTCAACGCGGCGCAGTCCATCTCGCCGGGCAACGCGGAGGGAAACGAGGTGCGCGTGGTGGCGCGCCCCGGGGAGCCAGGCCACGTGCTGGTGGAGGTGCGCGACACCGGCTGCGGCATCGCGCCGGAGCACCGCGAGCGCATCTTCGACCCCTTCTTCACCACCAAGCCGCTGGGCGTGGGCACCGGGCTGGGGCTCGCGGTGTGCCATGGCATCGTCACCTCGCTGGGCGGCACGCTGACCATGGAGAGCACGCCCGGCCGGGGCAGCGTCTTCCGCGTGTCGCTGCCGGTGGCGGGCGCCTTCGTGCAGTCGCCGCGCTCGCAGGCCGACTGGACCTGAAACGGCGCCCCCCCTTTCAGCCTCCGCCGGGCGGCTTCACGCCAAGCGCCCCCTGGAGCATCCCGCCCAGCACGTCGCGGAAGAGCGCGTCCGACGCCGCGTCCACGGGGCGGCCCAGCACGGGCAGCAGCACCTCCCGCCCGAGCATGAACCACTGCGACGCGCACAGCGCCACGACCAGCGTCATGTCCACCGCGTCGCGCGACGGCGCGGTCGTGCCCTGCGCTTCCGCCACGCGGCCCGCCTGGAACTCCAGCGCGTCCGCCAGCAGCCGCAGGCCCTGCGCGCTCGCCAGCGGCATGTGCTCGGTGCGCCCGGTGAGCAGCGCCCAGGCCATCAGCCGGCTGTGCTGCCCCTGCTGCACGATGGTGAAGAAGCGCTCCAGCAGCGCTCCAGCGCTGGGCGGCGTGTCCAGCGTGAGCAACTGCTCCCGGAAGGACGCCGCCAGCAGCTCGTTGCGGCGCAGGAGCACCTCGCGCACCAGGGCCTCGTAGGTGCCGAAGTAGTGCGTGACGAGCGCATGGCTCACCCCCGCCGCCTTCGCCACCGCCTGGAGCCCCACCCGGTCCGGCCCCTGCTCCACGAGCAGCGGCTCGGCGGCCTGGAGGATGGCCTCGCGTGCCTCTTCTGGCGTGCGCCGCTTGCGGGGTGCTGCGGGCTTCGCGGGACGCCGGGGTGCCATCGCGGCCCATCCTAGCCACCGCACCCCGCCCATCAACGCGCATGTCACTATTGTCAGATTTGACAATAGCCCCGGGTCGTCACTATCAATGGGGTGTACGGCTGGCCTTCGCGAGGTTCGTGATGCTGATGCTGCTGCCCGAGAATCCGTCCCTGCCCCTGCTGTTCCTGCTGGTGCTGCTCATCAGCGGGACCCTCAAGCTGCTGACGGTGGTGGGCGGGTGGCTGGTGTGGCGCACGCGGCTGGCGGAGCGCTTCCGGGTGTTCCGGCGGGAGCTGTCCAAGGGGCAGCTGCGCAGCGAACTGCTCGCGGCGGGGGTCGTGGTGCTGACGGACGCGGTGCTCCTCGCGACCTTCCGGGCCTTCACCGGGCCGCTGATGGCGCCGTTCAGCCTGTCCACGGCGCTCTGGTCCTACGCGTGGATGTTCGTGGGCTTCGAGGTGTGGTTCTACGTGACGCACCGGCTGCTGCACCTGCCGCGCTTCTACCGCTTCCACGCCCAGCATCACGTGGCGCAGGTGACGGATCCGCTCACCGCGCTGTCGTTCTCCGCGGCGGAGCGGGTGGTGCTGCTGGGCGGCGGGCTGAGCCTGCACTTCGCGGCCATGCACCTGATGCCGGGCTCGCAGTTGGGCGTCCTGGCCTACATGCTGACCAACTACGTCCTCAACGCCTTCGGGCACGGCAACACGGAGTGGCTGCCGAAGCGCTTCGTGACGTCCTGGGTGGGCCGCGTCCTCTTCACCCCCACGTTCCACGCGCTGCACCATGCGCGCTACCAGGGGCACTACGGGCTCTTCACCGTGGTGCTGGACCGGTGGCTGGGCACCGCGTTTCCGGACTATCCGCTCGTGCACGCGCGCGCTCGCGATGGCGAGGGGCTCACGCGCATCGGGGAGCGGCTGGCGGTTCCTCCCCCCGCCCCTTCCCTGCCCGCGGTGCCCCAGGTGCCGGACGCCCACCAGGCGCTCTGAGGTCCGGCACGCCCCGCCGTCCCACGGTGGGCCCCGAGGCTCGGGAGCAGCCAGGAGCCGTGGGCCGACGGACAGTCCGCGCGGAGGACTGCCCCCGGGAGGGATGGCATCCGGGGGGCCCGGCCCTAGAATCGAGCGGTGAACTCCCGGCAGGACGTCATCATCATCGGCGCGGGCGCCAGCGGAACGCTGCTCGCGGCCTGTCTCTTGCGGGGCGCCCGTTCGCCCCTGCGCGTGGCCCTCGTGGAGCGGGGAGAGCGCCTGGGGCGGGGGGTCGCGTACTCGACGGCCAGCGCGCGTCACCTGCTCAACGTGCCGGCCGGCCGCATGAGCGCCTGGGTCGAGGATCCGGAGCACTTCCTGCGCTGGCTGCGCGTGGAGTCACCGGACACGCCGCCCTCCGCGTTCGCCGAGCGCCGCCGCTATGGCCAGTATCTTGAGTCCGTGCTGAAGGAGTCCGCCGCGCGGGCCGCGCCGGGCGTCCAGTTGGAGACGCCGCGCGACGAGGTGACGGCGGTGGTGGACACCGCGGACGGCGTGAAGGTGTCGCTCGCGAGCGGCGCGACCCTGGAGGCGCGCACGGTGGTGCTGGCGCTGGGCAACGCGCTGCCCGCGGACCTGCGCGTGCCGGACGGCGGGCTGTACGCGAGCCCCCGCTATCACCGCTCGCCGTGGGTGCCCGGGGCGCTGGAGGGCATTGGCGCCGGGGAGTCGGTGCTGCTCATCGGCACGGCGCTCACCATGGTGGACACGGTGCTGTCGCTGGGCGAGCGCGGCCACCAGGGCACGGTGCACGCGCTGTCCCGGCACGGCCTGCTGCCGCACCCGCACCGCGCGCACGGCGCGAAGACGCCCGCCGCGGCGGAGCCCCTGCGCATCCGCGAGCTGTTGCGCTCGGTGCGCCGGGAGATGGACCGCTGTCGCGACGCGGAGACCGCGTCCCCTTCCGCGGCGGGCGTGGTGCCGTTCAGCACGCTGCGCATCCGCGACGTGCTGCACGCGATGCGACAGGAGGTCGACGCCCAGACGGCCGCGGGCGCGGACTGGCGCGCGGCGGTGGACGCGCTGCGGCCGGTGACGACGCCCCTGTGGCAGCGGCTGTCGGAGACGGAGCGGCGGCGCTTCCTTCGCCACCTGCGGGCGTACTGGGAGGTGCACCGCCACCGCATGGCGCCGGAGATAAACGACGCACTGGATGCGTGGCGGCGCGACGGGCGGCTGGCGCTCCACGCGGCCCGGGTGCTCGGCTTCGAGCTGGAGCCGGACGCGGTGGCGGTCCGCCTGCGGCGCCGGGGCGAGCGCGAGCCCCAGGTGCTGCGCGTGCAGCACGTCATCAACTGCACCGGCCCCGAGGCGAGCCCGGCCTCGCGCAGCCAGCCCGTCCTGCGCGGGCTGCTGGAGGCGGGACAGGCGCGCGCGGACGCGCTGGGCATCGGGTTGGCGACGGCACCCGATGGCGAGGTGCTGGACGCGCGCGGCCAGCCGTCCGCCCACCTCTTCACGCTGGGCCCGCCGCGCCGGGGCGACCTCTGGGAGACCACCGCCGTGCCGGAGATCCGCTCCCAGGCCCGCGACCTGTCAGACCACCTGCTGCGCCTGCTGGGCGTGTCCCGCACCGCGACGTCCGAGCCGGTTCCCGCCGCGTCGCCCTGAGCGCGCGCACCTTCCGCGAGCCCGGCGCCGTCCGTGGGTCTCGCGGCTCGCACAGGACACGTTCGCCCACCGGGCCGCCGGACGTGTGCCCTCGGGGGTAGTCGCCTGGTAGAGGACCTGACAGGCCCGATGACCGGAGTGGGGTGATTCGCTCGCCGGACAACGGCTCCCCTCCGAGGGAGGCTGTGGGGCTCCGGCGTTTCGTGCGACATTCCGGGTCCCCCTCCTGGAGTCCCATCCTGATGGCCCTGAAGCGCCCCCTCGCCGCCCTCATGGGAGGCGTGTCCCTGTCCGTCCTCGTGAGCGCTGGGGCGCTGGCGTACCAGCACCTGCGCACCGACGCGCTGGAGCAACGGCTGCTGCGTGAGGTGGACACGCTGACGCACGCGGAGCACCCGCGTCCGGCGCATGTCACCGCCACGCGGCCCGGCGCCTTCGGGGAGGCCGTGGTGTCCCTGCTGCCCGCGCTCCTCCAGCAGGCCCGGGAAGCGCCGGTCCCCAGCGCGGCGGAGGCGGTGACGCTCGAGGCGGTGATTGAGGGGCGCACTCCGGTGACGGACCTCCCCGCGTCCTTGCGCGAGGCCCTGGAGCAGGGCCGTCCGCTGATGCGTCGGGTGCTCGCCGCCACCCATGCGGAGTCCGGTGGCCTGCCGGAGGACCTGCGCCCGCTGTCCGGGCCGGAGACGTCGCGGCGGGACGCGCTGCTTCAGGCCCTGCGCCACGTGTTGGACGTGGCGGCGCTGGAGACGCGGCTGCTCGTCGCGCGGGGGGAAGCCGATGCGGCGGTGGACACGTGCGTGGACACGCTCGCGCTCAGCCGGGAGCTGGCCCTGGGCGGTGGGCTCGTGGGACTGCGCCTGTCCGCGGACGGCTTCGCCCGCGCGTGGCGGGCCTGCGCGGACGCGCTCGACGCGGCCTCGCTGATCCGCAAGCGCCAGGCCCTCTCGCAGCTCACCCGGCTGCACGAGGGCTTCCCGCCGGTGTCCCTGACGCTGCACGAAGAGGCCGTCGCCGCACAGCTCCACGCCTTCCGCGACCTGCTCTCCGACGAAGCCCGCGCCGCACTTCCGGCCGCATGGTTCGACGCGCCCCCGCTGCCCGGCCCCCTGTCGCGCCGGATCCAGTGGCGGCAGTGGGTGGAGGACGCGGACCGGCTGCTCGCCGTGGTGGATCAACCGGCCGACGACCGCCGACGCTCGCTGGCGGCGCTGGAGGCGCGCAAGGGCGGGGAACTCTTCCGTCAGGCGGAGGCCCCGTCGGTGCGCCTGTCGCCCGAGGACGTGGAGGCGCTGGACCTGCGCGCGCTGCGCACGGAGGCGCTCATCGCCCTGACGGAGGCCGACGTGGCCCACGCGCAGACAGGCCAGTGGCCGCGCGTGCTCCCCACCCGGACGACGTCGCTGGTGCTCAAGCCCGTGGACGAGACCCGGGCCCACATCCGCTCGTGCGTGCAGGGGCTGATGCCCGACCCCCTGGTCGTGAAGGCGGACGGGCCGCCCGCGCTCCAGCAGGTCCACGACGTGCCCTGACCGCCTCCCTGGTGGGTCGCCCGTGCCCGCTTCACGTCCGGCCTCCCACGTCGGAGCGGCGAGGTAGGATGCGGCCTTTCCGTGGACGTCGTGGGAGGGAGCCGTCATGTCGTGGAAGCTGGCGCTGCTGGACGAAGTGTCGAAGGTGCTGCCGGATGCACCCCTCAAGGGTTCGGACATCCGCGTGGAATTGCCGACCGCCAGCTACGCGCTGCCCGCGGGAGAGAAGCTGGGGCCCCTGACGTTCGCGTTCGACGTGTCCGCGCGCGGCTTCATCGAAGGCTATGACGCCCCGGCGGACGTGGACGCGGCGGGCGTGGTGGGCGAGGCCCCCGGCGACGCGAAGGAGCAGTTGGGCCCGGCGCTCGTCTACGGCGGCGACAACGCGTGGCTGAAGTACGGGGTGGAGGCGCGCGTGAAGGCGGAGGTCGGCTTCCCGCTGCCCTACGTGGCGCTCGCGGCCAACGGCGACGTGCGCGTGCTCCTGGCGGACTACCACCGGCACCCGCAGGACATGAAGGCGCGCGACGCGCTGAAGGAGGACGCGCCCGAGCTGCGGCTGCCCCTGCTCACGTCGTCGCTGGACAAGCTGGGCGTGGGGGACGCCATCGCCTTCCAGGCGCGCGGCGAGCTGTCCGTCACCGCGACGCTGGACTGGACGGACGTCTACACCTCCAACCTCCAGACGCTGACGAAGCTCTTGTCCGCCAGCACCCTGCTCGCCTTCGAGGCCAAGGCGGGCGCCACCGTGTCCGCCAGGGTGAAGGTGGTGGACGACTACGCCGTCGTCTTCTCCCGCCCCGCCGCGGGCCAGGTGCGCGTGCAGGTGAAGAAGGTCGTGGCGCGCGAGGCCGGCGTCACGGCCAGCCTCCACGTGGAGGCCAGCCTCACCGACCCGGCCGCGCTCGTCACCCAGGTGGAGCAGGTCCTCGAAGGGCTCTTGTCCGTGCCGCTGGCGGAGTTCGAGTCCCTGATGACGAAGCTGGAGGCGCACAAGCTGTCGGAGATCGAGGCGAAGGCGCTGCGCCTCGTCCTCGACCGGCTGGGCTTCGGGGAGCTGGAGGCCAACACCACCGCGCTGCGCACGCAGTGGGACAAGCTGCGCACGGACGTGCGCACGCGCGTCCAGGCCCTGGCCGAGTCCAAGTTCGAGCTGGGCTTCCGCTACGAATACCTGCGCCTGCGCGAGCAGACGACGCTGCTGTCCACCGTGTGCACCGACGCCCAGGCGCGCGCGCTGCACCCGCTGCTGGTGTCGGGCCGGATGGACGGCGCCATGCAGCGCATGCAGTCCGAGGGCATGGTGCTGGAGCAGTGCCTGCTGAAGGAGGTCAACAAGGAGTCCAAGGCCTGGGGCTTCTCCCTGAAGCTGGGCAAGTGGGCGCTGGGCGGCAACGACACGCGCGAGCTCACCCAGGTGGTGCAGCGCAACAGCCTGGAGAAGGAGGCGCCCCAGCGCATCTCGTTCCTGGGCGTGCGCGGCTACAGCGGCGCGCTGCTCACGCCGTACATGCGCTGGACCGCGGACTTCAAGGCGGACATGGCGGAGTTCCGCAAGTCGCCCACCGTGGCGGACTTCGACCTGGGACTCTACCTGCTGCTGGCCCGTGACGCGCGCAAGCTGTCCGGCGACGAGCTGCGCCAGGCCGTGGACGAGGCCATCATCTGGGGCGCGCTGGACGACGCCGAGGAGGAGCAGGTCCTCCAGCGCATCCGCGACGCGGCCGGCGGCAAGGAGGTGGAGACGCGCGTGGAGCTGAAGCTGGACAACCGGACGCTGCGCGACGTCATCGACCACGCGGCGGACCCGGACGCGCACTCCGCCTTCGCCCGCGCGCTCGCCCGCGCCCTGCCCTGGTACGGCGTGCCGTGCCGCGACCGCCCCGCCGTGCGCGAGTCCGTCTACGCCCCCCTGTGGAAGGCGTACCTGGAGCAGAACTGGTCCGCCGCCGACGCCGCCCGGACGGCCGCCGCGAACCTGAAGAACAACCCGCTCGTCGGACAGTTCGCGTACATCGAAGGGCAACTGGGCAACGGAATGCTGACGTTCGCGGAGATCATCCAGAAGAACCCCGGCACCGTGTCCAAGTGGCGCGACCTGCGCGCGGGGCTCCTGGACCTGCGCAACAGCGAGCAGCGCTCGTCGTCCGTCTTCAAGGACGCGTTCAAGGCGCTGTCCCAGTCCTGGGCGCAGTCCTTCCACCTGAAGGCCACGGGCGCGTTCTTCCTGGAGCTGGCGGCGCGCAGCGGCAACGGCCTGGCCACCGTGGAGCGCACCTTCACCGTGACGGTGCCGGGGACGGGCGCCAGCATCGTCTTCAGCAAGTCGCGGGCCTGAAAGCCCCGGCGTCCATCCGTCCGGTTCCGCACGCTCACCCGGCGTGCGGAAGAGGTTCCGGCCGGACGGTGGACGTGAAGGTAACGCGCTGCATTGCCCCGGCGCGGGGGCATCACTACATCCGGCTTCTCACGCAGCACGCGCGACGCGAGCGAGGCCCCCGCAGATGATCGTCGGTCGGATGCTGTCCTGGCGGATCATCCTCCGCTACACGGGGCGCCCCGTCGTCGTGCACATCGTCATCGCGCTGGCCATCTCCCTGGGCTACGAGGTGCTGGACGCCAGGTGGCTGTCGGTGCCGGCGCTGCCGGTGACGCTGCTGGCCGCGGCCCTGGGCGTGCTGCTCGGCTTCCGCAACAACTCCGCCTACGAGCGCTGGTGGGAGGCGCGCACCATCTGGGGCGGGCTGGTGAACGCGTCGCGGACGCTCGCCCGGCAGGTGCTCACCTTCCTGCCCGCGCCCCGGGCGCAGCGCAGCGACGGGACGCCGGAGACGCCCTCCGCCGCGTCCCGCCTGGTGCAGGTGGCCGTGCAGCCGGAGGGTCCCGCGCTGGCGCCCGCCTGGTCCCAGGTGGGTGACGGCGCGGTGCGCGACCAACTGGGCCACGCGCGCGACCTGCGCGGGAACGTCCCGCGCGCGAACCTGGCCACGTTCATCCACCCGGCCGTGGAGTCCCCCCGGGGCATCACCGGCATGTTCGGGGGCATCACCGAGGACGCGCGCGAGCTGGTCTACGCGCAGGTGGGCTTCGTGAACGCGCTCCGCTGCCACCTGCGGCGGCAGGACCCCTTCCCGGAAATCACGCCGTTCTTCCGGCCGTCCGTGCTGGAGGCCCTGCGCGACGAGCAGAACGTGCCCGCCGCCATCGTCCTGTGGATGGGCGTGCGCATGCGCCGCGTCTACAGCGACATCGAGCATCCGGAGAAGGTCTACATGCGCGTGTCGATGGACGAGACGCTCACCGAGCTGACCAACTTCCTGGGCGCGTGCGAGCGCATCAAGAACACGCCCCTGCCCCGCCAGTACGACATCCTCCCGCACGCCATGGTGCGCGCCTACCTCACCATGCTGCCCCTGGGCGTCGTCGCGGACCTGGGCGTGCTCACGCCGCTGGTCACCGCCATCATCGCGTTCCTCTTCATCGCCCTGGACGCGGTGGGCCGCGACGTGGAGAACCCCTTCGAGGACGGCGTCAGCGACACGCCCATGACGGCGCTCTGCCGCACCATCGAGATCAACCTGCGGCAGATGCTGGGCGAGTCCGGGCTGCCGCCGCCCGTCCAGCCGAAGGACGGCCTGCTGTACTGAGAACTAGTCCGCCGCCGTGACCTCCACCGTGCCCAGCCCGTCCACGGTGAGCCGCACGTGGTCACCGGGCTTCATCAGGTAGGCCGCGGTGGCCGCGCCCGACAGCACCAGGCTCCCCGCGGGCAGCACCTGGCCGCGCTCCGCGAGCAGCGCGCACAACTGGATGAGGGACACCACCGGGTCACCGGAGATGGCGTCCGAGCGCGCCTCGCCCTCCACCTTGCCGTTCACCTCCATGCGCATCTGGAGCTTCGTCAGGTCCAGCTCGCGCGGGGCGCGCTCCAGCGTGCCCGGCACGAACAGCGACGAGGACGCGTTGTCCGCCACCACGTCCGGCAGGCTGAAGTACTTGAAGCCCACGAAGCGCGAGTCCAGCACCTCCATCGCCGCGAAGACGGCCTCGCACGCGTCCAGCACCTGGTCGCGCGTCACGGTGCCCTTGAGCTCCTTCGACGTGCGGAAGGCGATTTCGGGCTCGATGCGCGGGTGGATGCCCGCGCCCACGCGGATGACGCCGCCCGGCTGCACGCGCATCCGGTCCGTGAGCACGCCGAAGATGGGCGAGCCCAGGTTCATCTGCTTGCGCTTGGCCTCCGACGTGAAGCCCATCTTCAGGCCCACCACCCGCTCGCCCTGGGCCTCGCGCAGCCGGATGCCCTCCGCCTGCACCGCGTAGCCGTCCGGCACGCTCAGCTGCGGGTGCGCGTGTGTCAGGGGCGGCACCTCACGGCGCTCGCGCCGCGCCGCGTCCAGGATTCCTGCCAGGGCCGCCACGTCCACAGTCGAGGTCATGCGCGAATCTTTTCCATGCCCGGCCCGCAATTCCACCAAGGATTCACCGGTGGAGCGGGTCCCGGAGACGCCGGGCGCCGGACGGCCGCGCAAGCGAGCGCCATCCGACGTCCGCCGTTCGGAATCCTGGAGGCGCTGGACGGCCGCGACATACATTGCCGCGTCTCCCTCAGGAGGGCGCTGCCTTGGAGAAGGTCCTCAACTACATCGGTGGCGAGCTGGTGCCCGCGGCGGGCGGCCAGTGGCTGGACAAGCCGGAGCCCGCAACGGGCCAGCTCTACGCGCACGTGCCGGACTCGCGCGAGGAGGACGTGCAATCCGCCGTGGAGGCCGCGGGCCGCGCCTTCCCCGCATGGTCCGCCCTGCCGGCCAACGAGCGCTCGCGCTACCTGCGCCGCATCGCCGGGCTCATCCACGAGCGCCTGGACGCCTTCGCGCGGGCGGAGTCCATCGACACGGGCAAGCCGCTGGCGGTGGCCCGCACGGTGGACATCCCGCGCAGCGTGCTCAACTTCGAGTTCTTCGCGGACGCGGCGACGCAGTTCTCCAGCGAAGCGCACCCCATGGACGGCGTGGCGCTCAACTACACGCTGCGCTCGCCGCTGGGCGTGGTGGGCTGCATCTCGCCGTGGAACCTGCCGCTGTACCTGCTCACGTGGAAGATCGCCCCCGCGCTGGCGGCCGGCAACTGCGTGGTGGCCAAGCCGTCGGAAGTCACGCCGATGACGGCCTACCTCCTGTCCCAGGTGTGCCGCGACGCGGGCCTGCCGCCGGGCGTGCTCAACCTGGTGCACGGCCTGGGTCCGCACGTCGGCGGGCCGCTCACGCGCCACCCGGAAGTGAGCGCCATCTCCTTCACCGGCAGCACGCGCACCGGCGCGGAGATCGCCCGCGTGGCCGCGCCCGCGTTCAAGAAGCTGTCGCTGGAGATGGGCGGCAAGAACCCCAACGTCATCTTCGCGGACTGCGACTTCGACGAGGCGCTGGCCACCACGCTGCGCTCGTCCTTCGCCAACCAGGGGCAGATCTGCCTGTGCGGCCCGCGCATCTTCGTGCAGCGCTCGCTGTACCCGCGCTTCAAGGAAGCGCTCGTCGCTCGCACGAAGGCCCTCAAGGTGGGCGACCCGCTGGTGGAGGGCACGGACCAGGGCGCGCTCGTGTCGCGCGAGCACTTCGAGAAGGTGATGGGCTACATCGCGCTCGCGAAGCAGGAGGGCGGCCACATCCTCACCGGCGGCCAGCGCGCGAGCGTGCCCGGCCGCTGCGCGAACGGCTGGTTCATCGAGCCCACGCTGGTGGAGGGCCTGGCGCCCACGTGCCGCACGAACCAGGAGGAGATCTTCGGCCCGGTGGCCACGCTGATGCCCTTCGATGACGAGGAGGAGGTGCTGTCGTGGGCCAACTCCACGCGCTACGGGCTGGCGGGCAGCGTGTGGACGAAGGACCTGACGCGCGCGCACCGCTTCGCGTCCCGGCTGCACAGCGGCATCGTCTGGGTGAACACCTGGATGCTGCGCGACCTGCGCACGCCGTTCGGAGGGGTGAAGGAGTCCGGCGTGGGCCGCGAGGGCGGCTGGGACGCGCTGCGCTTCTTCACCGAGCCCAAGAACGTCTGCATCAAGCTCTGAAACCCCCAAGGAGTGACCTCCACGTGAGCGCTGGCGAGCGGATCGACTCGAAGAAGGCCCCGGAGCCGGTGGGGCTCTACCCCCACGCGCGCCGGGTGGGAAACCTCCTGTTCCTCTCCGGCGTGGGCCCGCGCGAGCGCGGCAGCAAGGCCATCCCGGGCGTGGAGCTGGACGCGGCGGGCAACATCGTCTCCTACGACATCGAGACGCAGTGCCACTCCGTGTTCCGCAACGTGCGCTACATCCTGGAGGACGCGGGCTCCTCGTGGGAGCGGCTGGTGGACGTGACGGTGTACCTCACGGACATGAAGCGGGACTTCCCCACGTACAACCGGCTGTGGGCGGAGTACTTCAAGGACAACCCGCCGTGCCGCACCACGCTCGAAATCAACGCGCTGCCCACGCCCATCGCCATCGAACTGAAGTGCATCGCCACCATTGGAGACGAGTGACATGGGACGACTGACCCCCATCAACTTCAAGAAGTGGATCGACGAGCACCGCCACCTGCTCAAGCCGCCCGTGGGCAACCAGCAGGTCTGGGCGGACCGGGACTTCATGGTCACCGTGGTGGGCGGGCCCAACTCGCGCACGGACTTCCACGTCAACGAGGGCGAGGAGTTCTTCTACCAGCTGGAGGGCGACATCACCCTGCGCGTCATCGACGAGGGGCAGGTGCAGGACGTCCCCATCCGCGAGGGCGAAATCTTCCTCCTGCCGCCCAAGGTGCCGCACTCGCCGCAGCGGCCCCCCAACACCATCGGGCTGGTGCTGGAGCGCCGCCGCCAGCCGCAGGAGCTGGACTCCTTCCTGTGGCTGTGCCCGAAGTGCGGCGAGAAGCTCTATGAGGAATCGCTGCACGTCACGAATCTGGTGACGCAGCTGCCGCCGGTGTTCGAGCACTTCTATGGCAACCCCGACAACTGCACGTGCAAGAAGTGCGGCACGAAGGTGGCGCGGGGTGGTGCGCCCAAGTGAAGGTCGACATCCACACGCACCTGCTCCCCCCGGAGTTTCCCCGCTTCGCCGAGCGCTTCGGCTACGGCGGCTTCATCACGCTGGACCACCACGCGCCCTGCCGCGCGCGGATGCTGCGGGATGACGGGAAGTTCTTCCGCGAGATTGAAAGCAACTGCTGGGACCCGAAGCAGCGCGTGACGGAGTGCGACGCGCACGGCGTCCAGGTGCAGGTGCTGTCCACGGTGCCGGTGCTGTTCAGCTACTGGGCCAAGCCGCAGGACGGCCTGGAGGTGGCGCGCTTCCTCAACGACCACCTGGCCGGCGCGGTGGCCTCCGCGCCGAAGCGCTTCGTGGGGCTGGGCACGGTGCCGCTCCAATCCACCGACCTGGCGGTCAAGGAATTGGAGCGCTGCGTGCGCACGCTCGGGTTCGCGGGCGTGCAGATTGGCAGCCACGTCAACGACCTGAACCTCTCCGACCCGGCCCTCTTCCCCTTCTTCCAGGCCGCGAGCGACCTGGGCGCGGCCGTCTTCGTGCACCCGTGGGACATGATGGGTGAGGCGAAGATGACGAAGTACTGGCTGCCGTGGCTGGTGGGGATGCCGGCGGAGGTGTCGCTGGCCATCTGCTCGCTCATCTTCGGCGGGGTGATGGAGCGGCTGCCGAAGCTGCGGCTCGCCTTCGCGCACGGCGGCGGCGCGTTCCCCGGCACGCTGGGCCGCATCCAGCACGGCTTCGAGGTGCGCCCGGACCTGGTGGCGGTGGACAACAAGGTCGCGCCGCGCGACTACCTGGGACGGTTCTGGGTGGACTCGCTGGTGCATGACGCGGAGACGCTGCGCGCCATCGTGAAGCTGTTCGGCGCGGACAAGGTCGCGCTGGGCAGTGACTACCCCTTCCCGCTGGGCGAGGAGCGGCCCGGCACGCTCATCGAGTCGCTGACGGACCTGGCGCCTTCCGTGCGCGAGCAACTGCTCTACCGCAACGCCCTGGAGTGGCTGGGGCGCTCGCACGAGGACTTCGCACCATGACGGCCCCTGTCTACGAGAACACCGACGCGTTCGCCTACGGCCTGGATGCGAAGGATCCGCTGCGCCCCCTGCGCGACGAGTTCCTCTTTCCCCCGGCCGCATCCGGCGCGCCGACCATCTACCTGGCGGGCAACTCGCTGGGATTGCAGCCGCGCAAGGCGCGCAAGTACGTGCAGATGGAGATGGAGGACTGGGAGCGGCTGGGCGTGGAGGGCCACGTGCACGGCCGCCACCCGTGGCTGCCCTACCACGAGCTGCTCACGGAGCAGGTGGCGCGCGTCGTGGGCGCGCAGCCCGTGGAAGTCGTGGTGATGAACACCCTGTCGGTGAACCTGCACCTGATGATGGTGTCGTTCTACCGGCCCACGCGCGAGCGCTTCAAAATCCTCATCGAAGGCGGCGCCTTCCCGTCGGACCAGTACGCGGTGGCGTCGCAGGCGCGCTTCCACGGCTACGACCCGAAGGAGGCCATCCTCCGGCTGACGCCCCGCGAGGGCGAGGACACGCTGCGCCCCGAGGACATCCTCGAGACCATCGAGCGGCACGGGAAGGAGATCGCGCTCGTCATGCTGGGCAGCGTGAACTACCTCACCGGCCAGGCGTTCGACCTGCGCGAGATCACGCGCGTGGCGCACGCGCAGGGCTGCAAGGTGGGCTTCGACCTGGCGCACGGCGCGGGCAACCTGAAGCTGTCGCTGCACGACGACGGGCCGGACTTCGCGGTGTGGTGCTCGTACAAGTACCTCAACGGCGGACCGGGCAGCCTGGGCGGCGTGTTCGTGCACGAGCGGCACGCGCACTCCCCGGAGCTGCCGCGCTTCGAGGGCTGGTGGGGCCACAACAAGGCCACGCGCTTCGAGATGGGCCCGACGTTCGACCCGCTGCCGGGCGCGGAGGGGTGGCAGCTGTCCAACCCGCCCATCTTCCAGTTGGCGGCGCTGCGCTCGTCGCTGGAGCTGTTCGACAAGGCGACCATGGCGGCCCTGCGCGCCAAGAGCGACCAGCTCACGGGCTACATGGAGTTCCTGCTGGACCGGCTGCCCGCGGGGTTCGTCACCATCACCACGCCGCGCGACCTGAAGCAGCGCGGCGCGCAGCTGTCCCTGCGCTTCAAGGGCGAGCCGAAGCGGCTGCTGCACCGGCTGGCCGCGGCCGGAATCATCTGCGACTTCCGCGAGCCGGACATCATCCGCGCCGCGCCCGCGCCCCTCTACAACACCTACCTGGACGTCTTCCGCTTCGTGAAGGCGCTGGAAGCCCATGCCCTCGAATGAGTCGAAGCTGACGGTGGTGGGAGCGGGCCTCGTGGGCTCGCTCCTGGCGCTGTACCTGGCCCGCCGGGGCCACACGGTGGAGGTGCTGGAGCGCCGGCCGGACATGCGCCGCGAGACGCTGGACGCGGGGCGCTCCATCAACCTGGCCATCTCCACGCGCGGCCTGCACGCCCTGCGGCAGGTGGGCCTGGAGGAGGAGGCGCTGAAGCACGCCATCCCCATGCGCGGGCGGGTCATCCACCCGGTGAAGGGCGAGCTGGCCTTCCAGCCGTATGGCAAGGACGACTCGCAGCACATCAACTCCCTGTCGCGCGGCTGGCTGAACAAGTTCCTGATGACGCGCGCGGAAGAGACGGGCCGCGTGTCCATCCGCTTCCGCCAGCGCGTGACGCACGCGGATCCGGCCGCGGGGGCGCTCACCGTGCTGGACGAGGCCACGGGCGAGACGCGCGAGCTGCGCGACGCGGTGGTGTTCGGCACGGATGGCTCCGGCTCGGCGGTGCGGCAGGCGCTGCAATCCCAGCCGGACTTCCGGGCGGACTCGGAGACGCTGGGGCACGGCTACAAGGAGCTGACCATTCCGCCGGGCGAGGGCGGGCGCTTCCAGATGGAGAAGCACGCGCTGCACATCTGGCCGCGCGGCACGTACATGCTCATCGCGCTGCCCAATGAAGACGGCAGCTTCACCTGCACGCTGTTCCTGCCGTGGGAGGGACCGGTGAGCTTCGCGTCGCTCCAGACGCCCGAGGCGCTGGAGGCGTTCTTCCAGGAGCAGTTCCCGGACGCGAAGGCGCTGATTCCCGGGCTGGTGGAGGAGTTCTTCTCCCGGCCCACCGGGCACATGGTGACGGTGAAGTGCGCGCCATGGCACGCGGGCGGGCGCACGCTGCTCCTGGGTGACGCGGCGCACGCCATCGTGCCGTTCTACGGGCAGGGGATGAACTGCGGCTTCGAGGACTGCGTGGCGCTGGACGCGCTCCTGGCGAAGCAGCCGGACCTGGGCCAGGCGTTCCGCGAGTTCGAGCGGCTGCGCAAGACGAACGCGGACGCCATCGCGGACATGGCGGTGGAGAACTTCATCGAGATGCGCGACAGCACGGCGGATCCGCGCTTCCTCTTGGAGAAGGGCGTGGAGAAGGTGCTGCTCAACGCCTTCCCGGGCGAGTTCGTCAGCCGCTACACGCTGGTGAGCTTCAGCCGCGTGCCCTACCGGCTGGCGTACGGCGTGGGCGCCATCGCGGGCGGCATCGTGTCCGAGCTGGCGAAGGACCTGAAGCGTCCGGAGGACGTGGACCTGGACCGGGCGGCGAAGCTGATTCGCGGCCGGCTGACCCCTTTCATGGAGGAGCACGCGGATGGATTTCGGCTTGAAGGGTAGGCGGGCGCTGGTGACGGGTGCGTCATCGGGGCTGGGGCGCGCCATCGCGGACACGCTGGTGAAGGAGCGCGCGACGGTGGCGGTGTCCTCGCGAGGCGGGGAGAAGCTCGAGAAGGCGGCGAAGGAGCTGGGCGCGGCGCTCGCGGTCCCGTGTGATTTGACCCAAGCCGGGGCCGCGCGCGGGCTGGTGCGCGAGGTGACGCAGAAGCTGGGCGGCCTGGACGTGCTGGTGGTGAACGCGGGAGGCCCGCCGTCCGGAGGCTTCGAGGCCATCACGGTGGAGCAATGGCAGACCGGGTTCCAGAGCCTGTGGCTGGCCACGGTGGATGCGATTCAAGAAGCGCTGCCGGGCATGAAGGCGCAGGGCTGGGGCCGCATCGTGCTGGTGACGTCCACGGCGGCGCGCGAGGCGATGAACAACCTCACGGTGTCCAACGGCCTGCGCGCGGGGTTGCTGGGGCTGGTGAAGAGCCTGAGCAATGAAGTGGCGCCCTACGGCATCACGGTGAACGCGGCGCTGCCGGGCTACCATGCGACGGACCGGATGAAGGACCTGGGCCTGTCGGACGAGAAGGTCGCGCCGAACATCCCCGCGAGGCGGCTGGGAAGGCCGGAGGAGTTCGCGGCGCTGGTGACGTTCCTCGCGTCGGAGCCGGCCGCGTACATCAGCGGCCAGTCCATCGCCTGTGACGGTGGAGCGCTGAAGGGTTTCTAGGACCCGGCGAACACCGCCAGCACGACCAGGAACGTGAGGACGGGCACGGAGACAACGATGCCCCACACGGCCTTCGAAGAGATGGCTCGCAGCAGTCCGTAGGCGCCCAGCAGCGCCGCGGACAGGAGCCATCCGCCGAGGAAGCTGGCCACGAACACGAGCGGTGCAATCGCGTAGGACACCTCGCAGCTCGAGCCCAGGCACTCGCCGATTGGCAGTGGCAGGTGGAGTTCGTCGAGGACGACAGCCGTCGTGCCAAGCCCCGAGAGCAGTGCCACCGCCAACGACAGCCACCGCCAGGCCGCTCCGGAGAGCGTGAAGGTGCCCTCGGTCCGCCAGCGCGGCGCACGGCGCAAGGTGACGATGACGAAGACCAGCAGCACCAGGCCCAGCCCCAGGGACACCGGGAGCGCGGCACCGCGGCTGAGCGCCGCCGCCAGCATCGACAGACCGAAGAGGACGGAGCCAAGAATCAGGGCCGCGAAGAGCGCGAGACGTGAGGTCATCAAGGGCTGTTTATATGCCGGTTCCGCCGCGTCTCTCATCGGACAGCCCATCCCCTGAGACGATGGAGCGTTGAGAGTGCCTTGCAGTGACGTCGGTGGCCTTCCGGGGGGAAGGCCATGGACGCGATAAAGCGGGCGGTATGCCTGGGGCTGCTCACGGGCTGCGCGACAGGCAGTGGAACCGTGGTGGAGGGAAGCCTCCAGCCCCGGCACTTCCGGTTCGTTACGGTCGTGAGCAAGACGGAACCAGGAGCCGGAGGCTGGCGGGAGGCCTGTCTTCATGTTCCGCTACGGCGTGACACGGGGGAGGTCTTCAGATGCACACTGGGTGTTGGGATGCCTGTGCATTCCACACGTTTTGGCGACATCCCGCTGGATCTGGCCCAGCGCATCTCAGCGGACTGCGCGAACCTGGCAGCCCAAACAGTATTCAGCTCTACCGCTCCGGTCACGGCGCTTGGATTGGCATGCACCGAGTTCAGGGATGCATTCTCGCTTGCGCTCGGCGGAGCCATTGAGGGCTCGCGGGTGAATCAGGCGTGCCACGCGGAGACCACACCTGTACGGCCTCGGATCCAGAAGCCATGACACCTTCAGCCGAGGAGTTGCTCACGATTGCTCGTCTCTACTGGGGTGCCGACGAAGCCTATCGCTTCCGTCAGGATCCCTCTCCCGAAGACCTCCGTTACGAGGCACTCTGGGCTGAGAAGACCAAGGAAAGGCCTCATTGGGGAGCCTTCGTCAGGAAGCTTCGCGAAGCGATCCCCAGCTGCGATGTCTGGGACTACGCGCCGGGCCTGGCGAACCCCAGCTTCGGCGCGCTCGTCTATCCCCACCACGAGAAGATCATGCGCCGTCCCCAGAAGGTATGGGTGGTCGCCGGGTATCTCAGCATCCTGGCCCCGGTCTACACGGTGCACTGCGTCCGCAAGGAGTACCTGGGGAATCAGCTCCGCAGTGCGAAGGCCTTCCTCGGCCCCATCCCACTGGAACTGCAAGGCATCACGGACACGGTCGCCCGGCACATCGAAGCCGAGTTCGGCGCCACCGCGCTGCCTCTTGAAGTCGCGCAGACGCCTGTTCCGCTCTACGTCAACCTCATGAAGCCGCCGGAGACCACGCTCTTCCACGCACTCTTCACTTCGGAACCCGGGAACATCCTCTGACTCAGCCCCCCAGCAGCATGAAGAGCACGAACCCGAAGACGGCCGTGCCCGCGAGCACGCCCTGCACGGCCACCGGCTTCAAGCCCTTCACCATGCCGACCGCCCCCAGCACCGCGGACGACACCAGCATCCCCAGCAGCAGCCCGGCCACGAAGGCCGCGGGCACGTAGAAGATGAGCAGCGCACAGCCGCCCTTGCCGCAGGTCGCCGGCGTGGAGAAGTACGCGAAGACCTGCATCACCGCCCAGAGGGCCACAGCAGCCCTCCACCAATCGATCCGCTCCACCAGGCCCCCGAGGAGAGCTGGAACACTCCCTGCCGCCGCCATTGAGACACCTGCTGGCGGACCGCGATGAGCAGCCCCAGCAAAGCCGCGGCCGGCACCAGTCCCAGCACGAACGCCCCACCCACGCCGCGCAGCCCCGCCAGGGCGCACGCCATGAGTGCGACAGCACAGGAGAGCAGGGCCGCGAACAGGACGAGTCGTGAAGTCATTCTGCGCAGCGTGACAAAGCCACCCCGTCCAGGACCACCCCGCCCCTGCCCCTCCGTGCCGACACAGTCCGCTGACGCAGCGGGTCGGGCGTTTTCCGCTCTGGCGGCAAGCCCTTTTTGATTTGGGCTGGCGGATTTCTCACGTTTTGCGACAAAGTTCGCCCCCTTCGCCGGAGGGGCGCGGACGTGCTCAGACGAATCTGTTTCATCCGTGGGCTGTGGCTCATGGTCGTGTTGTGGGGAGCCGGGGCGTGGGCCCAGGGCAACTCGGTCATCACCGGGACGGTCATCAGCGCGGATGACCGGCGGGCCCTGGCGGACGTGGTCGTCACCGCGACCTCGCCCCAGTTGCAGGGCGAGCGCACCGTCCTCACCGACAAGAGCGGCCTGTACCGCATCCCTCAACTGCCGCCGGGCACGTACATGCTCCGCTTCGACGCGAACGGCTTCACGCCCTACGCCCGGCCGGACATCCTGCTGCGCATCGACCGCACCATCCGCTTCAACGCGGAGCTGGTCCCGGACACGATGAACATCGACTACACGGTCGTCGGCTCGCCGCCCAGCGTGGACGTGGGCTCCAGCGCCGCGGGCGTCACCGTGGACCAGGAGTTCATCCGCAACATCGCCGTCATCCGCCCCGGCACCAAGGGCTCCGCGTCCCGCTCCTTCGAGGGCCTGGCCGAGCTGGCCCCCGGCGCCACCGAGGACCGCTACGGCGTGAGCATCAGCGGCAGCTCGTCCCCGGAGAGCCAGTACGTGGTGGACGGCCTGTCCGTGAACGACCCCGGCGTGGGCACCCTGGGCACGCCCCTGTCCGTGGAGTTCGTCAAGGAGGTCAACATCATCACCGGCGGCTACATGCCGGAGTACGGCCGCTCCACCGGCGGCGTGCTCAACGTCGTCACCAAGTCCGGCTCCAACGAGTTCCACGGCTCCGTGTTCGCGAACTACGCGCCCGGCGCGTTCCAGACGTCCGGCAAGGAAATCCTCCGCGAGGGCAGCGTCATCTCCGCGCAGGGCAGCGCCCACAACCTGGGCGACTTCGGCTTCGACCTGGGCGGCCCGCTGCTCAAGGACAAGCTCTGGTTCTACGTGGGCGTCGCGCCGTCCTTCAATCGCATCCAGGTGGACCGCCAGCTCAGCAGCTACGAGCTGTGCTCGGAGGTGGACCCCGCCAACGGCTGCACCGCCGTGGGCGCGCGCCGCAAGGACCCCACCACCGGCTTCTCCCAGGTGTCCCCCATCGAAGGCAGCCGCGTGTCCCGCTTCGCGGACGAGCGCAGCGTGCAGTACCTGGGCAAGCTCACCTACAACTTCAACCCGGACCACAGCCTGTCCGTGTCCGTGTTCGGCACGCCGCGCTCGTCCGGCGGCAGCGGCAAGTACTCCTTCAGCGACGACGGCGAGCCGGAGGTGTGCTCCAGCCTGTCGTGCACCAGCTACGTGCAGGGCGCGTATGAGGCCATCGCCACCCGCCGCAGCAACAGCGCCATGGACATCGTGGCGAAGCAGGCCTCGTCCTTCTTCGACAAGAAGCTGCTCGTGGACGCGACGCTCGGCTGGCACCACCAGGCGGACTCCATCCTCCCGTCGGACGGCTCGGGCCTGGGCTCCGGCGAGGGCCTGTCCGCGAAGTCCAACATCGCCTGGCGCCGCACCCGCAACCCGGGCCCCCACACCATCAACGAGTTCGAGACGCTCCCGAACGCGAACGACTGTGGCAGCACGCCCGAGGAGCAGCGGCTGCGCTGTCCGGTGACGGCCTACTCCACCGGCGGCCCCGGCACCATCAGCATCCAGCGGCTGGACCGCGTGCAGGGCAAGGTGATGGGCACGTACCTGCTGGAGGCCCTGGGCCACCACATCCTCAAGGCCGGCGCGGACATCGAGCGCATGAGCTTCTACAACAACCGCGCGCGCACGGGCCTCACGCCCTGGCAGGAGTGCACCGGCGGCGACTGCTTCTTCAGCCTCAACCAGTACGGCTACCTGGAGGGCCCGGACCAGCCGGTGTTCCTGGACAACAAGGAGGGCACCTCCACGTCCACCACCGTGGGCGGCTTCATCCAGGACAGCTGGTCCGTGCTGGACAAGGTCACCGTCAACGTGGGCCTGCGCTACGACGTGCAGACGCTCTACGGCCTGGACGGCGAGGTGGGCCTGCACCTGCCCAACCAGTGGTCCCCGCGCCTGGGCGTCATCTACGACCCGACGCAGAGCGGGCGCGCCAAGGTCTTCGCCAACTACGCGCGCTTCTTCGAGAACGTCCCCCTGGACATGGCGGACCTGTCCTTCCCGCAGCAGCAGCTGCTGTCCGCCACCTACGACGCGCCCCCGTGCAACCCGTCGCGCGAGGGCTCGCTGCTGGTGGACTGCACGCTGGACGCGAACCGACAGCCCATTGGCAACCGCGAGAGCCCCAACCAGCTCTGGGACGCGCAGGGCGGTGACCGCGTGCCGGTGGACCCCAAGATCCGCGCGCAGTCCGCGGACGAGTTCGTGGTGGGCGGTGAGTACGAGCTGTTCGCCGCGAGCCGCGTGGGCGCCACGTACACCCGGCGCTACCTCAACGACGTCATCGAGGACATGAGCCGCGACGACGGCAGCACCTTCTTCCTGGGCAACCCGGGCAAGGGCTACTCGACGGACTTCCCGCTGGCGAAGCGCGAGTACGACGCGGTCAACGTCTACTTCCAGCGTGCCTTCACCAGCGGCTGGCTGGCCCAGGCCAGCTACACCTGGTCCACGCTGCGCGGGAACTACTCCGGCCTGTTCCGCGCGGACACCGGCCAGCTGTCCCCCAACCTCACGCGCGACTTCGACCTGGTGTCGCTCACCATCAACCGCGAGGGCCAGCTGCCCGGGGACCGCACGCACGCGTTCAAGGTGTTCGCCGCGAAGGAGTTCATGCTGGGGTCGCGCACCAGCATCAACGTGGGCGGCAACTACCGCGCCCGCTCCGGCACGCCGCTCAACTACCTGGGCGCGCACCCGCGCCGCAGCGGTTCGGAGACGTTCATCCTGCCGCGCGGCAGCGCGGGCCGGCTGCCCTGGGTGCACGGCGTGGACGGGCACGTGGGCGTCAACCAGCGGCTGGTGAAGGACTACGTCCTCACGGTGTCCCTGGACGTGTTCAACCTCTTCAACTTCCAGCAGTACACGGACGTGGACCAGACCTTCAGCACCGCGCGCGTGTACGCCATCGAGCAGGGCGGCAAGCCGGACGACCTCACCGCCTGCCTCACCGCGAACAACCCCAACTGCAAGGTCATCTCCACCGCCACGGGGCTGCCCATCGCCGTGACGGACATCAACCCCAACTTCAAGCGGCCCACCGCCTACCAGGCCCCGCGCTCCATCCGCCTGGGCGCGAAGCTCAGCTTCTAGGCCACCGCCATGAGGACCCCCGCGATGAAGCTTCGTTGGATGGCAGTGAGTGCAGGAATCGCCGTGGCGGCCGTCGCCGTGGGCGCGTGCGGCAGCGAACCGGAAGCCGAGTGCGTGGTGGCGCGCGCCGTGTCGGACGGCTCCACCGGCTCGTTCGCCGCGAGCTACCAGCTCAAGCCCGGGCAGAACCCGGACACCGTCTGCGCGCGGCTCAAGCCGGAGCCGCTGGGCCTGCAGAAGTTCTTCAGCCCGGACCCGGCCGCGCCCGACACCGTGGGCGTGCGCAGCGCACGGCTGGGCAAGCTGCTGGAGGACTTCGCGTCCCGGCTGTCGGACGCGTCGAAGGACTCCGCCACGGCGGTGGGCCCCTTCGCGTCCGTGACGCCGGGGGCGGACCACTTCTGCTCGGTGCCGGAGCTCACGCCCACGCACCTGGAGGTGGCCGCGGGCCAGGCGCCCGACGGCGGCGCGCTGCCCGCGCAGGACTACGGCTATGCGTGGAGCAACCTGCGCATCTACAACACGCCGGAGATTCCGGGCACGCAGTTCACCGCGGACCTCGTCTACACGGAGAACGGCTGCGCCGCCGAGTACGCCGTGAAGGGCATCTGGCCGGTGGTGAAGTGCCAGAACACCAAGACGAAGCTGCCGGACGACACGCTGTGCGACCCGTACGCGGACTACGACGCGGGACGGCTGCGCGGCTCCGGCATCAACCCGCTGTTCCCCGTGAAGTGCGACCCGGACGCGCTCATCTGCGTGCTCACGGGTGAGGTGCCGTCGGCGCCGTGAGGCCGTGACTTCCGGGACGCAGCGCCTGCGGCAGGTCCCGGAAGTCCTTCACCAGCCAGTCCGGCCGCTCGCGCACCAGGACCTCGCGCGGGAACGACGTGGCGACGGCGACACACGCCGCGCCCGCGGCCCGCGCGGCCCTCAGCCCCACCACCGCGTCCTCGAACACCACGCACGCGTGCGGTGGCACGCCCAGCGCGGCGGCGGCCTTGAGGTAGACCTCCGGATCCGGCTTGCCCTGGGCGACGTCCGTGGACGTCACGCGCACGGGGAACAGGTGCTCCAGCCCCACGCGCTCCAGGGCCCGCTCCGCGTTCTGGGCCAGCGCGCTCGTGCCCAGGGCCCAGGGCACGCCCGCCTGCTTCAGGGACAGCAGGTAGGCGCCCACGCCAGGGACGGCGGACACCGGCTCGTGGTCGAGCAGCCGGTGGAACGCCAGCTCGCGGTCATCCGTGAGCGCGGCCACCTGCTCGTCGTCCAGCTCCGGGCCGAACCACGCCCGCAGCGTCTCTCCAGCCCGCCGGCCGTTGGTGGCCAGCAGCTCCTCCCGTGTGGGCACATAGCCCCGCTCACGGGCGAACTCCTCCCAGACGCGGTAGTGCAGCTCCGTCGTGTCGATGACGACGCCGTCCAGGTCGAAGAGGACGGCGCCGAAGGAAGTGATGTTCGAGGTCGATGGGGACATGAAGGTCGGGCTCTCTCGAAGATCCACACGGCACGCCTCTCAACACTATTCACGGGGTGGGGCGCGGGCGTGGCTTCTGGCCCCACTGTCGCCGCTCACCGTGCGAGCAGCCGTGGGACTGATTCCCGGCCAGGGGGATGGGAGGTAAGGAGGGGGTCCGCCTGTCAGGCCCAGGTGGGAGCCGCTTGCTGTAGGCTTTCTCAGAGATCCAAGATGACCAAGAACTCCACGGATTTCTCCACGACCGCCGTCCGTACGCAGGGGACGCCCTCGCAGGCCGCCCAGGTGATGCCGGCGCTGACGCTTCTCAGTCATGCCCAGCCCCAGCGCATCGGGGAGCGGCTGTTGCTGGAGGGGCTGCTGTCCGGTGAGCGCGCGGTGGCGCTGTCGCGCAACGCCCCGGACTTCAGCCGCCCGGGCGGCGTGCTGGCGCTGCCCCTGGGGGACCCGTTCCTCAGCCGCACGCCGGTGCGCTTCGAGGCGGGGGAGCGCGGCGGGGTGCGGCTGATGGTGCCGGAGGGCGGGACGCCGGTGTGGGTGGGCAGCGAGCCGGTGCGCGGCGGGCGCGAGTTCCCCGCGGCGGCGCTGATGGCCGGCGTGCCGCTGGTGCTCGCCGGGCGCGTGGCGCTGCTGCTGCACCAGGCCACCGTGCGCGGCGGTGGGGCTCCGGCGGAGCTGGCGGCGCTGGGCATGGTGGGCGACAGCGAGGGCGTCATCCGCGTGCGGGAGGACGTGCTGCGCGTGGCCGACCTCCAGGTCCCCGTGCTGGTGCGCGGCGAGACGGGCACGGGCAAGGAGCTGGTGGCGCGCGCGCTTCATGCGCGAAGCCCCCGCCGCGCGGGCCCCTTCGTCAGCGTCAACCTGGGCGCCCTGTCGAAGGACCTCATCGCGTCCGAGCTGTTCGGCGCCACGCGGGGCTCGTTCACCGGCGCCACGCGCGACCGGGAGGGCTTCTTCCGCGCCGCGCACGGCGGCACCCTCTTCCTGGACGAGGTGGCGGAGGCGCCCCCGGAGGTCCAGGCGGCGCTGCTGCGCGTGCTGGAGACGAGCGAGGTCTACCCCGTGGGTGCGCAGACCCCCGTGCGCGTGGACGTGCGGCTCGTCACCGCCACGGACGCGGACCTGGAGGCGCGCATCCGCGACGGCCACTTCAAGGCCCCGCTGCTGCACCGGCTGGCGGGCTTTGAAATCACCGTGCCGCCGCTGCGCGAGCGCCGCGAGGACATCGCGCCGCTGTTCCTCCACTTCGCCCGCCAGGAGCTGGAGTCCACGGGCGAGGCGGGGCGGCTGAGTTCCTCGGACGCGCGCGCGGAGCCGTGGCTGCCGGCGTCGCTCGCCGCGCGGCTGGTGCGCGCCGCGTGGCCGGGCAACGTGCGCCAGCTTCGCAACGTCGCGCGGCAGCTCGTCATTGGAAGCCGGGGCCTGCCCGGGCTGCGCGTGGATGCGCGGCTGGAGCAGTCGCTGGACGAAGGCGCGCTGCCCATCCCGGGCCAGCCCCTGACGGCGCAGGCGCCCTCCCCTGCCTCGGAGGACACCCCCGCGCCGTCGGAGGTCCGCGCCCCCGCGCGGCGCAAGCCCTCGGACGTGAGCGAGCAGGAGGTGCTGGAGGCCCTGCGCGCCTGCGCGTGGGACCTGAAGGCCACGGCGGACTGGCTGGGCATCCCGCGCTCGTCCGTGTACGTGCTCATCGACAAGAGCTCACTGTTGCGCACCGCGCGGGACCTGAGCCCGGAGGAGATCACCCGCTGCTTCCATGAGTGCGAGGGCGACCTGGACCGCATGGTGCAGAAGCTGGAGGTGTCCCGCCGCGCGCTCCAGCGCCGCGTGCGGGAGCTGGGGCTGGAAGCGAGCTGACGCTGGTACGGCGCCTGCAAATCCTCACGGCACCATGGCCAATCCCCCCATCACCATCGACGTCTCGACGACCCCCGTCAGCTACGACCCCAGCCCGGATGTGAAGCACGGCGATACGGTCGTGTTCACGTTGGGCGCCGCCATCCACGCGACGGCGACCATCTCGTTCACCCACGGCACCTGCCTCACGACGTCTGGCCCGTACACGCTGGGAGGCCCCACGCTGGCGACTGCGCCCCTGGTCGTGTCCCTGACGGCGGCGAAGGGGGTCTATGCCTTCGACGTGGACTTCAACAGCGGCCAGGAGTCCCAGGCTCGCAAGGGTCACGAGTGGGACCGGAAGAACGGTGGCATCGACGTGACCAGCGACCCGCCGGAAGAGGCCCGCCGGTAGGCCCCGGACACGTCAGCTCCCGGACGTGACACGCCATTGACGCGTCCGGGATGCGGTTCCTGTCGCCTCCGTGAAACCTCCAAGGCGTGCGTTCAGGACATGCGCTCTGGCCCGGGGGCTGCAATGCTGTGGGGACCTATGGCCTCCATCACAGTCAACCTCTCCACGGATCCCATCAGCTACGACCCCGGCCCGGAAGTGAAGCACGGCGACACGGTCGTCTTCTCGATGGGCAGCTACCCTTCGTCCTACACCGCCACCATCACGTTCCCGGACGGGACCTGCCTCACCACGTCCGGTCCGTACACGCTCGGGGGCGGCACGCTGACGACCTCCCCGAAGACCGTCTCGATGACGGCGCCGAAGGGCGTCTACGACTTCAACGCGCTCATCGACGATGGGACGCGCCCCAAGGAGGGCGCCGACCCTCGCGGTCCGGTGGAGCGCGACCGCAAGAACGGCGGCATCGACGTGACCAGCGACCCGCCGGAGGATCCGGTCTAGCGGTCGTCTGACGTCAGCCCCGGACCGTGACACGCCATTGACGCGTCCGGGGCGCGTTGGTCCAGGGCCTGCAATGACATGCGGGCCCATGGCCAACGTCACGGTGAACGTCGTCGCGATGCGGGGCGGATACAACCTCCGGAAGCAGGTGAACCACGGAGACACCGTGGTCTTCACGCTGGGCACCGCGTCCGTCGTCCCGAGTGCCTCCATCACGTTTCCCAAGGGGACCTGCTTCACCGAGTCGGGCCCGTTCCAGCTGGGCCTCGATAACGTGATGACCCACGAGCTGACCGTCTCCGACACCGCGAACAAGGGGGTCTATCTCTTCGAGGTGCGCATCCCCGGCGACAGTCCGTCCGAGGAGCCCCCGTCGGGCCGCAAGAACGGCGGCATCGAGGTGATCAGCGCTCCGCCGGTGGAGGGCCGCCCGTAGGAAGCTGCCCGGGCAGCAGTCCTTCCTTCACCTCGCGAGCCCGGATCCACCGGGGACGGGCCGCCACCACCGCGTCGGCCAGCTCCAGTCCGCGCTTCACGCTCGCCGTCGCGTCCTGCCCTTCATGCAGGCGCCACCGCGCCCAGGCACCGTGGAGGTCCGCCGCCGCGAGCCGGTACTCCAGCCTGGGGTCGAGCTTCATCGCTTCCTCGAAGGCCTGCGCCGCGCGCGTGAAGCCGCCCTCCGCCGCGCCATGCCCCTGCGCCAGCCAGCGCGCCCGGAGGCCCGTGGCTTCCGCCAGGTAGCGCCAGGCGTTGCCCAGCTTGGGGTTGAGCTCCCGTGCCCGGTTCAGCGCCGCCTCCGCCTTCGCGAGGTCCGCCGCCGGGTCGTGTGCCCGCGACAGCGTCCACGTCGCCTGGCGCACCCAGGCCTTGCCCAGGTTCGCCAGGAGGTCCGCGTCGTCCGGCAGCCGCTTCAGCGCCTCCGTGTAGTCGTCCACCGCGGCTCGCAGCGCGGCGCTGGGGTCCTCGCCCTTCTGAAGCTGGAGCTCGGCGCGGAAGACCTCCCACTCGCCCAGGTTGTTGAAGGCGAAGCCCTGCGCGGGCGCCAGCTCCCGGGCCTTCTCGAAGGACGCCCTCGCCTCGTCGAGCAGGGCCTTCGTGTCGCCGCCCTCCTCCGCGCGCAGCTCCGCCTGCCAGAACACCGCGGAGCCCAGCGCGTTGTGGAGCGCGGGCTGCTTCGCGTTGAGCGCCAATCCCTGCCGGTACAGCGACAGGGCCCGCTCCAGGTCCACGCTCACGTCCTCGCCCTTCAGGTAGCGGGCGCGCGCGAGCTGCTCCGCCACCTCCGCGCCGTTGAAGCACGCGCCGAAGTTGTCCGGGTTCAGCGACAGGGCCCGCGTCAGCGCGCTGTTCGCAAGGCGCAGGTCCCCCGCCGCATCCGGCGCGTTCGGCAGGTCCGCCCGCTTGCGGTACGCGACGCCCAGGTTGATCCACGAGTACGGCTGTTGCTCGCTCAGCTGGAGCGCCATCTTGTACGCGGCGATGGCCTTGTCCAGGAGCGGCACCGGATCTCCCCCGCGCGCCGCCTCCGCGTCCGCCTGCCCCTGCCACGCGAGGCCCAGGTTGGCGTGGAACGCGTAGTCGCGGTCCTCGGCGCGCAGCTGCTCGAACGAAGCAATCGCCAGCCTCAGATGTTCGCGCGGATCCTGCCCGTTCAGCTGCAGGTAGCGCGCCCACAGCCGGTGCACGAGGGCGCGCTCCAACGAGACACGATCGCTCGGCGTGGCCACGGCCTCCGCGGTGCGCAGCGCGGCCAGGGACTTCTCCAGCAGCGCCTCCACGCCCTCGCCGCCCTGGTTCGTGCGCTGCTCCGCCAGCCGGCGATGGAAGCGCGCCTCCAGCACCAGCGAACGGGCGTGGTCCGGCGCGGCGGCGAGCGCACGCGACAGCGCCGCCAGGCCCCGCTCGTAGTGCGGCAGGATGTTCCCCTCGCCGTACAGCTCCATCACCAGCGCGGCCAGCTCCAGCCGCCCCAGCACCGAGTGCACCACCGGCTGGCTCTCCGCCGTGGCGACCGCGGCGGCGTAGGCCTCACGGCTCAGCGCCAGGTCCGCCTGCGAACCCGCGCGGTCCCCGCCGTTCCAGCGGCGCATGGAGCGCGCCAGCAGGATGTCCCCGCGCAACAGCGGCGCTTCGTAGAACCACGGCGCCTGCGCGCCCGGCGCGTCCAGCAGCGCGAGCGCGTCCTCCGGCCGGTCCTCGTAGAACGCGAACAGGGCCTTCACGAACGACGGCGGCGCGGGGACGTCCGGCCCTTCCGCCTGGCGCAGGTACGCGAGCGCCGGGTCGCGGTAGCGCCCGTTCAGCTCCTTGAGCCGGGCCTCGCGCTGCGCGGGGGCACGGCGCTCCACGTCCAGCAGCAGCTGCTCGCGGTAGAGGTGGCCCAGCACCTGCGCCAGCGCCCACGCCACGCGCGGCTCGCGGTAGCCGTGCGTCCACGCGGACTCCAGCTTCCCTCGCGCGCCGTCCAGGTCGTCCAGCGCGAACAGGGCGCGGCCCAGCGCGTACTCCCCGGGTCCCACCGCCTGCTCGCCCGCGCGGGCGATGTCCGCCTCCAGCGCCGCCATGCTCGCGCGCAGCGCCTCGCGGTCCTTGCGCGTGTCGTGCAGGCGCGACAGCGCGGAGTAGCGCGCCGAGGACTCGATGCGCTCCACGCGCTCGGTGAACGCACGGGCCAGCCGCTCGCGTTCAGCCACTTCGCCGCGCGCGAGCCGCGCCTGCGTGAGCGCGCCGGCCACCACCACCGCCACCGTGCCGCCCAGCGCCAGCGCCGCGCGGTGCTTGCGGACCTTCTTGCCCAGCCAGTAGCGCGCGCCCCGGCGGGCCCGCACCGGCTCTCCCGCGAGGAAGCGCTCCAGGTCGTCGGTGAACGCGCGCACGGAGTCATAGCGGAGCGGCCGCTCCTTCTCCAGGCACTTGAGGACCACGGCCTCCAGGTCCTCCGGGATGTCCGGCTCCAGCAGGCGCGGGCGCGGAGGCGGCTCCGACTGGAGCTTCGCGAGCACCTCCTTCTCCGTGCCGCCGGTGAAGGGAGGCTGCCCCGTGAGCAGCGCGTACAGCGTCGCGCCCAGCGCGTAGACGTCCGCGCGGCGGTCCAGGCGGTGGCCTTCACCGCGGGCCTGCTCGGGCGGCATGTAGTGCGGCGTGCCCAGCACCGCGTTCGGGGTGGTGCTGTCCTCGCGCCAGTCGCGCGCGAGCCCGAAGTCCATCACGAACGGGAGGAAGCCGCCGTCCTCCGTGCGCTCCACCAGGATGTTGCCGGGCTTCAGGTCGCGGTGGACCAGCCCCACGCGGTGCGCGGCGTGCACGCCCTCGGCGGCCTGGCACAACACCCAGACACGCTGCTCCAGCGTGAGCGAGTTGGAGAGCTGCCCCAGCGACGGGCCCTCCACGTAGCGCATGGCGATGAAGGCGTGGCCGCGCACCTCGCCCACTTCGTAGACCTCGCACACGCGCTCGTGGCGCACGCGGGCCTGGGCGCGGGCCTCGGACAGGAAGCGGCGGGCCAGCTCCGGGTCCCCGTCGCGCACGAACTTGAGGGCCACGTTGCGGCGCAGCAGCGGATCATACGCCAGGAACACCTGCCCCATGCCGCCCTGCCCCAGGAAGCGCACGGGCTCGTAGCGGTCCCACCCGGGCACCGGAAAGGCGGGCACGCCTTCGATGGCCAGCGAGGCGGGGACCGCCGTGGACAGCGTGGCGGCCTCCTCGACGGGGGCACTGCCCCGGTCCGTGCGGCCTCGCACCAGGTCCTGCCGCAAGAGGTCCAGGGTGTTCTCCGTCAGCCGGCCCCGTTCCTTCAGCAGCTCCAGGGGCCCGCGGTGCAGGCGGAGGGCCTCCTCGCGCAGGGCGGCCGCCTCGTCAGAGGACAGCAGCCCCTCGTCCAGCGCGAGCAGGACCTCCTCCTCATAGAACTCTGGACGGCCTGCCCCGCTCACGGACGGGAGCATACGGGGAAGGCGGGGGAACGCGGGAGCGCCGCCGGAAGGGCGCCATGGGAGGGAGCGAGGGGGCGCTCCCGAAAAGGGGGAAGGCCAACCCCTCCGGCGGGCTCCGCGAGGTGAGGCTTAAGCGGTCCGGCGCTGACGGCGGCGCAGGCCCGGCACTCCCATCAGGCCCAGGAGGGCCAGCCAGGACGCATCCGGCGCGGTGCTGCAGCCGCCGCCCGCGAAGGCGCGCGAGCCCACCACCGTCCAGGTGTACTCCGCGGGGGTCTCATCCCGGTTGCCGCTGCCGTCCACCGCGCGCACTTCCAGGACATGGTCCCCGGTGCCGACGGTGTAGCGGTCCTGGCAGGGGCCCCACGCGCCACCGTCGAGGCGGCACTCGAACGTCGAGCCCGCTTCCGTGGAGTCGTACTCGAAGTCCGCCGTGTGGTTGGAGGAGGAGGACGGCGGCCCCTTCACGATGGAGGTGTCCGGAGCCTCGGTGTCCGGGCCCGGGCCCTGGGTGTTCACGGTGAAGGGCACCGCGGTCGACGCGGGGCTGGCGCTGCTCCCGGGCGTCTGGGCCGTGGCCGTCACGGAGTGCGCACCGTCCGGAAGCGCCGTCGTGGGCGTGCAGCTCCAGTTGCCGCTCGCGTCCACGGTGGCGGTGCAGAGCACGGTGGTGCCCTCGCGCACCGTCACCGTGGCGCCCGGCGTGCCGGTGCCGGTGATGGCGGGCGTGCCGGTGTTCACCGTGGAGTTCGCCACCGGGCCGGTGATGACCGGAGCGGGCGTCACCGGGGCCTGGGTGTTCACGGTGAAGGGGACGGTGGTGGACGGGAAGCTGGTGGCGCTCCCGGGCGACTGCGCGGTGGCCGTCACGGAGTGCGGACCTTCCGCCAGCGGCGTCGTGGGCGTGCAGGTCCAGTTGCCGTTCGCATCCACGGTGGCGGTGCAGACCACGGTGGTGCCCTCGCGCACCGTCACCGTGGCGCCCGGCTCGCCGGTGCCGGTGATGGGAGGCGTGCGGGTGGTCACCGTGGAGTTCGCCGCCGGGCCGGTGATGACCGGCGTGGGCGTCACGGTGCCGGGGTCCTGGGCCACGCACTTCTGGGTGGACGGGTCGCAGAACCCCTCGCAGACGTTGGACGCGTTGCAGGTCTGGCCCACCTCCAGCAGGCAGCGCGGCGAGCAGGTGTCACCGCCCACCAGGTTGCCGTCGTCGCACACCTCCGTGCCCGCGCGGATGCCGTCGCCGCACGTGGTGCCGCAGGCGCTGGGCGCACCGTTGCAGCTGTAGCCCGGCTCCACGGCGCAGGTGGTGCTGCAGCCGTCGCCGTTGACGGCGTTGGCGTCGTCACACTGCTCACCGGCGTCCAGCGCGCCGTTGCCGCAGGTCTTGAAGCACGTGTTGCCGGGCGCGGGGCAGCTGTAGCCCGGCTCCACGGCGCAGGTGGCGTTGCAGCCGTCGCCCACCGCGGTGTTGCCGTCGTCACACGCCTCGGCACCCGCGCGGAGGCCGTCGCCGCAGACGGTGACACAGGCGCTGGGCGCGCCGGAGCAGCTGTAGCCCGGCTCCACGCGGCAGCCGTTGGAGCAGCCGTCGTTGGAGTTGTCGTTGCCGTCGTCGCACGTCTCGTTCGCGTCCAGCGCCCCGTTGCCGCACGTCTGGGCGCACACGGAGGGGCCCGTGCTCGGCGTGGAGCAGGCGTAGCCGTCCTCGACGCGGCACTCGGTGGCGCAGCCGTCGCCGGACGTCAGGTTGCCGTCGTCGCACAGCTCGCCCGGGTCGACGGTGCCGTTGCCGCACGTCTTCGCGCAGGGCTGGCCCGGCGTGGCGCAGGAGTAGCCCAGCTCCAGGGTGCAGGCGTTGGAGCAGCCGTCGCCCAGGGCCGTGTTGCCGTCGTCGCACAGCTCGCCGGCGTTGAGCACGCCGTTGCCGCACAGCGGGGCGCAGACGGACGGGGCGCCGGAGCAGGTGTAGCCCGTCTCGATGCGGCACGCCGCGGAGCAGCCGTCGGAGCTGAACACGTTGCCGTCGTCGCACTGCTCACCCGCGTTGATGGCACCGTTGCCGCAGGTGGCCGTGCAGGCCTGGCCCGGCGTGGGGCAGGCGTAGCCGCTCTCCACGCGGCAGCTGGCGTTGCAGCCGTCGTTCGCGGCGGTGTTGCCGTCGTCGCACTGCTCGCCGGGGTTCAGGTTGCCGTTGCCGCACGTCCTGGCGCAGGCGCTGGGCGCGCCGGTGCAGCCGTAGCCGGGCTCGATGCCGCAGGTGGCGTTGCAGCCATCGCCCGCCGTGGTGTTGCCGTCGTCGCACTCCTCGCGCGGGGAGATGGCGCCGTCACCGCAGCGGTCGTCGTACGCGTCCACGAAGAGGTAGCGGAAGGCGTTTGGCTCGTTGCCGTCGTTCTCGTTGCACAGCTCGATGCGGTTGAGGCCTGGACGCCAGGCCGCGTTGGTGCCGAACTCGCGGAAGATGTTCTTCTGCCAGGGCTGGCCCGCGGGCTGGCTCACGATGACGGGCGTGATGGCCACGCCGTTCACTCTCGCGCCGTCGAACTGGTTGTCGTTGAACGTCGCCAAGCGCAGGCGGAACTGGCTGACCTTCGTCGTCGAGGGGAGGAGGAAGTCCTGGTACACGCACGTCTGGGCGCCCTGGGCCGCCATGAATCGAGCGGTCTGCATCTCCACGGGCCAGTCGTTCGCGTCGCGAGTACCGGTGGCCGCGCCGGTGGTGGTGCCGGCGTAGAACCAGTGCGGATCCACCCCGCCCGTGGGCAGGCGGCGGTTCTGCGCGTCGACGCCGGTGTTGAACACCGCCACGCCCGCGCGCACGCAGCGGCTGGGGGTGCCCGCGCAGGCGAAGCCGGGCTCCACCTCGCACTGCCGACTGCACCCGTCGCCCTCGAAGCGGTTGCCGTCGTCGCAGATCTCCTGCGCGTAGGACGGGTACTGCTGGTTGTTGAAGACGCCGTTGCCACACAGCGACAGGTCACAGGTGGCCGTACAGCCGTTGCCGGCCGTGCCGCCGTTGTCACACAGCTCGCCGGTGTTCACCGCGCCGTTGCCGCACAGGCTGGCCAGCGAGCACGCGTTGCCGGGCACGTTGCACAGGTAGCCCGCCTCCACGGTGCCGGTGGACGAACAGCCGTCGCCGCTCGCCGTGTTGCCGTCGTCACACTGCTCGCCGGGCTGGATCCGGCCATCTCCCACGAGCGACGAGGACTGGCTCGTGAGGACGGGCTGCGTGGTGGGGTCGGCCGACTCGCAGCCGGCCAGGAGGAACAGCGAACACAGGGCCAGCGCGTGGAAGCCCGCGCGCAGGGCCATGCGGGGTGACTCTCCCCGGAAGATGGCACTCATCTGGTTCATGAACATGAAAGGTCTGCCTTACGGCTTCTGGGTGTCGGGGGAAGAGGAGGAGGCCGGCGTCGTCTGCACGCCCTCGGCCTCTCCGACGATCTTGAACTCGACGCGGCGGTTCTTCGCGCGGCCGTCCGCCTTCGCGTTGTCCGCGATGGGCTGCGTGGGCCCGAAGCCCTTCGCCTCCAACCGCTCGCGCTGCACGCCCTTGCTCACGAGGTAGTCCACCACCGCCTCGGCGCGCCGCTGGGACAGGTCCAGGTTGTACGTGGCCTTGCCGGTGTTGTCGGTGTGGCCCTCCACGCGGACCTTCTCGATGTCCGGGTGGGACACGAGGATGGCCGCGACCTTGTCCAGCACCGCGTTGCTGCGCTTCTGGATGACGGCCTTGTTGTTCTCGAAGAACACGGCCTCCATGATCCGGATGCTGTTGCTGCCGGTGTCGATGCGCGCGACGGGCGCCTCCTTGCAGCCGCCGTTGGACTCGGTGCCCGGTTCGTCGGGGCAGTTGTCCAGGCGGTCCACGATGCCGTCACCGTCGCGGTCCGGCTCCACGTCCGGGCAGCCGTCCTGGTCCTTGTAGCGGTTGAACGTCTCCGGCTCCTTGGGGCACGCGTCCTTGGAGTCCACGATGCCGTCCCCGTCGGAGTCGGGGTCGTCCGGGCAGCCGTCCTCGTCCTGGAAGCCGTTCTTGTTCTCCGCCTGCGCGGGGCACTTGTCCGCCAGGTTGGGGATGCCGTCCTGGTCGTCGTCCTTGTCCGGGCAGCCCTGGAGCTGCGCCAGGCCCGCCGTCGTGGGGCACTGGTCGTCGCGGTTCTTCACGCCGTCGCCGTCGGAGTCCAGGTCGGGACACTCGGCGGCCACGTGGGGCTGGCCCGCGATACAGACGGGGCCCTTGGGCGCGGGCGGCGTGCCAAAGGACACACCGGCGAGAATGCGGAAGCGCGGCGTGCCCGGCGTCTGGCCAAAGCCCGGGCCGCCCATGACGTACACCTCGGTGCCGTCAGCGGTGGGGACGCGCAGGCCCAGCAGCGCCTCCAGCGAGCTGGGCGAGTCCTGCGTAGGCACGGTGCCGCGCACGAGGATTTCCTCGCGCAGGCCCCAGAGGCCGGCGGACAGGTTCACGCCGCCGTTGAGCTCCACGCCCATCTCGTCCTGGTACGGCTGCGTCTGCGGCGTCAGCGCGTACGTCTTCGTGCGCACGAGCGCGCCCACGTCCGCGCCCACGCGGAAGGTGCCGCCCAGTTGCTTGCCCAAGCCCAGGCGGGGGGAGAAGGTGAAGCCCTCGTCGCGGGTGAGGGCGGCCTTGTTGCCCAGGGGCAGCGCCGCGCCCAGGTGCAGGCCGAGGTCCAGGGGTCCGCCCCGGTTCTCGGAGAGGAAGCCCACGCGGGCCTGGAGCCACGGGGTGCCGAGCGCGCTGGTGGTGGGACGGGACACGCCGAGCTGGGCGGTCTCCGGGCCCCACTGGGAGACGATGGGCAGCTGGGCGCCCACCTCCAACCAGTTCGTGAAGGAGTACGCGGCGCTGATGTGCGCCGTCACGCGGTTGGAGATGACGTCCGCCTGGCGGTCGCCGTCCTCCACGAGGACGAGGGGACGGTTCTCGTAGTGCGCGGTCAGCCCGACGCGGAACTGCCCCGCGGGGAGCAGGTCGCCGGTGGACAGCACGAGGCTGTCGCGCATGCCGGGGTTGAGCTGCAGGCGCTCCAGTTCGATGCCCGGGATGGTGCTCTGGGCCTGGGCGCTGCTGAAGGCGCAGAGGACGGCCAGTCCTCCGAGCCCAAGGTGATGCCTTCGTGCGAACAAGCGTTCCTCCACATGTACTCGCGGGCACTAGGGATGCCCGCGCCCCCTCACTGGGGGTGCGCGGACATTTGCACGCGAGGGGCCAGGATGTGTTGGAAGAACGACTTTCAGTAAAGGCGCGGGGATGCGAGCCGGACCCGGGCCGGGCCCGGCGGCTGACGCGTCAGGGCAGGACGCGGACACGGCGCTGACGCGTCAGGGGCGGACGCGGGCCTACAGGTGGAAGTGGCCGGCGGCCTCCGGCTGGTAGGGCACGGCGATGATGCGCAGGCGCCGGGTGCGGCCGTTGGGGAGGGGCCACTCCACGGTCTGGCCCACGGACAGGCCGATGAGGGCACTGCCCACGGGGGCGAGGATGGAGATGCGGCCCTCGTCGCTGTTGGCGTCCTTGGGATAGACGAGGGTCACCTCGCGCGTCTCGCCGGCCGCTTCGTCCTCGAAGACGACGGTGCTGTTCATGGTGACGACGTCGCGGGGGATGGCGGTGGAGGCCGTGACGGTGGCGCGGGCGAGCTCGGACTCCAGCTGCTCCACGAGCTCCGCGTTGCGGGCGTTGCCGTACTGTTCGACGACGCGCTCCAGGCGCTGGAGGTCGGTGTCGGTGACGATGAGGGGGTGGTCGTGGGTCATGGCGATGGCCTCCTGCGTGGGAAGGGGAATGACGGTGGAACGCATTCCCGGAAGGCGGGAGCGCGTGACGTGGGGGTTCAGCGGGGGTGGAGCGGACGCCGTCCGTCGTGAGCTACGCGAGACGGGCGGCGTGGGTGACAAGCCAGGCGGTGGCTCGGCCATGCGCGGGCAGCGTCCGGCGGACGGACGTCCGTCGCGGAGCACGCTGCAGGCAGGCTGTGAGCGAAACCGTCATCTGACGAGGAACCCGGGGGCTGCGACTGCGGTGAAGTGCTGAATGTAGCCGTGCCGTCGGTGATTGCAACCGCCCCCCGGAGAACAAGCGGCCTGGCGAACAGCCGCCGTGACGCACGCAGGCGCGGAATCAGCCCAGCGGGGACACGTCCTTGAACTGGACCCCGGTGGCGCCAATGGCTTCCAGCGCGAGCTTGATGTCCTCGGGAATGACGAGGACCACTTCCCAGTGGAGGGGCCGGAAGACCCGGGCACTGCCAAGGCGTGTGGTGTCGATGCGCATGCCCCAGACGGAGATGTAGGTTCCGACCTTCTCCGCGATCCCGTTTCGGCGCGTCCAGTACCGCGCTTCCTCCGAGGCCTCGTCGTCGATGCAGTTCACCCGGCGGATGGCGTTCAGGATGAAGAAGTCATCGGACTGTCCCTCAATGCTCACGGGGAAGAGCTGGATGTCGTTCGGAGCCAGCCGCTCGAAGATAGAGGCAACCCGCGAGGTGACCACCGGAGTGCCGAACGCCGCGTGGGAGTAATCGAGAGCGTTGCCTGGGATGTCGATGGGGATGTGCAAGCGCCCTTCCCACGAGCTCGGCCGGCCTATCCGGAACTGCCAGGAGTCCTCCAGGTCCCGCCCCTGGTCGTCCTGTGGATGCCCCAGCTCCCAGCGGCCCTCCACGTACACGTCGTCAGCGAGGTCGAAATATCGCAAGGACATGGGTCGAGTTCCTGCACTCACTCTGTGCGGGTCACCAGCTTGTTGAGGAAGCTGCCCTTCTGGAGGATTTCATCCGCCAGGTCGCGTAGCGCGTCAATCAACGATACTCGGCATTGCTCGAGGGTCTTGCAGGTCGCCGTTGCCTGATCAAGCCGTCGATAAACCCTTTCATGATACTCGCGAGGATGTGGGCCGCGATGGCCGGGAACGTCCACCTGATTCTCCGGGTCGTTCAGTGACATCCCAGCCTTGTCGAAGATCCTCTGGTAGCGCGGGGTCCACGGGCCTCCGTTCGCGGTGGACGTGCTGAACTTGTCGGACGCGATGTGGTGCCTCGGTCCCGGCACGTCCACGGGTCCACCGGTCGTCACCGCACCCGGCGCAAGGCTGATCAGGATGTCACCCGTCGCGGACACGGCCACGGACCGCACCTGCGCGACCGCTCCCAGCCGGAAGCCTCCTTGTGCCACGCCCACGAGTGACGCCTGCGCCGAACCGGGCAGCGTGGGCACCTTCGCGGCCAGTGTCTCCGCGGTGCTGCCCAGTGCCGCCGTGGCCAGCATGACGAAGGCCCGCGCGGCGTTCTCTCCCATCACCCTGCCGTACTGCTCACCCGCGTCCCGGACTTCGTCAAAGGTCCTGGCGTCCGCCACCGCATCCGCGAGCAGCATCCATCCGTGGATGAGGCTCCACACCGTGTCGACACCCAGGTAGGCGATGAGTGCCGCCGTCAGGGTGGCGGCAACCCCCTTGGACACCGGCTCCGGCAACAGCCACAAGCCCAGGTACAGGGCGCTGGTCGTGACGATCATCGAGAGCACCGCCTCGCGATCCGTCATCCCGCGCAGCGCGCTCTCCGTTTCGTCCCACACCGAGTCCAACGCGATGGAGAAGGCCAGCGTGCGCTTGCCGTCCTCGTCCAGCGTGGCTCCTCGCTCCAGCAGGTGGAGGCAGTCACCAGAGAGCGCCTTGCGCTTGCACCACCGGCCATACGCCGCTGTCAGCTCCTCAGCGGGAGTATCGGTGAGCCGGAGATGTCCACGTCCTGGCTGCTGCACGGAGATGAGCCCCAGGCGTCCACGCACGTGGGCGTAGGGCACAGGCGCGGTGCGCACGAGGCTCGCGATCGCGGACACGAAGGTGTCTTCATCCAGCGCCACGGGCTGGACGTCCCGCTGTGGCGTGTGGACGCGGGTGGGTCCCCGGCCCGTGTCGAGCCGCACGGCCCGCGACGCCGCGCAGCCGGTCCCGACGAGCAGCAGCCACGCGATGACGACGGCGAGAGGGATACCCGGAATGTGGAGCCGTGGCATGGGCGTGAAGCCTACCCGGAGCCCCCTCCCCCTCCGTCCCAACTCAGCCGCGCACGGCGGCCAGCGCGGCGTCGGTCTCCGCCACCAGGGCCCTCACCAGGTCCGCCGCGGAACCCTCTCGCGACAGCCCGATACCCTGCCCTGCCCACAGGGCCATGAAGCGCGTGTCGTTCTGCTTCGACGCCGCGGCCCTCAGCGTGCGCGTGGCCCCGTGCTGCTGCGGGAACGGCATGATGGCTCCGGCCTCCTCCAGCGTGGTCGTCAGCTCGTTCGGAATCGCGCGGGCAGGACGGCCGGAGAAGGCGCGCGTGATGCGCGACGACTCATCCCGGGCCTCGCGCAGCAACGCCTTGTGCGCCGCCGCCGCGCTGGACTCCTGGCACCGCAGGAACGCCGTGCCCAGCTGCACGGCCGCCGCGCCCAGCATCCGCGCCGCCGCGATGCCGCGTCCGTCCATGATGCCGCCGCTGGCGATGACCGGCACCCGCACCGCATCCACCATCTGGGGCACGAGCGCCATCGTCCCCACCATGCCGCCATCGAACGACCCACCGAACGAGCCCCTGTGTCCGCCGGCCTCCGAGCCCTGCGCCACAATCGCATCCACGCCCGCGGCCTCCAGCGCCCGGGCCTCGCGCACGTTCGTCGCCGTGCCCACGACGAGGATGCCGCGCGACCGGAACGTCTCCAGCACCGGCGCGGGTGGAAGGCCGAAGGTGAAGCTGAACACCGTGGGCACCGCTTCGAGCACCGCCTCCACCTGCTTCGCGAAGTCCGGCATCGCGGCCGCCGGAATCACGGGAGGAGGCAGCCCCAGCGCCGCGTGGAAGCGCTCGAGGATGGCGAGCGTGGGCCCCGGGTCCGCAGGAGCCACCGCGGGCTGTGGCGCGAAGAGGTTGATGGCATACGGCCGCGACGTGAGGGAGCGCACCGCGCGGGCCTGCTGGACGATGTCCTCCGGCTGCACGTAGGCGGCGCCCAGCGAACCCAGCCCTCCGGCCTCCGATACCGCCGCGACCAGCTCCGGTGGCGTCAGACCGCCCGCCATCGGAGCCTGGATGAGCGGATGCTCCACCCCGAGCCGCTCCGCGAACCTGCGCCACGCCTGCGGATCCATCATGGCCACCCCTCCGGCGCTAGGTCCCGTACTTGCCCGTATCCAGGTAGGTACCGAGGGGACCGGTGGACGGCCGGCGCGAGTACCACCAGTTCGTGCCAGAGGGCTTCCTGAATTGCGACAGGGCCTTTCCGCCATCGTCCTGCGTCGCGGCCCGGAACTGTTCGTCGGATGCCGAGACCAGCCGCTTCAGCACGTCCGCGGAGGCCGGGGGACACTTCTCCATGACGACCTCCAGCGCATCCCGGTGCGTCAGCGCGTAGATGAAGTCATCGATGCCGCCCCGGTAGTCCCCAGCGGTCTCCGCGACCCGCTGCCACCGCAACAGCAGCTGCTCGACGGGCCAGCCGGGCCCCGTCCACACCGAGGTCCGCATGAACTCGGTCATCGTCTTGAGAACTTCCAACTCCGCTTCGGAACACCGGGGCAGGTTCGTCATGAGTTCACCAGCACTGCAAGAGCGTCAGGCTTCTGGACATCCAACAGCGTCTCTCGTCACACGTCATTCGCAGTCGTAATCCGGCGCGGGCGCCCCGGCTTCCAATACGACCGGCGCAGGGCCTCCGGCCTTCGCCAGGGCCTCTCCACAATCCAGCGCCGCGTCCTTCGCCAGGTGCCGGTACAGCACACACGACGCGCGCTCCACGAAGAACGCCTGCCTCGGCCAGTCCGGCCCACGCGAGGCCAGGATGGCCACCGCATACCGCCCTCCGTCCGGCAGCGTCACCAGCCCCACTTCATTGAGCACGTTGTAGCGCGCGTCATCGCCACAGCAGCCCGGCGGCAGCCACCCGCCCTTGTGCTGGAGGGACGCGCGGGCGCTCGCGGGCAGGCGCGTTCCCAGCCAACCGCCGCAGCCGTCCCGGGGCGTCAGCTCCATCCACTTCAGCAGCCGCGCCGTGGGCTCCGGCTCCAACAGCTCCCGCCGCTCCAGCCGCGCCAGGAAGGACACCATGTCGTCCGCGCAGAAGTAGTTGTCCCGCCCCATCACGCGCGGAGAGTTCGTCGCCCAGCGCTCCCGGCCGTAGTTCCACTTCGTCAGCGCCGTGTGCTTCAGCCCCCGCTTCTGGAGATAGACATTGATGGCATCCGGCCCTCCCACCAGGTCGATGACCTCTCCGGACGCCTCGTTGTCCGACGTGCGGAACACCTTCTCCGCGAGCGGCGTCACCGCCGCCAGGTCCCGCTGCTCCAGCGCCGCCGCCACCCAGAACACCTTCGCGGAGCTGGCGGAGATGTGCGGCTCCGTGCCGGAGACGCTCGCCGTCTCGCCCGTGCGCAGGTCCATCACCGCCAGCGACAGGTCCGTCCCGGGGGACAGGCGCGCGGCCTCGCTCGCCAGCGATTCCACCACGGCCTTCAGGGACTCCCGGGGCACGGGCGCGTCCTGCGTCGTCGCGCAACCGCCCGTCGCCACGAGCCCTGCCCAGAGCAGCGCTGTCCGCATCCGTGACTCCCTTCAGTGAATCAGCCGGTACACCTGCTCCAGCATCAGCGCCGTCACCAGCCCGCAGTACGTGCCCAGCACGTACCCCAGCACCGCGAGCAGCACGCCCACCGGCGCGAGCGCGGGATGGAAGGCCGCCGCCACCACCGACGCGGAGGCCGTCCCGCCCACGTTCGCCTGAGAGCCCACCGCCGCGAAGAACACCGGCGCCTTCAGCCAGCGCCGCGCGCCCATCGTCACCGCCGCGTGGATGCACATCCACACCGCCCCCACCGCCACCAGCGCGGGCGCGTCCCACAACCGACGGAACTCCGCCTGCGCGCCAATCGTCGCCACCAGCAGGTACAGGAACAGCGAGCCCAGGCGGCTCGCCCCCGCGCCCTCCAGCCTGCGCACCGGCGTGAACGACAGCACCACGCCCACCGTCGTCACCAGCAACACCACCCACGTGAAGCCCGTCACCACGTTGCCCAGGTCCGGCAGCCGCTTCGCCAGCGCCGTGCACGCCACCGTCACGCCGAACGCCACCGCCAGCATCGACAATAAATCCGACAGGCTCGCGGGCCGGGCGGAGGCGGCCTGGAGCCGCGCGGACTCCTCACGCACCCGGTCCAGCGCCGCGCGGTCCGCGCCAATCTTCGCGTCCATCGCCTTCTCGCGGCCGGCGAAGGACAACAGCACCGCCGTCCACACGTTGGACACGCCCACGTCCACCACCACCAGCATGCTCAACGTGCTGTCCAGCGCGCCCACGCTCTGGCCAATCGCCACGAAGTTCGCGCTGCCGCCAATCCACGACCCGCTGAGCGCCGCCAATCCCTTCCACGCCTGGTCCCCCAGCTCCGCCGGCACCAGCCACCCCAGCGCCAGATACGCGAGCGGCCCGCCCACCATGATGCCCAGCGTGCCCGCCAGGAACACGCCCACCGCGTTGCGCCCCAGCCTCGCGATGGCGGGCAGGTCCACCGACAGCACCAGCAGCACCAGGCTCGCGGGCAGCAGGTACACGCGCGTGAAGCGGTACAGCTCCGACTGCGTGGGGATGACGCCCGTGTTCGACAGCAGCGTGGGCACGAAGTACGCGAACACCAGCAGCGGCACGACGTTGAAGAAGCGCTCCACCGCCGGGTAGCGCTGCAGGGCATACAGCCCCGCCAGCACCGCCAGCAGCACGGCGAGCACCGCCATCGGGTCCTGGATGAGCGGTGGTGTCACCGGGGCTCCACGCCCAGGCCCGCGCCCGCTCCCAACTGGATGCGGCCCTGCACCACCGGGTGCGCGCGGTACGGGTCTTGCGCGAGCAGCAGGTTGCCGTCCAGGTCCACCCAGTCCACCAGCGGCGCCAGGTGCGCGCCCGCCGCGATGCCCAGGCCCGTCTCCACCATGCAGCCCAGCATCACCTTCAGGCCGCACGCGCGCGCCGTCTCGATGATGCGCAGCGCTTCGCGGATGCCGCCGCTCTTCTGGAGCTTCACGTTGATGCCGTGGAAGCCCTCCGCCAGCTTCGGCACGTCCGACGCCTTCGTCAGCGACTCGTCCGCCACCAGCGGCAGCGGCGAGCGCGCGCGCAGCCACTTCGCGCCCTCCACGTCCGCCGCGGGCAGCGGCTGCTCCACCAGCTCCACGCCCTGCGTGGACAGCCACTGGATGTGCGCCAGCGCCTCGTCCGGCTTCCAGGCCTCGTTCGCGTCCACGCGGATGGTCTGCGACGTGAGCGACCGCACCGTGCCGAACACCTCCTGCACGCGGTCCGCGCCCAGCTTCACCTTGAGCACCGGGAAGTCCGCCGCCTCGCGCACCTTCACCGCGAGCGTCTCCGGCACGTCGATGCCAATGGACATGGACGTCACCGGCTGGCGCGTGGGGTCCACGCCCAGCATCCGGTACAGCGGCACGCCCATCACCTTGCCCGCCCAGTCGTGCAGCGCCAGGTCCACCGCCGCCTTCGCCGCGGGGTTGTCCGGCAGCGCCGCGTCCACGGCGGCGGACACGTCGCGGAAGCAGCGCAGGTCGCGGCCCTCCAGCACCGGGGCCAGCTTGTGGAGCGCGGCCTCCACCGTCTCCCACGACTCGCCGTAGCGCACGTTGGGGGCGGCCTCGCCAAAGCCCACGTGCCCGCCGGAGCGCACCTCCACGAACACGTTGCGCTTCACCGTGCTCGTGCCCCGGGCAATGGTCCAGGCGTGACGCAGCGGCAGTTCCACGGTGCGAAAGCTCAACGGCGAGGCCATGGGCGGACTCCCTCCAGGGCTCCACCCTTAACACGGCACTCCCTGCAAACGCCGCTTCCGTTGCCTTCCAGGGCCGGAAGAGGCAAGCCTCCGCACCATGCGTCTCCTGCCCCTCCTCGCCGTGTTGTTCGCGCTGGGTCCAAGCCACGCCGCGTCATCCCGTCCCGCGCCGAAGGACGAGCTGCGGGCGCTGCTCGCGGAGCTCGTCGCCGCGGACACGTCCAACCCGCCCGGCAACGAGACGGCCGCGGCCCGGGTGGCGGCGAAGTGGCTGCGCGAGGCGGGCATCGAGTCGGAGCTCATCGAGCCCTCGCCCGGGCGCGGCAACCTCCTGGTGCGCTTGAAGGGCAGCGGCAAGGGCAGGCCGGTGCTCGTGCTCGCGCACCTGGACACGGTGCCGGCCGTGAAGGCCGAGTGGGCCACCGACCCGTGGACGCTCACGGAGAAGGACGGCCTGCTCTACGGGCGCGGCGTGCAGGACAACAAGGGCATGGCGGCGGCGAGCATCCTCGCGCTGCGCCGGCTGAAGCAGGAGGGCGGCGCGCGCTCTCGCGACATCCTGCTGTACCTGGGGGCGGACGAAGAGGTGGGCTCGGGGCAGGGGTTGGACTGGATGATGGAGCACCGCCCGGAACTCAAGGAGGCGGAGTTCGCGCTCAACGAGGGCGGCCTCACGGAGCTGTCGCCGGACCGCAAGGAGGTGCGCTTCGTGGCGCTCCAGGCCGCGGAGCGCGTGTCGCGCAACGTGACGCTCAAGGCGACGGGCCCCGGTGGCCACTCGTCCGCGCCGCCCGTGGACGCGGGGCCGCTGGTGCGCGTGGCCGCGGCCGTGGCGCGCGTGGGCGCCCTCACCTTCCCCGCGCACCTGACGCCCGCCGCGAAGCTCCACGTGCAGGGCCGGGCGCCGACGGCTCCAGGTGAGCTGGGCGAAGCGCTGCGCCGCATCGCCGCCGCGCCGGACGCGCCGCCAGAGGACGCGGTGACCGCCGTGGCGAAGCTGGACCCCGCGCTGGGCGCCGTGCTGCGCACCACCTGCGTGCCCACGGTGTTCAAGGCGGGCACGAAGTCCAACGTGATTCCCGCGACCGCCGAGGCCACCGTGAACTGCCGCCTGCTGCCGGACGCGGACGCGAAGGCCGTGCGCGAGCGCATCGTCGCGGCGGTGAACGACAAGGACATCGAGGTGGAGATGGACGTGTCACCGCCGGACTCGCCCATGTCGCCCGTGGGGGACAACGCGATGTTCCGCGCGGTGAAGGCCGCCGCGGCGAAGGTGTGGCCCAGGGCGCCGGTGATTCCCCGCATGTCCACCGGCACCACCGAGTCCGCCACGCTGCGCCGCGCGGGCATCCACGCGTATGGCATCGACCTCTTCGCGCTGACGCCAGACGACGCGCGCACCGCGCACGCGCCCAACGAGCGAGTCCCGGTGGCGTCGCTCCAGCCCGGCGCGGAGTTCGTCTATCTGACCCTGAAGCACCTGACGCGCTGACGCACCGGCACCCCCTCCTCCAGGGCCCAGGCGCCGCGCCCGCGCCCCTATTCTTCCGGAACCGGTGAGACTGCGTCACGCAGGCGCGCGGACGTCCCAGGCGCCTTGCGCGTGAGCGCTTCGATGCGGTGGATGACCGACGCGCGCATCTGGCTCGAGACCGTCCGATGCTCGAGCATGTCCGACATCCACAACCCGTCGATGGCCAGACGGCAGAGCGTGAGCTCCGGCGACTCCTGCTCCTGGGGGCTGAGCTGCGCCTCCCGCGCCTCGTCCCAGATGGAGCTCCAGAGCTCCCGGACCTCCGGGTCGAAGAGCATGAGCCCGATGAGCGAGCGCATGACGTGGGCCTCTCCGTCATCCGCGGGAGCGTTGACCGTCACCCGGAGGTACGCGCGCGTCCCCCGGCCGTTGGGGTCCGGATCCTTCGCCATCTCGTCGGCGACGGCCGCGGCGAAGCGTTGGGTCGCGTCGTCGAACAGCGCATCGAGCAGGATGGGCTTGGTCTGGAAATGCTCCAGCAGGTCCGCCTTCAGGACGCCTGCTCGCCTGGCGATGGCGTCGAGTGTCACCGCCTGAAGCCCTTGCGCCAGGATGAGGTCCGCCGCCGCCCGAAGAAGCTGCTCGCGCGTCACTCCCGGCTGATTCTTCCTCCGCTCGGTCATTTGCTTTCCCTCTCGCAACCGGAACGCCGCTGCCTGTCGCTCCCATCCAATCACGATTGACGTTGGACGGGCGGTGTCGTGAGAGGGCCCGGGCGGTATTCCTGAAGCCAGACCTTCTCGAAGCCCCAGGTGAAGAGCATCCAGTGGGAGGTGTGCCCATGGAATCCTTCAGCCTGGATGGGACGGGTGACGGTGATGATGCGCGTGCCAGGGGTGCACGTGCGCAGGTGGGCGACGAGCCGAGCCTTCGTCTCCGGGGTGAATGCCACCCAATTACAGAAGATGTGCGTCGCGTCCGCCAGGGGTTCACGGGTCATGTCACCCACGGTGAAGGTGATGCCCGCGGGACCCAGCCACGGGGTCACGCGCGCCACATGGTCCGCGAGCAGCTCCACGCCATGCGCGCTGGCGCCCCACCACCGCGCCGCGAGCAGCACGCGCCCCCGCCCCGCGCCCAGGTCCACCACCCGGCTGCTCCGCCCCACGCCCGCCTTCTTGAGGAACGCCAGCGCCGTCACCAGCGGAGTCTCGCCGTACATCAGCTCGCGGAACGACTGGCCCGTGGTCTGGAGCGCCCGCGCCATCTCGAAGGTGCGCCGCGCGCTGTAGGGCGTGCGCAGGATGCGCTGCCACCACAGTCCCAGGTACGGCTTCAGCAGCCGGGGGCGCGGCAGCAGCAGCAGCAGGTCGGTGACGCGCAGCACGACGGCGATGACGATGCCCTGCAGCTGCAATGACAGCCGCTCGAGGAACGGCATCTCGAACGGGTCCTCCGCGTCGGCGCGGCGAGGCGGGAGCTCGGGAGGCGGCGAGGGGTCCGTCATGCCGCGCGGAGGCTTGCCGGATTCCCGGCCCCACGCAATGCCTCGCGTCTGGCGGGAACGCGCCTGCCTCCCGTCCGGACGCGCCGGGGAGCCCTTCGCGCCGGGCCTCCACGCAATCCCCTTGAATTCAAAGGGTTCCGGCTTTCGCGGGGTGTTGGTGCGCACCGTGCAGAGGCATCCCGGCACCGTGGAACGCTCCCACCGTCGTGGGAGGAATGGGATGCCACGCAGTGAGGAACGCCCATGTGCACCGACTTCCTGATCACCGGCAATGACACCCGCGCCGCTTCCGGGCCCATCGCCGTCAATGGCCGCAGCATGGAGTTCGGGCTCGACCTGAACTCCCAGCTGATGGTCCACGCCACGGGCGAGTCCTTCCAGTCCATGGGCCCCGGCGGCAAGCCGGGCCTGGCGTGGACGTCGAAGTATGGCTTCGTGGGCCTCACCGCCCTCACGGACAAGGTCATCGTGGACGGCCTCAACACGCAGGGCCTGTCCGTGGGCGCGCTGTGGCTGCCGGGCTCGGCGTATCCGGGCGTGAGCCAGCCCTCGCAGGCCCTGGCGCTGGTGGACTTCGTGAGCTGGGCGCTGGGCACGTGCGGCAGCGTGCCGGACGTCCAGAGCGCGCTGGCCAGCGTGCAGGTCTGGGAGGGCGACCTGATGGCGAAGCTGCTCCCGCTGCACTTCCCCATCCACGACGCCAAGGGCAACAGCATCGTGGTGGAGTTCACCGGTGGGCAGCTCCACGTCTACGACAACCCCGTGGGCGTCTGCACCAACGACCCGCCGTTCCCCCAGCAGCTGCAGAACCTGGGCGGCTACGCGAACCTCACGCCCTGGGACGCGAAGCCCACGGAGCTGGGCTCCGGCTCCTTCGCGCCCGCCGGCCACGGCAGCGGCATGCGCGGCCTGCCCGGGGACTCGACGCCGCCCGCCCGCTTCGTGCGCGCCGCGTACCTCAAGCAGTACTCGCAGCCGCTCATCACGGCGGCGGACGCCACCACGCTCGCCTTCCACCTGCTCAACACGGTGGACATCCCGGCGGGCACCAGCCGCTCCACGAACAAGGAGGGCAAGGACGCGCTGGACTACACGCAGTGGGCCGTCGTGAAGGACCTGGTCGCCCAGACGCTGTCGGTGCGCTTCTACGCCAACCCCTGCGTGTACTCGGTGAACCTCAAGACGCTGGACTTCAGCGGCGCGGCCGGGAAGCCCTTCCCCGTGCCGGCCACCCCCACCAGCATCGACCTCACCTCGAAGCTGTCGAGCTAGCGCGTCACAGGAGCTTCTTCGCCGCCTTGGCCAGGGCCCTGTCGTCGGCCACGGTGGGGAGCTCCAGCAGGCGCGCGGCCACGACCTTGCCCACCGCGGGGTGCACGGCCGCGACCTTGAGGTACGCCTCCGCGCGCGTGCGCAGGTCCACGTGTCCACTGGACCTGAGCACGCGCTCGAGCAGCTCCTTCGCCAGGATGGGCGGGTCGAAGGCCTCGAAGAGGCCGCGCAGCGCCTGCCGCTCCAGCACCTCCGGACGCGTCTCCGCCAGGTTCAGCGCGGGCCGCAGCAGGGCCAGCCCCAGCGTGCGCATGGCCTCCGCCACGACGCCGGGCTTCCACCCGTCCGCGAACGCCAGCAGCAGGGCCTCCGCGCCGCGCACGTCGCCCAGCATGCCCAGCGCGTACACGGCGTGCTTCGCCTCCGTGTCGTCGTGGCCGCGGCCCTGCACCATGTCCACGAACCGGTCGAGCACGTCCGCGTCCCCCATCCGGGCCAGCGCCTCGGCCGCCTCGCGCCGCACCTCGCGCGCCGGGTCCGAGTGCAGCACCTGGCGCAGCACGGGCATCGCCACGGTGCCCAGGTCCGCCAGCATGGCCACCGCCGCCCCGCGCGCGTCCTTCGTCGTCTCCGACAGCGCGGCCTGCATCAGCGGCACCGCCTTGTCCTTGCGGCGCCGCGCCAGCTCCGCCACGGCCTTCTCCCCTGTCTCCCGGGCCTGCACGTCCTCCAGCGTCTCCCGGGCGAACAGGCGCAGGCCCATGTCGTGCCCCGCGCGCGTCAGCGCGTCCAGCTCGCGCCGGGCCTGCACGCCGCCCATCGCGCCCAGCACGCGGATGGCGGTGCGGCGCACCATGCGGCTGTGGCGCTCGTTCAGCGCGCCCCGCACGACCCCCAGCGCCTCCTCACCGCGCGCCGCCACCGCGCGAGCCACGAAGGCGCTCGCCGAGCCGTCGCTCCACGCCGGGTAGAGCTCCCGCATCAGCGCGTCCGGCCCCAGGCCCGCGTAGTAGCGCGCCGCGTGCGCCGCCGCCTCGTAGCGCGTCAGCTCCCCGCGCGCCCGGCGCACCATCGCCTCGCCCGGGCTCAGCACCGCTTCCGGGCGGTGCACGTGGATGCTCGGGTGCGTGGGCACGGACTCCAGTCCGGCCATGTCCACCTGCACCGCGCCTGCAAGCCGCACCAGCGCGATGCCCAGCACCTGGTAGACCTTGATGAAGTCATCCAGCCGCTCGGCGGCGTCCGCCCGCTGCGCCAGCGCCTCCAGCAGCGCGCCCGGCTTCTCCAGCCCCAGCTCCTTCAGCCGGGACACCAGCGGCTCCACCGTCCGCGGCCCCAGCGCCGCCAGGCCGCTGGCGAAGGCATCCGCCAATTCGTCGCGCACCTCCGCGAGCGCGATGGCCGCCCGCGACGCACCCGCCGCCCGCGCCGCGTCCGCCCACCCGCTGCGGGGCAGCGCGCTCGGCGTCGCGGGGGCCCGGACACGGTTGCGCCGCCGGGGCGCCACGGGCGCGTCCGAGGCGCGCGCCAGCGGACGCAGGTCCAGCCCTTCCGGCGTCCGCACCACGACTGCGGAGGGGAACAACGTCGGCAGCGCCGCCTCCAGGCCCACGTCCCCCAGCACCGCCAGGAGCTTCGCGTCCTCCAGCGCGCTGGCCAGCGGCTCCTCCAGCGACGGGTCCGCGGGCAGGAAGAGGCCGCGCCCCGTGCCGTCCACGAATTGCGAGCGGGCCCCGCTGGCGAGCAGCGTCTCCACCCGCACGGACACCGGCAGCAGGTCCGGCGCGAACACGTCCTTGCGGTGCTCCTGGAAGGCCGTCATCACCGCGCTCACGTCCGGCAGCGCCACCTCCACCAGCCGCTCCAGCGCCGCCCGGTCCACCGACGGCGCGTCCTTCCACGACTCCAGGTCCAGCCGGTGCGGGGCGAAGCCCGGGTACTGCCCGCCGTGCGCACCCTGGAGCACGGCGCCCGCGTGGCTGTTCTTCGGCGCCACCGTCTTGAGGCTGGCGGGGAGGATCTGCTTCTCGCTGTAGTGCCCGCCCGACCCCAGGTCCACGAAGCGGCTCTCGCGGACCATGAACCGGTCCGGCGTCACCCTGGAGGAGAACGCGTACTCCACCAGCCGGAGCCCCTCCACGGGCGCGCGGTCCTTCTTCGTCCACGTCTTGCCGATGAGCTCCTCGACGTGGCGGGGCTCCAGCGCCTCACCGCCCAGGTGCTTCTCCACCTTGCGCGCGGTGAGCAGCATGTCCGCCACCAGGTCCGCGTACACCGGCGCCTCGAAGGTGCCCGTGCGGGCCGCCGCCGCGTCCAGCAGGCCCGCCAGCTCCACCGCCCGTGCGGCCAGCCGCCGCAGGCCGTTGGCCCGGAGCGCCTCGCCCAGCGCGCGCACCTGCTCCGGCCGCTCGGCGCCCAGCGACGCCACGCCGGACAGGCCCAGCTCGCGCACCAGCGTGGACACCTGCGCCACGCCGGCCTTCATCAGGTCGCCGGTCTCCGCCTTGCCCTTCTTCACGCTCTTCCTGGCGCCGCCCGAGCCGGCCGGAGCCACCGGGGCCGACTCCGCCGTCACGAAGGCCTGCGGCGCCCGGGCCCACGCCACCAGCAGCGCCGCCGCGTGCTTGCAGAAGGGGCGCGAGCGCGCCGCCATGCACGAGCACCGCCCCTTCACGTCCGAGCGCGCCTCGCCGAACACCAGCGAGACCTTGTACGGCGTCGCCCCGGAGCCCGACGCGTCCGCGAAGAGCCGGTTCTCGTAGCGCGACAGATTGCTGAGCTGCTTGCCGTCGAACAGCTCCGCGCCCTTCGCCAGCTCCGCCTTGTCGCTGATGATCTCCGTCATTCCGCCCATCCCGATGACGGGCCGCACCTCAGCCATGACGCTCCCCCTTCTTGTCGTTGGACGCGAGCAGCGGCGCCAGGTCCTGGTTGCGCATCACGCGCTCCACCACGTCCACCAGCCTGCGGGGCGTGCACCCGAAGCACGGAATCCCCAGCGCGGTGAGCTGCTCCGCCATCGCGTGGTCGTATGACGGCCGGCCGCTGTCCGACAGCGCCAGCAGGCACAGCACCTTCGAGCGCGAGTCCACCAGTTGCCGCAGCCGGGCCACCAGCTCCTCCGCGTTGCCGCCCTCGTACAGGTCGGTGATGAGGATGAAGAGCGTCTTCTCCGGCCGGCGCACGTAGTGCTCCTGCGCGTAGGCCACCGCCCGGTTGATGTCCGTGCCGCCGCCCAGTTGCGCGGAGAAGAGCACCTCCACCGGATCCGCCAGCACGGGCGTCATGTCGACGATCTCCGTGTCGAACAGCACCAGGCTGGTCTTCAGCACGTCCAGCGACGCGAAGATGGCCGCCATCACGGAGCTGTACACCACGCTCTCCGCCATGGAGCCGGACTGGTCCACCACCAGCGTCACGTCCCACTCGTGGTGACGGCGCTGGTTGGGCCAGAAGTAGAAGCGCTCCGGGATGAGGCGCTTCCGCTCCGAGTCCCAGCCCTTCAGGTTGGAGCGGATGGTGCGGCGCCAGTCGATGTTGCGCGCGATGGGGATGGGGCTCGTCCGGTCGCGCCGGAGCGCGCCCAGCACCGCCGTGCGCAGCGGGGACTCCAGCTTCTTGCGCAGGTCCTCCACCACTTCGCGGATGATGGCGCGCGCGGTGTCCTTGGCCTGCTCCGGGATGAGCCCCCGGGCGCTCACCAGCGTCGTCACCAGCTCCAGGTTCTTGTCCAGGAAGGGCAGCGTCTCCGGCTCGAAGAGCAGCTGGGTGAGCCCCTTCTTCTCGATGGCGTCCTTCTGCACCAGCGCGATGACGTCGTCCTGGAAGAAGTCGCGCAGCGCGCCCAGCCACTTGGGCAGGTAGGGCTTGGAGCCGCCGCGCCCCGCGGAGCCCCCGCCGTAGACGAAGGAGAGCGCGTCATCCAGCCCCTCCAGGTCGTCGCCCTTCAGGTCCACCGTGTCCGCGCTGGCGCCCAGCGCGCTCAGGGAGGGACACGAGCCCGTCTTCTCCGCCTCCGGGCCCAGCGCCAGCCGCCAGCGCAGCAGCGCGTCGCGGTCCTTCGGGTCCAGGTCCTTGGGGTCCACGCTCATAGCAGGTCATCCAGGTCGTCGAGCGCCTTGCCCAGGTCCGCGCTCAGGTCCTTCAGCGTCGCCTTGTCCTTCTCCTCCAGCACCGCCTTCACCGCGCGGCCCTTGTCCTTCAACTGGCGCACGCCCATCACGTTCTCCATCAGGTAGCGGCGCTCCGTGGCCCCCAGCGCGCCCAGCGCCCGGCGCAGCACCGGCAGCGTCTGCCGGAAGCGCTCCGGCTCCACGCTGACGAGGAAGTCGTCCAGGGCCTTCACCACGTCGCGGCTCTTCACCAGCACCAGCGCGTTCACCTGGAGGAAGCCCTCCAGGTACGCCGCCGCGTCCGCGGGCTCCACCGCCTGCGACAGCCGCCGGCCCACCTCCAGCGCCACGTCCGCCTCCGCCAGCTCGCGCGCCAGGTACAGCAGGCCCGTGGCCAGCCCCGACGTGGCGGGGTGCACCGCGTGGCTCTCCATCACCCCGCGCGCCTCCACGAACCAGCCCGCCTTGTCCGCGCGCGGCTGGGACAGCGCCACCTCGTGCAGCGTGCGCAGCGCCTCCAGCACCGCGGGCACCGCCTCCGGAGCGCAGGCGCTGGCGTCGCGCACGCGCAGGAGCGCCCGGTTGAAGGTCTTCTCCCCCAGCGAGGCCACCGCCTCGTCGCCCACGTCCGAGTGCGCGCGCGAGGTGCCATAGGCCATCAGCCCCGACAGCGCCCGTGCCGCGGACGCGAGCGACGGCAGGTCCGCGTCCGTCGCCGCGTGCGCGTCACAGACCTTGAGCGCCTGGGCCACCGTCTGGGAGCAGCCGGTGATGACGGACTCCAGCAGCACGTCCGCCGCCTCGGCCGTCGTCCTCGCCTGGGTCAGCCGCTCCTGGAGCACGCGCGTCGTCACGGCCTCCAGCGAGTCGCCCAACACAATCTTCTCCACCAGCGCCACGTCCGTGGACGGCGTCCACTGCGCCTGCCACGCCTCGCGTACGCGGGTGAGCGCCGCGTAGCCGCCGGCCTCCGCCTCCCCGCCCTGCTTGCGCGACGAGCCCGTGCCGGACAGCGTGGCGTACGGGATGCCCGCCACGCGCAGCCGGTGGAGGAACACGGAGGAGCCCACCTCCACCGGGTTGTTGAGCCGCAGCGTGAACGTCTCCGGGCTGTCCGTGCGCGGCAGCCGCCGCTCGCCCACCTCACGCCAGAACTCCGCCTGGAGCGAGTTCTGCCCGATGCGGCTCGCCACCTGCCCCACTTCATGGCCGACGACGCTCTTCCACAGGAAGCCGTCCACGTGCGTCGCGTCCCCGCGGCACAGCGTGGCCACCGTCGCCTCCCGCAGCTCGTCCAGGCCCGGGGCGCTCTTCTCGCGCAGGTCCGACAGCGTCACCGCCAGCCGGTACGCCTCCAGCACGTCCGACAGCGACGCGGAGAAGCCGCGCATCCGCAGGTGCGCCGCGAAGTCCAGCAGCACCTCCAGCGTGGCCCGCCGGAAGTCGCAGTTCGCCTCGTGGGCCTTCTGGTAGAAGTGCGGCGCCCGGTTGCCCGCGCCGTATCCCAGTTGCTCCGCCAGCCGCGGGAAGCTGTACGGAATCACCGTCACCGCGCACGGCCCGGGCGCGGGCAGCTTCGCCTCCTCCTGGGGGTCCACGTCGCCCGCCAGGAACGCCGCGGTGTGCGCCGCGCCCGCGACGACGGCCACCTTCTCCGGCGCCACGCCGCCCGCCACCACCTCCAGCACCTTGCGCGCCATGAAGGCGTCGCGCTGGCGGTGGTAGGGCGACCGGGGCCCCGCGTTGACCACGTCCGCCCAGGCGATGAGCACCGGACGGAACTGCTCCGGGCTCCAGTCCGGCGCCTCGAAGGCCGCCTCCCAGAACTCCTCGAAGGAGCGGTGTCCCTGCGAGCGCGCGAACGCCTCCGTGAGCGGCACGGCCTCGTCGGGGACGGGCGTGCTCCCCTCCATGGACTCGGACTCCGACTCCACCCCCAGCGCGGGCGGCGCGCGGTCCACCGCGAGGCTGACGCCCACCGGGATGTCGATGAACTCCGCCCGCGCGCCGTTGGCCCGGGCCCACTTCAGCGCCTGGTACTCCGGCGAGTAGGCCGCGAAGGGCCACAGCGACGAGGACGGGGTGCCATCCGTGCGGTAGCCCAGGATGGCCACGGGCGGCCGGGTCTGCGCGTCGCACAGCACGTCCACCAGCCCGGTGGCGTCACAGGGTCCCTCCACCAGGACGACGGTGGGCTTCACCCGCTCCAGCCACTTCTGGAGCACCGCGGTGGTGCGCGGCGAGTGATGACGGACCGGGAAGTGCTGCACCCGGCGGAGCAGTTCCAGGTCCATCAGCCCCTCAAGAGCTTCTTGCTGGCGGTGTACAGCTCCTTCCACGGGCCCGTGCGGCCCTTGGCCACCGTCTCCATGTACTCGCGCAGGGCCTTCACGTCGTCCTCCTGCTCCTTCACCACCGCGCCCACCAGCGACGCCGCCAGCTCGTGCGACGTCACCGTCCCGGAGCCGAACTGCTGCGCGAGGATGGAGCTGTTGAACAGCACGCTGATGGCCTCCGCCGTGGACAGCACCGCTCCCGGCGTGCGCACCTTCGTCTTGCCGTCCTTCGTCACGCCCTTGCGCAGCTCATGGAAGAGCGTCAGCAGCACGCGCGACAGCTCCTCCGGCGGCGGCACGCCCACCTGGTAGTCCGTGCGCAGCTCCGCCTCGCGCTTGGTGACGATTTGAATCTCCTGCTCCAGGTCCTCCACCACCGGCACGGTGACGAAGTTGAAGCGGCGCTTGAGCGCGGCGCTCATCTCGTTGACGCCGCGGTCGCGCGTGTTCGCGGTGGCGATGAGGTTGAAGCCGCGCTGCGCGCTCGTGATCTCCCCCAGCTCCGGCACCGACACCTGCTTCTCCGACAGGATGGAGATGAGCGAGTCCTGAATCTCCGGCGACGTGCGCGTCACCTCTTCGAAGCGGGCGAACTTGCCCGTGCGCATGGCGCGCAGGATGGGCGACGGCACCAGCGCTTCCGGCGTGGGCCCCTGCGCGAGCAGCAGCGCGTAGTTCCACGAGTACTTGATGTGGTCCTCGCTGGTCCCCGCCGTGCCCTGCACGACGAGCGCGGACGTGCCGCTGATGGCCGCGGACAGGTGCTCCGACAGCCAGCTCTTCGCGGTGCCCGGCTCGCCCACGAGCATCAGCGCGCGGTCCGACGCGAGCGTCGCGATGCACACCTGGATGAGCCCCTTGTCGCCCACGTACTTGGGCGTGATGGCCACGCCGCCCACGGGTTTGGGGCTGCCCAGGATGTACGTCTCCACCGCGCGCGGCGACAGCGCCCAACCTGGTGGGCGGGGCTTGTCGTCATGCGCGGCGAGGGCGTCCAGCTCGTTCTTGTACTTCGCTTCGGCAGGCAGTCGGATGTCCGGCATGAGCTGCACGCTATCCACTCGGTCTGACATCCGGCAAACGTCCTGGCTGCCTTCCAGGTCGGCTTCCGGAACCGGGGACGGACCACCCGCCTGGACGCCCGCGGCTCAGGCCGTGGTGCCCGGCGCGTGCATCCATTGGACGAGCTGGACGATGACGCCGTTCGCGTCCGCGACCTGGAAGTAGCGCTCGCCCCACGCCTCCGTCTCGATGGGCGTCAGGATGTCCACGCCCTCCGCCTGGATGCGCGCGTATTCCGCATCGATGTCCTCCACGACGAACGCGACGATGAGCCCGTCCGCCCGGCGCGTCTTGAGCGACTCCGGCTTGAGCGTCTTCAGGCCCGTGCGCAGGTAGATGACGTTGAAGCCCACGTCGGGCCGGCTCAGCGACACGAAGCCGTCCGCGGCCATGGCCTCCGTGAAGCCGAAGTGGCGCTTCAGGAAGGCCGCGGAGGCCTCCACGTCAGCGACGTTCAGGGACACGGCGGAAGCGGTGACTCGCATGGACGGTTCCTCCCAACGGATTGGACGGCCTCAATCTACGTACGTCGTACGGAGTTGCACGTCAAGGTCGCGGCGTTGGAAGAATCCGGCGCATGGCATCGCACCGCAGCAGCATGGGAGACCCCACCCGGACGCTGGAGTTGTTGTGGCGGGAGTCCCTGCCCGCGAAGGGCCAGCGCGGTCCGAAGCAGACGCTCACCGTCACCGCCGTCGTCGAGGCGGCGGTGGCGCTGGCGGACGCGGAGGGGCTGGACGCGGTGACGATGCGGGCGCTGGCGGGGAAGCTGGGCATCGCGCCCATGGCCCTCTACACCTACGTGCCCGGGCGGGCGGAGCTCATCGACGTGATGCTCGACACGCTCTACGCGGGCATGGCCCGGCGCAAGCCGAAGGCCCGGGACTGGCGCTCCCGCCTGGAGGCCGTGGCGCACGACAACCGCGCCCTGTTCACCAAGCACCCGTGGCTCGCAGACGTGTCCACCACGCGCCCACCCCTGGGCCCGGGCCAGTTGGCCAAGTACGAATACGAGTTGCAGGCCCTGGAGGGCGTGGGCCTGGACGACGTGGCCCAGGACGCCGCGTTGACGTTCGTGCTGGGCTTCGTGGAGTCCTGCGCCCGCGCGGCGTCGGACCAGCGCGCCACGCGGCTGGAGTCACAAATGAGTGACGGGGCCTGGTGGGAGGCGAACGCGCCCCTGCTCTCGCGCATGTTCGATGCGGAGCGCTACCCCACCGCGTCCCGGGTGGGCTCCGCGGCGGGCTCGGCGCATGGTGCGGCGTACGACCCGGACCACGCCTATGCCTTCGGCCTGGAGCGCATCCTGGACGGGCTGGCCGTGCTCATCGAACGGCCGCGCGCGCCCCGGGCCCCGGTCCGGAAGACGCCCCGGAAGCGCGGCGGCTAGGTCCTGCCCCCTCAACTTTCCGAGTCCTTCTCAGCTTTCCGAGCGGCTCGGACAGGGGCCCCTCCTGGGGAGAGAGGCTGGCATCCGCATTGCTCAGGGCCCGGACACACCCTCTGCCTCGGAGTCGTCCGTGAACATCCATCGACTGCGCCGTCTCTTCTCGCGGGCCCTGCACGCGTCGCTCGCCACGCCCCTGGTGCTGGCGGGCTGTGGCACGGAAGGGGGCGTGAGCACGACGGACTATTCGGAGATTGAGTGCACGGACCGGGGTTTCGCCGTCAGCGACCTGACGCTGATCCCGGCGCCGGACTACGTGCAGCTCCGCTACGTCAGCCGCAACATGGGCCAGCCCCCCGACTCCTACACCCAGGCGTCGTCCTCCGGTCAGGCGTGCGCGACGGCCACCGACGTCCCCGCGTGCCAGGAGGCGCTGGAGAACGCGAGCGTCACCGAGGGCTTCCACCACGTCTGCCTGGACTTCTGCACGGACGCCTTCCTGGTGACGACCCGGGGCGACGAGGTGAAGACGCACGCGACGCTGGCGGAGCTCCAGCAGGTGCTGGGCACCATCGACACCGGGCAGGAGGCGGTGCTCAAGACCTTCGCTGCGGGCTACTCCCTCCTCTGCGGGAACAAGGAGCACGGCGCGGTGAAGCGCAACGACGACGGCAGCTTCAACGTCATCGCCACGAAGGGCTACGCGTGCGGGCCGGGCACGGAGCTGACGCAGCACGTGGTGAAGGTGACCGCCTCCGGCGAGGTCCAGGAGCTGGAGAAGCGCGTCCTGGAGAAGGGGGACCCCAACTGCAGCATCGGCCGGCGGCCGGTGGGGCTCCAGGTCGCGGAAGCCTGCGAGGCGCCCGAGGCGCTGGGGCGCTACTTCGCGGACGCGGCGCACCTGGAGGCGGCGTCGGTCCATGCGTTCCTGCGGCTGCGCGACGAGCTGGAGCTGCACGGCGCGGACGTGGGCCTCCAGGACGCGGCTCGCCGCAGCGCCATGGAGGAGGTCCAGCACGCCCGGGTGACGGACCGCCTGGCGCGGCGCTTCGGCGGCACGCCCCAGCGTCCGGTGGTGGAGGACCTGCCGCCGCGCTCGCTGGTGGAGGTGGCCCTGGAGAACGCCGTGGAGGGCTGCGTGCGGGAGACGTACGGCGCGCTGCTCGCGCACCACCAGGCGCTGCACGCGCGGGACCTGGAGGTGCGCGAGGCCATGGTCCGCATCGCGGAGGACGAGACGCGGCACGCGGCGCTGTCGTGGGACATCGACCAGTGGGCCCGCCCGCGCCTCTCCACCCAGGAGCGTGAGGCCCTGCGCGAGGCGCAGAAGCGCGCGGTGGCGCTCCTGCGGGAAGAGGTCCTGGTGCCGCTGGACGCGAGCATCATCACGGAGGCGGGCATGCCCACGCCCGAGGCGGCCCTGGCGCTGCTGGACACGCTGGAGCAGGACCTCTGGGCATGACGCGCAGGGGCCAGGACCTCCTGGGGTGAGTCCCCGGAATCCAAGGTTGGCGGGTCCGGCCAGGACGCTGCTACCCTGGCGCGGCGGCCGCCTCCCGCCCCGCCTTGTATGACAAAGGAATTCCGATGCCCGGCGACGTGCTTGTGATTCCAGTTCCCGTGGTGCCGGATCCCATCGTCTTCCCGGAAGACCCCTACTGGAGGGAGGCGGAAAGGCAGCAGCAGGAGGCCTGGCGGCTCGTCCAGAAGACGCTTCGCGAGACCGGCATGCTCCCCACGTGGGAGAAGCTCATGCGCAACCCCAAGTTCGCCGCGGCGGTGGCGGCGGAGGCGGAGCGCATCCTTGGCGAGGCCGCGGACGAGCTCGCGAAGCGGCGCGGCATCGAATACGGCATCCTGCTGCAGCTCCAGGCCTACTACGAGGCCCAGCGCAAGGCCCGCATCAAGAAGCTCCAGGCGGAGCCCCAGGGCCTGGGTGGCTTGCGCGGGGAGCACGCCACCGAGCAGTCGCAGAACACGACCTACGGCAAGGGCGCCGAGCTCCGGTCCAATCTCAAGCATTGGGCCAAGGGGCGGCGGACCGGGGACCGGCTCGTCATCGTGGGCACCCTGTCCGGCGCGGAGCTGAAGGAGGTGCTCAAGGCCTTTGATCCGCGCGTCAGCCTGAGTGAAATCAGGGACGATGCGACCTACGGCGGGGACCTGCTCGTCATTGGCCTGGAGACGCGCGACCCCCACCAGCGGCGGCTCTGGGGCCGGCACGAGCGGTACTCCTCCACCAAGACGGTGCAGATGAAGTGGGGTGAGACGACGGACCCCAACGGGATGCTCAAGATGATCACCTACGCGGGGATCCAGCTCGCCGGTCTACGTGACGAGCGGCCCGTGCCGGGAAGCCTCCGGGTCATCTCTGTCGGGGTCCTGAACCCCGCCCACCCCTGGAACACCCTGGATGGCACCTCCGCGGCCACGCTCATCCCCTATCTGGAGGGCGCTTTCGAGGGCGGCCAGAACCAGGGCTTCTCCGTGCCTCGCGAAGGGCTCCATGCGCACGTGGATCGCATCGTCATCCGCACCCAGAACTGGACCTTCCGCTTCGCCATCGAAGGCAACCGGATCTGCTTCGCCTCCGCGACCCATGCTCCCAATCAACACGCGAAGCTGCTCGCCGAGCCGCGGCCCGCCAAGAACATCGGCGGTGAGCGCCGGGGGATGTTGATCCTCGGCAGGGGCAAGGGAGGCGCCTTCATCCAGGTGACGGATGGAAAGGCGGGGCAGAAGACGTTCAAGGTCGACGTGCTCCCCGACGGGCTCAACCACCAGGACCCGGTCGTCTTCACGGTCGACCTGAAGGGCAAAGCGACGAACATTCGCAGGGCGTAGTGCGTGCGCCTGGCGGGCGTGGCTAGACGTCCCAGGGCGCGATCGGCTTCGCCTCGGGAGCAAAGGAGTTGGGCAGCTTTCCCCCGGAGCCCGCGTTGAAGCACCACCAGTCCTTGTCCGCGACCCCGCCACCGCCCCCCGTCGGGACGGGGTAGGCCGTGACGATGACGAGCTTGCCGGGCGCTTCTTTCTTGAGCGTGGGGCCCAGGGGACGCGCGGCGTCCACCAGCGTGACGACGACGTAGTCCACCTGGAAGGCATGGAACCGCTGCGTGTCGTTCTTCCGCTCGGAGGCGGAGGTGATGAGGGCCGCGGCGGTGCGGGAGTACAGGTTGATGCCTCCCGCCCTGCCCAGCAGATGGCCCAGCGCATCGGCGCCGGCTTCCGTGTTCAAGGCGGCGGTGATCGCCAGGATGGAGTCCTCCGGACTGTCGAACATGCTGTGGCCCTCCACGCGCTTGCCCCACTCGCCATAGAGGTGATCGTCCTGGGTCACATGGCCGAAGATGCGCTCGTTGCGCATGTGCTGCTCGGCATGGGACGCGCGCTCATGCTGGGTCACCTGGGTTTCGACCAGCGTCCCCAGCACGGAGGTGACCAGGGCCCCGGTCACCTCCCGGTTCAGTGCGAGGGTACGGAAATTCGCGATGGTTTCGTAGAAGGGCATGAGGGCACAAAGGCAAGCGCGTGTGTTCATTCCCTGTCAAGCGCGTGCCCATGCCATGCACCGGGATGCCAGACCGCGCGGAATCCCAATCCTGTTTCATCCTTGTTGACTCAACCGGACTTTCCAGGAATCCGCCTTGAGGGCCTACACCGGCCTTTGAGAGAATCCCGCGCGTGAACGCCCGCGCTCGCGTCCTCTCCGCCGTCCTGCTGGCCTCCTGCATCTGGGCCTGCGCCTCCTCGCCGCCGTCGGCCTCGCCGGATGCGTCTCCGGAGGCCGGCTCGCCCGCGCGCCTGTGGCAGAAGACGTCCGTGGCGGGGGACCTCGCGCGCTTCTCCCGGGACGGCACGCGCGTCACCGCCGAGGGCGCGCTGGAGCTGGACCCGTCCTCCTCCAAGGAGGGCACCGACCCGTTCCCCGCCGGCGGCTGGCTGGATGGCGGCAGCTTCTACAATGGCGGCGCCTTCCGCTTCGGCACCGCCACCTCCGAAGTCCAGTCCGTCCCCGGCGGCTTCGACAGCGTCGTGCCGTCCTTCGACGCGCAGACGCCTCCCGGCACCTGGGTGAAGCTCACCGTCGCCGCCCGCATCGAGGGCACCTGGACCCGGGACTACGAGCTGGGCGTCTGGGCCTTCGACACCGCCACCGTCGCCCGCCACAGCGTGGACGGCCAGGGCGACGCCGACGGCAACGTCCTCACCGACACCCTCAACCTCAAGCGCCGCGCGGACGCCCTGCGCGTCACCGTCCACCTCTTCTCCGACCGCGCGGACTCGAGCCCCCGCGTCCGGGCGCTCGCCGCCGCCGTCACCGACACGCGCCTCAAGCCCCAGGACGCCGCGTCCGACCGCGCCGCGTGGGGCGTCGTGCTCGACGTGCCGGGCTACTCGCAGATGATCTACCCCGACGGCGGCGAGGTCTGGTGCTCCCCCACGTCCACCACCATGCTGCTCGGCTACTGGAGCCGGAAGCTGGGCCGCGCGGACCTGCAACACCCCGTGCCCACCGCCGCCGCCCATACCTATGACTGGGTCTACAAGGGCACCGGCAACTGGAGCTTCAACACCGCCTACGCCTCCAACATGGCGGGCGGCGCGCTGCACGGGCTCGTCGCCCGCTTCGACTCCTTCGCCCCCGTGGAGCGCCTCGTCTCCGCTGGCATCCCCGTCAGCATCAGCATCGCCTACGAACCCGGTGAGCTCCCCGGCGGCGCCGCCCGCCGCACCGACGGCCACCTCATCGTCGTGAAGGGCTTCACCGATACAGGCGACGTCGTCGTCAACGACCCTGCTTTCGGCTCCAACGAAACCACCAGCGCCACCTACCCCCGCGCCGCGCTGTGGCGCGCCTGGCAGCACTCAAGGGGGGCCGCGTACGTGCTCTGGCCCGCCGGAACGCCCCTGCCCGCGCCGGGGCTGGTGCCCCTCCCGTAGCTCGCGTCCAGAGGCGAACACGCGGCCCACGCGGCCCGACGCGCAGTGTCCACTGGCCGGGGCAGCAGGCCGTCCGTCCCTTGACGTTTCGTCCCCTGTGAGCGACCCGACAAGCCCTTTAGCCTTCAGTCTTCAGAATTTAGGCTTGATTTCGGGTCGCGGAATGTAAATACCTGCGCCCGTGCATTTGATGTCTCCGCCGGTATTCCGGAACCGGGGACACGCCTGGAGGCAGGACCATGGAGCAGAAGCCGCTGCGGGACTTCCTGGAGATTCCCTACGACGAGCTGGAGGAGCTCAACCTCCGGGTGAAGGAACAGCGCCTCCGCCGCGAGTCGCCGGACAAGATTCGCGAGGAGCGGATCAAGTACCTGACCGACGAGAAGCGCATCAAGGCCGTGACCGTGTGCTTCACCGACCTGGAAGGTCGGCTGCACATGCTGGACTACGACAAGAAGTTCCTCCTCAAGAGCGCGGACAACCTCACCTTCGACGGCTCGTCCATCCGCGGCTTCTCCGCGCAGGCGGAGAGCGACCTGCGCCTGAACGTGGACTGGAGCGCGTTCTACTGGCTGCCCTCCGACATCTTCGGGCCCGGCAAGGTGCTGGCGTTCTGCGAAGTGCTGGAGCGCGACGGCACGCCGTACCACTCGGACATGCGCGGCCAGCTCAAGCGCGCCACCGAGCAGCTGTTCCAGAAGGACGGCACCGTGTTCCACGCGGCGCCGGAAATCGAGGGCTTCCTCTTCAAGAACCGTGACGCCGAGCGCCACTACCACGAAGAGGGCAAGTTCGAGTTCATCTCCATCGGCGGCTACTACCACGCGCTGCCGGGCGACGGGCTGCGCACCTTCATCGACAAGGCCGCGGAAGCGCAGCGCGCCATGGGCTTCCAGAACGAGAAGGACCACCCGGAGGTGGCGCCCTCGCAGTTCGAGATGAACTTCTCCTACAGCGAGGCGCTGGTCGCCGCCGACCAGATCCAGCTCTACAAGCTGCTCTGCCGCCAGGTCGCCGCGCAGCAGGGGCTGACGGCCAGCTTCCTGCCCAAGCCCGTCACGGGCGTGAACGGCAACGGCATGCACATCAACATGTCGCTGTCGAAGAACAACAAGAACCTGTTCTACGACAAGGGCGGCCAGGACGGCCTGTCGGCCATGGGCTGGGACTTCATCGACCGCATCCTGACCAACGCGAACGACATCTGCCTGGTGCTCAACTCCAGCGTGAACGCGTACCGCCGGTTGGATCCGCACTACGAGGCGCCCAACCAGATCAAGGCCTCCGCGAACAACCGCGGCGCCATGGTGCGCATCCCGTTCGGCAACGAGCGCAGCGCGCGCGTCGAGTGCCGCTCCGTGGCGCCGGACGCGAACCCGTACATGGTGCTCTTCACGCTCCTGAAGACGGGCCTGGAGGGGCCGCAGCCGCAGGAGGACGCGGAGACCAAGCGCAGCCGCACGCGCTTCCTGCCGGACAACATCTACGACGCGGTGCGCTTCTTCAAGGGCAGCCAGTTCGTCGCGCAGACGCTGGGTGAGCAGGTGCAGGGCAAGTACGCGGAGCTGAAGATTGCCTCCGCGGACCGCTGCCCCAAGCAGCTGGGCACCCGCGTGAAGGAGTCGGAGATCCAGTTCCATCACGAGGTGACCAACCAGTACCTCTGGAACCTCTTCTAGAGCTGGCGGTAGCGCGCCTGGAGGAACAGGTAGGCGGCGTAGGCCACCAGGCCCGCCGCCACCACCCCCAGGAGCACGTCGCCCGCGGGTTGGCGGGCGACGACGGCCAGGGCCTCTCCCAGGCCCTTGGCCTCACCGGGGTTCGCGTCCACGCCCGCGAGCACCAGGAACCCACCGATGACGGTGAACACCACGCCCCGCGCCGCGATGCCGAACTGGCACACGCGCTCGATGCGGTGCTGATGGCTCGCCGCCAGGCCCGTGAGCGTGAGCTTCTCCCGGAACTTCGCCTTCCACGCCGTGTGGAACTGCTTCAGCGCGAAGCCGATGATGCCCAGCCCCACCAGCACCACCAGGACGCGGCCGAAGGGCTGCTCCATCAGCGTCGCCGTCCAGCCCTGGGTGCCCTTGCCCTTGTCCTGTGAAGCGCCGATGACGGTCTTCACGGCGAACAGCGCCAGCGAGCCGTAGATGGCGCCGCTGATGAAGTACATGGCGCGCGCGGCGATGCCCTTCGCGTCCGAGCCCTTGTCCTCCGTGTCCGCGAACGCCTGCGCGAAGCGCCAGACGACGAAGCCGACCAGGCCCACCGCCAGCAGTGACAAGAGCGCGATGCCGAAGGGCCCGTGCGCCACGGTGGCCACCGCGCCGTGGCTGTCCGTCGCGCGGCCGCCCTCCCCCGCCGCGAGCTTCAGCGCCAGCACGCCGATGATGGCGTAGACCGCGCCCTTCGCCGCGTAGCCCATGCGGCCCAGCTTCTTCGCCCACGGGTGGTTCGCGGCATCCTTCGCGCCCCGCGACAGCCGCTCCATGCCCGGCCCACGCATCACGTCCATCGTCGCCATTCGGTCTGCTCCTCCCGGCCTCCTGGACCGAAGGACAGGGTGCGCATCCGGCGGGCCAAACGGATTCCAGCCGCCTCCCCGGTTCCCCGTCCGGCCGGGGAACGGAGGGCCCGGCTGGCTGGCCGCTAGGCGAAGGCGTCGCGGTGGCGCCGGGCCCAGGCCTCGAAGGTCCCGGGCGCGTGGCCCGTCAGCCGCGCCACCTCCGGCGTCGTGACCTCGCCCTTGCCGGAGCGGACCGCCGCCCAGAGCTCGCCCAGCCCCTCCACCAGCCACGAGGGCATCCCCGCCTTGCGCACGTTCGCGAGCGCGCCTTCGACGGGCACGTCCACGCACCGCAGCGGCCGGCCCAGCACGCGGGAGAGGATGGCCACCTGGTCGTGGGCGCTCAGCAGCTCCTCGCCGGTCAGCGCGTAGGCCTGTCCCTCGTGACCGTCCCGGGTGAGCGCCAGCGCCGCCACCTCCGCGATGTCCCGGGGGTCGATGGGCGCCATCCGTCCGGAGGCCGTCGGCGTGAAGATGGGCGTCCCCGCCTTCACGTTGCCCGCCCACTGGAGCGCGTTGGACATGAACATGCCGGGGCGCACGAAGGTCCACGCCATCCCGGAGTCGCGCAGCCGCTGCTCGCTGTCACGGTGCTTCCCGGCGATGCCGCTGTTGCCCGTGCCCAGCGAGGACAGCTTCACCACGTGCGTCACGCCCGCCCGCCGCGCCTCCTCCACGAGCACGGCCTCCGCGCGCCCCTCCACGTCATCCATCGGCGACACCAGGAACAGCCGCCGCACGCCGCGCACCGCCTGCTCCACCGTGGCGCGGTCGCGCAGGTCCCCCACCACGCGCTCGATGCCGGGCGGAAGCGCCGCCACCCTCTTCGCGTCGCGGGTGACGACCCGCAGCGGGACGCCCTCCGCGGACAGCCGCGCCACCACTTCCCTGCCGATGTTCCCTGTCGCTCCGGTCACCAGAATCATCACGGGCCTCCCGCCTTCGTGAACCAACGGGCGGATTAGTAATTGACCAATCAATTACCCACAACGCAAAGTGCGGACAGGTCCGGGGTGCATCGGGCGGCTCTCAGCGCTTCGCGCGGGCCGGTGGCGCGAGCCCTGCCCAGAGCGTGTCCACGACGCGGCGCACGTGCTCACGGGAAGGAGCTGAGCCCTTGCGGCCCGCGCCCACCACGGTGAGGAAGGCGTGGTGCCAGAGGGCGCCGACGAAGGTCTGCGCGAACACCTGGAAGTCGCCGTCGCGCACGCGGCCGAGCCGGGCCTCCTGGGCCAGGTAGTCGGCGATCTTCTCCACGCGCGCGGCGGCCCGGCCCGAGGCCCGCTCCAGGTCGGAGGGGGACGTCGCCTCACCGCCGGGCGTCTGGCGGTTGCTCCACGCCATCATCAGCGTGGGGATGAAGCGCTGGGACTTCTCCGCGAGCCCCAGGCCCAGCTCGACGAGGGTGTCCTCCACGCGTCCCTTGCCCACGCGCGCGTCCAGGTCCACGGGCAGGGGTGGCTCGGCGTCCACGGTCTGCGAGCCCATGGCCGCGCGGAACAGGGCCTCCTTGCTCTTGAAGCGCTTGAAGAGGATGCCGGGCGACACCTTCGCGCGCGCGGCGATCTCCGCGGTGGTGGCGCGCACGCCGCGCTCGAGGAACAGCTCTCGCGCCGCCTTGAGCAGCACGTCGTCCTGGATGGTGACGGGTCGGGCCATGAGGGGGAGGCTTCAGCGCAGGGTGCGCACGGCCTGTACCACGCGGGGCCACTCCTTGGAGCGCGGGTCGATGAGCTCGAAGTGGCCCGCGCCCTTCAGGGGGACCAGGTGCACGGGGTCCTTCTGCTGGACGCCCCGGGCGTGGAAGCCCTCGCTGACCTTCAGGGGGACGGTGTCGTCCTCGGTGCCGTGGATGAGGACCTGCGGCAGCTTCAGCGGCTGGAGGGCGGCGGGCGAGGCAACGGCGTAGCGCTCCGGGACCTGCTCCGGGGTGCCGCCCATGAAGGTCTTCACGATGCCCTTGCCCAGGTCCAGCGCCGCGCCCTGCGCGAGGTCCAGCACGCCGGCCAGGGACACCACGCCCCTCAGCTTCAGGGGTGCGTCGCGGTACAGCGCCTGCTTCGGCGTGAGGCGGTGCCGCGCGGCCAGCCACATGGCCAGGTGTCCGCCGGCGGAGTGGCCCATGGCCACGACGTTGGACAGGTCCAGGCCCAGGGACGGAGCCGCGTCCATCAGGTGGTCCGCCGCGGAGGCCACGTCCTCCAGGGTGCCGGGGAAGCCGCCGCCGTCCTGGCCCACGCGGCGGTACTCCAGGCTCCAGGTCGCGAAGCCGCGCTTCGTCAGGTCCGCGCACAGGTGGCCCGCGTGCTCCAGGCCGTACTCGGCGCGCCAGAAGCCGCCGTGGACGAAGAGGACCACCGGGTGCGGGCCCTTGCCCTTGGGCTTGCGCAGCTCGGTGAACTGCTGCGGGGCTTCGCCATAGGCGATGCGCGCGTCCGGCTTCGGCTGCGGCGTTTCCAGGACCCACATGGAGCTCATGCGCGCATCTTGAGAACGGGCGGGCGGGCACCGCAAGTCGCGCCACGCCGCCGTGCGTGGGGGATGGAGGGTCCAGTACGCTTCCGGCGTGCTTGAGGCGAACGAAGCAGAGCTGCGCATGGCCGTGGCCGAGGGCCTCCTCCCCCGCGAGGACCTGGAGGCCGTGCGCGAAGAGGCCGCGAGGCGCGGGGTCTCCCCGCTCCAGCTCCTCGTGGAGCAGGGGCGGATCTCCGCGGACTCGCTCGTGTCGCTGCGCAGGAGCATGGAGACAGCAGCGGAGACGCCCCCCCCGCACAAGGGCACGGGCGACGACACGCTGCCTCCGGGCGCCGTGCCGGCCGCCGTGACGGACGGGCCCGCGTTTCCAGTGCCGAACTGGACGCTCTACCGGCCCATCCGCTTCCTGGGACAGGGCGGCATGGGCCGCGTCTTCCTGGCCCGGGACCTGCGGCTGCACCGCGACGTGGCGCTGAAGTTCGTCCGCGACGAGGACCCGGAGCTGTCGCGCCGCTTCATCTCCGAGGCCCGCGCCCAGGCCCGCGTGGACCACGAGCGCGTCTGCCGCGTGTACGAGGTCGGCGAGGTCCAGGGCCGCGCGTACATCGCCATGCAGTACATCCCGGGAGCGCCACTGCACACCCTGGCCGGCACGCTGTCCGTGGAGCAGAAGGCGCTCGTGCTTCGCGACGCCACGCTGGGCGTGCACGCGGCCCACCTGGCCGGGCTGGTGCACCGCGACCTCAAGCCGTCCAACATCCTCGTGGAGCGCGGCGAGGACGGTGCCCTGCGCCCCTACGTCATGGACTTCGGTCTGGCGCGCGACTGGACCAGCGACGACGCCGCCACCGCCACCGGCACGGTGCTGGGTACGCCCCAGTACATGGCCCCCGAGCAGGCCCGGGGCGAGGTGTCCCGCCTGGACCGGCGCGCGGACGTCTACAGCCTGGGCGCCACGCTGTACCACCTGCTCACCGGCCAACCCCCTGTCACCGGTGCCAATGGATTGGAGGTGCTCGGCCGCATCGCCACCCAGGAGCCCCGCCGGCCGCGCGAGCTGGACGCGGAGATTCCGGCGGACCTGGAGGCCATCGTCCTCAAGTGCCTGGAGAAGGAGCGCTCGCGGCGCTACGGATCCGCGCGGGCGCTGGCGGACGACCTCACGCGGTTCCTCGAAGGCGACCGGGTGCTCGCGCGCACCGGCCCTGCGTACCGGGTGCGCAAGTGGGTGGGCCGTCACCGGGTCGCGGTCGTCATCGCGGGCATCACCGGGCTCGCGGTCGCGGGCACCGTGAGCCAGGCCGTGGTGGCCCGGCGCGAGGTCTCCCAACGCGAGGCCCTGACCCGCCGCTTCACCGAAGGCGTCGAACGCATCGAGGCCCAGGCCCGCTACTCCGGCCAGGCGCCCCTGCACGACACGCGGCCGGACCGCGAAGCGATGCGCGCTCGCATGCGCGACATCGAAGCCGCCATGCGGGATGCCGGTCCCGTCGCGGAGGGCCCGGGACACTACGCGCTGGGACGCGGGTTCCTCGCACTGGGAGACGAGGAGGCCGCGCGCACGCACCTGGAGGCCGCCTGGGCGAAGGGCTTCCGCGAGCCCCGCGTGGCGTATGCGCTCGCGCTCGTCCTGGGCCGCCGCTACCAGCGCGAGCGGCTGGAGGCGGACCGCAACCCGGACGCGGCCAGCCGCGAGACGAAGCGCCGCGAAGCCCAGACGCACTCACGCGATCCAGCGCTGGCGTTCCTGGAGCAGGGCCGTGGCGCGGAGGTGCCCGCCCCTGAATACGCGGAGGCCCTTCGCGCCTTTCACCAGGAGCGCTTCGAGGACGCGCTGAGGTCCCTGGACGCGCTGGGCACGCTGCTGCCGTGGTTCCACGAAGCGCCGCTGCTGCGGGGCGACGTCCTGCTCGCCCGCGCCGTGCGCCATGCCCTGGCGAGTGAGCGCGACGCGGCCCGGGACGACCTGGAGGCCGGACGCCGGGCCTACGAGGCGGCGGCGGAGATTGGCCGCAGCGTGTCCGCCGTGCACCGTGCGCGGGCGGAGCTGGAGCAGGAGGTCCTGCTGCTGGAGCTGTCCGGCAAGGGCGACGTGCTGCCCGCGTACACGCGAGGGATGGAGGCCGTGTCACGCGCGCGCACGGTGGCTCCCGATGAAGCGGATACGTGGGTGCTGGAGGCCCGGTTCCACCGGCGCCTCGCCCAGATGCGAGTGAGCAGCGGGGACGACGTGGAGCCGCTGCTCACGCGCACGCTCGACGCGGCGAAGGAGGCGCTGAGGCTCGAGCCTTCCAAGGTGGAGGCACGTCACGCGCTGGCCATGGGCTGGTGGCAGTGGGCCAGCTACCGGCAGGTCCGGAACGAGGATCCGCGCGAACAACTGCGCGCCGCCGTCGCCGCCTTCGAATCCATCCCGGCAACCGCGCGCGACTACGACTTCCACCTGGACCTGGGGCTCGTCTTCAAGGTGTGGGCGGACTCCGAGGACGGACGCGGCGGGGACTCACTGCCCTTCCGGCAGCAGGCCATCGCGTCCTACCGGCAGTCGTTGGCATTGGATGCGAAGCGGCCGGATGCGTGGATCAACCTGGGCACGGCGTACGTGAACCGCGCCAACCACCCGCGTGCGCCGTCGAAGGACGCGGACCTGGAGGAGGCGAGGATGGCGCTGGAGCGCGCGAGCACGCTCGACCCGGGCAATGTCGTCGCGTGGTTCTACCTGGCGGAGGTGCACCGTGCGCTCGCCCTGCGCCTGCGCGACCACGGCGGCGACGCGGGGCCGGGGCTCGCCCGCGCGCTGGAGGCCTACCGGCACGGCGTGACCATCAACCCGAAGCTGCCGCCGTTGCGGAACGGCGTGGGCACGGTGCTGCTCGACCAGGCCCGTGAGGCGTGGGACCGGGGAGACGCGCCGGAGCCCCTGCTGGACCAGGCGGAGCAGGCCTTCCTGGAGGCCATCGCCGTCGCGCCCAAGGTGGGCTTCGCGCACAACAACCTGGGAGAGGTGCGCATGTGGCGCGCGACCTGGCGGCTGCCGCGCGACCAGGACCCCAGCGCGAGCGCGAAGGAGGCCCAGGCCGAGCTCCAGCAAGCCACGGCGTTGCTGCCGGGACTCGCCGAGCCGTGGGCCAACCTGGGACAGGTGCATCACAGCGTCGCGGCCTACGCGCTGAAGCACGGGAAGGATCCACGCCCGGCGCTCGCCCAGGCCACGGAGGCGCTGGAGCACGCGCTGAAGCTCAACCCGTCACTCGCCCAGGCGTGGCGCTGGAGGGCCGAAGCCCGGGCGCTCCAGGCCCGCGACGAAGCCCGGCGGGGCCTGAAGCCAGAGGCGTCCTTCCAGGCCGCGGCGAGCGACTTCCAGAAGGCGCTGGAGCTGGAGCCCGAGAACCTGGACGCGCGCCTGGCCTACGGCGCCTTCCTGCGTGAGTGGGGCGCGACCGCTCTCGGCCCGGAAGCCCGCGCCCACCTCCAGCAGGGCCTGTCCCTCACCGAAGCCGTGCTCACCGCGCGCCCGAAGTGGAAGGACGCGAACGGGCTGCGCGAGGCCCTGCGGCGAGCCCTCGCGAAGCTGCCGCCGGACTGACCACAACTTCACGTCGGGTGAAGAGCCAAGAAGAACCCAACCCAGGCTCCAAGGCGCTCCGGGTCCACCGCGACGCCGCCAGCCTTCAGTGATGAGAAAGAGAGAGCCCACAGGGACTCCTCCGCGGGGCGAACCGGCCGAACTGGTCCGACAGTCGGACCAGTTTGGGAAGGACGCGGCCGGGGGGCTCCCGCTCCGGCCAAGCAGCGGAAACCTGTCCGACAGTCGGACAGGACTGCGCTCCGCCCTGAACACCGGAAGCCGTACCCGGTCAGTCACCTCCCGCACGACGGGGTAGCCTCGTACGCCCCGGACTCTTCCGGGCGGGAGCACTTCAATGAGCGCAGGCACGCCCCCTTTTGGCCCCCAGGTCTTCACCCCAGCGGACGCCGCTTACGAACAGCGCGTCCGCGACAGCTTCGCGCGCCAGCGTGTCATGAGCACCATCGGCGCGGCGCTGACCTCCGTGTCACCGGGCGAGGTCGTCATCGAGTTGCCGTTCCGGGAGGACCTCACGCAGCAGCACGGCTATCTACACGCGGCCATCGTCACGGCCATCGTCGACAGTGCCTGCGGCTACGCGGCGTTCTCGCTGATGCCCGTGGACGCCGCCGTGCTGACGGTGGAGTACAAGGTGAACTTCCTTGCGCCCGCCGCAGGCCGGAAGTTCATCGCCCAGGGCCGGGTGACGAAGCCCGGCCGGACGCTCACGGTCACCACGGGTGACGTGTTCGCGGAGACCGACGCGGGCCTCAAACCCATCGCGACCATGCTCGCGACGATGATGGCCGTGAGCCACCGGGAAACCTCGGGCTGAGCCGAGGCGCGACCTCAACCGCGACGCTCGCGGTTGCGTCGCTTTCATTCAAGGGGCGCCGAGGGCTGCCAGTGCTTCGGCCTCGACTCGCTTGATCCAGGATGCCTTGCAGTTGCCGTAGGCGTGGGAATCGTCGGGATGGAGGCGTTGGCATCGCGCCTTCTCATCGTTGTATTCGCGCGCGACGGTGGGATGCGTTCGAAGGTAGTCGCGAAAGGCGAGGTGCCGCGTGATCTCGGGCGACCCCTCGACGAAGCAGTGGAGTTGCACCACACGCTCGCGGGTCACGGGATCATGAAGGGTGCAGTAGCGCCGCCCGGGCAGGCCGAGCTCGCCCCACCACTCGTAGCCCATCGCCTCGAGCTCGCCCCGCCGTGCATCGAGCGCCTCCAGAGAAGCGACGACAGGGATGAGGTCGAGGATGGGCTTCGCGTGGATGCCTGGAACGGCCGTGGAGCCGATGTGGTGCACCTCGCGCACGTTGGCACCCAGCGCGCCTTTGAGTGCCTGACCGTGCGCGACGGCAGCGTCTGCCCAGCGCGGCTCGTGTGGGACGAGACAGACCTTGATGGGTGGAGGCATGGCGCCGAGCATCGTAGGGGACGCGGCTCGCGCCAGGCACTCCCCCTCGCGCTCACAGGTTCGAGCCAGCGTCCGCCGCGAAGTAGTGCGCGTCGTCCAGGTCCGCCAGGAGCCCGGGCCCTTCGGGACGCCAGCCGAGCAGCTCGCGCGTGCGGGCGCTCGACGCAGGGCCATCGAGCGCGAAGAACGTGCCCAGGATCCCCAGGAACGCACCCGCTTCCTCTGGCGCCTTCGAGACGACCGGCACTCCCAATCGGCGGCCGATGACGTTCGCGATCTCCCGGGTGGGCACGCCCTCGTCCGCGACGGCGTGGAGCCTTGAACCCGCGGGGGCCTTCTCCAGCGCGAGCCGGAAGAGCCGGGCCGCGTCCGACCGGTGCACGGCGGGCCAGCGGTTCGTCCCCTCTCCGACGTAGACGGCCATGCCATTCCGGCGCGCGGAAGCGATGAGGTACGGCACGAAGCCATGGTCCCCCTTGCCGTGGACCGACGGCGAGAGCCGCACGATGGACGAGCGCACGCCGCGCGCCGCGAGCGCGATCATCACCTCCTCCGACAGGCCGCGTCCCCGCGAGGCGGCCAGGTCGGTCTCCACGGAGGGCCGCCCCTGCGCGAGGCCAAATATCCCCGCGGCGATGACCAGGGGCCGCTGCGAGCCCTCGAGCTCCGCGCCCATGGCTTCAATCGCGCGCGTGTCGGCGCGCATGGAAGCTTCGTAGTTGGAGAAGTCGTGGATGAACGCCAGGTGGATGACCCCGTCCGCCTTCGCCGCGCCGGCGCGCAGGCTGTCCGGGTCCTCCAGCGAACCGCGATGCACCTGGGCCCCCGCCGCCTCCAGGGCCCGGGCTGAAGCCTCCGAGCGGGCAAGCCCCACCACCTGATGCCCCGCCCCCAGGAGTTCAGGGACGACGGCCGAGCCAATGAAGCCAGACGCACCGGTCACGAATACGCGCATGGAAAAGCCCCTTCATGTCAGTTGCTGACATCACTACTAACAAGTGATGTCAGTGACTGCAATCAGGTTATGCTTCCCGCCATGGGCCGCTGGGAACCCAACGCACGAGACCGGCTTGCACAGGCCGCGATGACCCTGTTCCAGGAGCACGGGTACGACCGGACGACGGTGCAGGACATCGCCGCGCGCGCGGGGCTCACGGAGCGGACGTTCTTCCGCTACTTCACCGACAAGAAGGAGGTCCTGTTCGGCGGCTCGGAGCTGATCCACGAGCGCATCGTCACCACCATCGCGGAGGCGCCCCCGGGGACCTCGCCGCTCGACGCGGTGGCCGCCGCGATGGAGGCCATGGCCCCCTTCTTCAAGGACCGCCGTGACCATTCCCGGGCGCGCCAGGCGCTGCTCGCCGCGCACGCCGAGCTTCGGGAGCGCGAGCTCATCAAGCTGGCCTCGATGGCCTCGGCCGCCGCGGAGACGCTGAGAAAGCGCGGCGTCACCGAGCCCACCGCGAGCCTGGCCGCCGAGGCGGGCATCGCGGTCTTCAAGGTCGCGTTCGAGCGCTGGCTCGAGGACCCGAAGGCGCAGGACTACTCCCGGCACCTCCAGCTCGGACTCGACGAGCTCCGAGCCCTCACGGCGAGCACCGGGACGGAGGCCCCGGCCGCGCCTCCCAAGCAGCCCGCGAAGCCGGTCAGGGCTCGCAAGCCCTGACGGGGCCTGGTTCAGTCCTCGCCGCGACCGGTGACCTCCAGCGTGCCGTTGATGGTCTCCTTGATGCCCTGCGGCGGCTTGGCGTCGGAGCAATCGCCCTTCGTCGGGCTGGACCACCACGGGCTCGACTTCGTCAGGTCCTTGCCGCGCACCCTCCACGAAGCGCTCCCGCATGCGGGGACCAGCAGCGGGTTGGGCGACTCTTTCTTCAGGAGCGCATCGTCCGACAGACCGACGCACCGGGCCTGATTCACCTGGGACACGAACGTCACCTTCTTACCGGCCGGCACCGTCACCAGGTCGCTGCTGAAGTGCACCTTGTCGTCCAGGAGGGTGATGTTCACCACCGTGCCGCCCTCGGTATCCGTGGGCGTGCTCGACGAGCAGGGCTGCACCGGGCCGGGGTCGCTCGACGCGGTTTCAGCGGGGGTGGCACGAGGGCCGCTGGCACAGGCCAGCAGCAGTCCGGTGAGGCACAGCGGGAAGATGACGCGGCTTCGCATGGGGAACCCTCCAAGGGGGATGAGCACTGACGGCGCAACGACTGAGCAGCAAGCGTGCCACGCGGCGCACCCGTCCGTTCACGTCCCCTTCGCCACCAACCCCAGCTCCTTCAGCCGCCGCCCCAGCGCGCGCTTCGACACCTCCAGCGTGCGCGCCATCGCGTCCAGGTCGCCGCCGCAGGCCTCGAAGCAGCGGGTGATTTCGTCCGCGCCCAGGTCTCCCGCCGTGCGCAGGTTCGGGCTCCGCTCGATGAGGTCGTAGACGGACGGGCGCGGGATGCCCAGCGCGTCCGCCGTGGCCTTCAGGTCCCACGCGCTCGCACGCAGCGCGGCCAGCAGCTCCGCCTCCGTCACCTGAGAGGGCTTGCGCCGGGGCACCGCCGCCTCGCGCGCATCCGGAGCACCCGGCCCTCGCGCCGGAGCCGTGGCGGAGCCCGCCGCTGTCGAGGCAGCACCCGTGCCCCATGCCGGCCCCATGGCGGAGCCCACCGCCGTCGCGGGAGCGCCCACGGGCAGCGCGGCGCCTGCTCCGGAAGCTCGCGCCGGGGCCGCCACCTCCGACACGCCCAGCAGCTCATCCAGCTGCGAGTCCGCCTGGAGCCGCGCCTGTCCCCGGCTTCCAATCACGAGCTGCCGCGTGAGGTTGCGAAGCTGCCGGATGTTGCCCGGCCACGCCGCGCGCACCAGCCTCGACGCCAGCGGCGCGGGCAGCCATGGCTCCGCGTGCGGATCCTCCGAGTCCAGCCGCGCCGCCTCCCCCAGCGCCGCCAGCTCCTCGCGCGCGAAGTGGAAGAACAGCCGGCCCACGTCCTCGCGCCGCTCGCGCAGCGCGGGCACGCGCAGGTCATAGCCCGCCAGCCGGTGCAGCAGCGGCGCCTTGAAGCGCCCGTCGCGGATCTGCTCCTCCAGGTGCGCGTCCGTCGCGGCGATGAGCCGCACGTCCACCGTCACCGGGTGGCTCGCGCCCACGGGGTACAGCTCCCCGGTCTCCAGCACGCGCAGGAGCATCACCTGCACCTCGGGGGGCGCCTCGCCCACCTCGTCCAGGAACAGCGTGCCCCCGTGCGCGGCGCGGAAGAAGCCCTCGCGGTCCCGCGTCGCCCCCGAGTACGCGCCCTTCTGCGAGCCGAACAACTCCGCCGCCGCCAGCTCCTTGGGGATGGCGCCCAGGTTGACGCTCACGAAGCGCCCCGCCTTGCGCGGTCCCAGCCGGTGGATGGCCTGCGCCACCAGCTCCTTGCCCGTGCCCGTCTCGCCGCGGATGAGCACCGACACGTCCAGGTCCGCCACCCGCTCGATGTGCTTGCGCAGCCGCCGCAGGCCCGCGCTCTCCCCCACCATGCCCAGCGTGTCCGCCGCGCCCTCGCCGTCCAGCTCCACCGGGTGCAGCAGCAGCACCACGCGGCCGGACAGCTCCAGCGCCACGCCGTCCCGCCACTCCGACGGCCCGAAGTCCCGCGTGCCCTGGACCAGCACGCCCGCCGCGACCACGTGCGTGCCGTCCTCCGGCACCGTCAGCCTCACGCCGCCGTCCGGCAGGGCGGAGAGCTCCAGCGGCTTGCGGCTCACGAACGGATCCGCCAGCGGCAGCCCCAGCGAGCTGCCCGGCGGAGCGAAGTCCGGGGCGTTGCGCGACAGGGCCACCGGACGCCCCGCCACCAGCGCGTCCAGCAGCCTCCGGTCCCCCACGCGCCGGGGCACCGGATGGGACACCACCGTCAGCGCGGGCACCACGCGGGGAGCCCCCCGGGAGGCTCCGCGCTCCTGCATCGCGGCCGTGGAGATGTCGGCGAGAGGGTCGTGCGGCATGGCCCACGACCCTACCGCACCCGCTTCCCGGCCTCAGCGGCGCGCCGACTTCGGCGCCAGGCTCACCGTCACGGTGTAGTAGCCCGTGCCCTGGTCGAACGACACCGCGGAGGAGATGTCGTAGTTGGTGCTCTTCGCGATGACGCCCGGGCCGGAGTCGTGCGACCAGCGGCTGTCCCACCACAGCACGAACTGGTCCGACGGGCTGGCGCCGCACGAGTACGTCACGGCACCCTCGTCTCCCATCAGCCCCCAGTTGGGCTCCGCGTTGAACAGGTTCTGCGTGCCCGACTGCGTCGTCACGTTGGGAGGCGTCGCCGGGTTGATGTAGCCGTGGTCGATGGTGGGGGTGCCGACGGGCAGCCAGTTGGCACCGCTGGTGTTGTTGGCGATGAACTTCACGGGATTGACGCCCATGGTCTTGCTCCTGAGGGGGTTGAGGTGATGCCTCCCCCTAGAGCAACCGCGATGCCACGCCCCCTTCCCTCGGAAGGCCCCTGCGCCACCCCCCTTTCGACGCGTCGAAATCCGTCGACCGACCCGTCGGCCCCCTTGCCGCACTGCGTTTTCGAACAATCCGCGACAAGTTCTTGAAGTCTGGGAACCTACCGGGTTGAGACAGCCCCGCTCACACGGGTAGCCTGGGAAGGCATGCCGAGTCTCGAACGCCTCGTGTTTCAGCAGAGCTTCGAAGGGCTGATTCGCGCCCTGGGTGACCACCTGGACGATTCCTGCGCGCGGCAGCTGCGCGAGGTCGGCATCGATCCACGGGGAAAGCTGTCGGTGGCCTATCCCCTGGACGTGTGGGTGGAGTCGCTGAAGCTGGCGGCGTCCGTGCTCGCGCCCGCGGCCACGCTGGATGACGGCGCGGAGGTGGTGGGCCGGCGCTTCCTGGAGGGCTACGGGGCCACGCTCATTGGCAGCGCGCTCCTGGCGGGCGTGCGGCTGTTGGGCCCGCACCGGATGCTGGAGCGGATGACGCGCAACCTGCGCACGGGCACCAACTACCTGGAGGCGCGGCTGGAGCAGACGGGCCCCACGCGCTACGTGCTCACCTGCCGCCCGGTGGTGGTGGCGGGCTTCTACCGGGGCTTGTTCGCCGCCGGCCTGGAGATGAGCGGCGCGCATGGCGCCTCCGTGGTGCTGATGCGCAGCGCGGGCGACGCGGCCGTGTACGACCTGTCCTGGCTGCCGGAGAAGGGCGCCAGCAAGCCGCCCGACGTGAAGGCGCCGCCAGCCCGGAGCCCCGAGCCGAGGAGCTGAGCGGGCCCTATATTCGGCCCATGCTCCGTCTGACGAAAACCGCCGTGGTGGTGCTCGCGCTGGCCCTCTCTTCCGGGGCGCTGGCCGCGGGCGGCAGTCCGCAGCTCCAGACCTACTTCCAGGGCTCGGTGGACAGCCCCGCCTACCAGCAGCAGGCCTTCCAGCGCGTCGCGAAGGCCTGGAAGCAGCCGGGCCCCAAGGGCACGCCGGCCCTGGGCAAGAAGACCATCGTGCAGGCCGTGCTCGACAAGGACGGCAAGCTGGTCTCCACCGCCATCCTCACGGAGTCCGGCGCCAAGGCATGGGATGCCGCCGCGCTGGCCGCGGTGAAGAAGGCGGCGCCCTTCCCGCCCCTGCCCAAGAGCACCACGGCCGCCACGGTGGAGGCGCACTTCCACTTCGCGTGGGTCAACTCACCTTGATGACAATCTTCCCGAAGTGCGCGCCCTGCTTCATGTGCTCGAAGGCGGCGCGCGCTTCCCCGAAGGGGAACACGCGGTCCACCACGGGGTGGATGTCATTGAGCGCGAACGCGCGGGTGAGGGCCTCGAAGGACTGACGGTGTCCCACGAACACGCCCTGCACGCGCAGGTTCTGCATCAGGATGGGGACGAGTGACACGGAGCCCGCCCCGCCGGACAGCACGCCGATGACGGACACGGTGCCGCCCACGCGCACCGCCTTGAGTGACTTCTCGAAGGTGCCCGCGCCGCCCACCTCCACCACGTGGTCCACGCCCACGCCTCCGGTGAGCGTGCGCGCCGCCTTCTCCCAGTCCGGCGTGGTGACGTAGTTGATGCCCTCCTGCGCGCCCAGCTTCAGGGCCCGCTCCAGCTTGTCGTCGCGGCTGGACGTGACGATGACGTGCGCGCCAAACAGCCGGGCAATCTGCAGCGCGAAGATGGACACGCCGCCCGTGCCCTGGACCAGCACGGTGTCGCCGGCCTTGAGCCCGCCCTGCGTGACGAGCGCGCTCCACGCCGTCACCGCCGCGCACGGCAGCGTGGCGGCCTCCTCGTCGGACAGGTACGCGGGCGTGGGCACCACGCCGTCCTCGTGCAGCAGCACCGTGTCCGCGAGCGCGCCGTCCAGCGGTCCGCCCAGCGTGGTGGCTGTGATGGCCTTCGTGGGCTCACCGGCCTGCCACCCTTGAGCGAACAGCGTCATCACCCGGTCACCGGCCTTCACGCGGGTGACGCCCGGCCCCACCGCGTCCACCACGCCCGCGCCGTCCGAGTTGGGCACCAGCGGCAGCTTCTGGCGAGGGTTGTAGCGCCCCTCCACCATCATCAGGTCCCGCGAGTTGAGGCTCGTGGCCTTCACGCGCACGCGCACCTGGAAGGGTCCAGGCGTGGGGTCCGGCCGCTCCGCGCGCACCAGGTTGTCCAGACCAAAGGCACCGCGAATCTCGTAGACGTTCATGGCCCACGACCTTAGAGGCAGGACTCCACACCGAACAGGGCCCCGCCATGTCACTGCTCCAGAAGTTGATGGAACACCCCTCGCTCCATGACCCCTGCGGGACGGCCGCGAAGCGGGCCCACCTCAAGGCCAGCCTTCCGCCCTCCGTCGCGACGAAGCAGGTGGACGACGACCTGAGGCTCTCCGAAGGTGAGGACCTCCTCGTCGAAGAGGGCCGCCTCCACGTGAAGGGGCACCTCCTCCTGGACGACCAGTCCCGCCTGCTGGTCGCGGGGGACCTGGTGGTGGAGGGCAACATCCTCCACGAAGGGTTCGACTACGCCCTGCTCTTCGCGGGCGGCTCCATCCAGGCGGACAACCTCCTCTTCCACGGAGAGCTGGTCGCGTTGGAAGGCCTCAGCCTGCGCGGCGCGGCCTGGACCTACTACAATGATTACTCCACCTACGCCGACACACTGACGGCCCGCGCGGTGGTGGCGGACGACCGCGCGGACGCCGTGGACCGGATCCACGCGGACACGCACCTCCAAGGTCACTCCCAAGTCATCGCCGCGGCGCTGGAGCAGTTGCTGCACCCCGAGGCGTGGGACAGGTACCAGGAGGGCGCCTACCCCGCGCTGGCGAAGCACCTGCGCCAGGGCCAGCCGCTGCTGCGCGATTCGCCTCCGCGACGCAAGTAATTGCCCAGGGCACCTGGGAAGTCCTTCTTCACGAAATGCGACCCCGGCATCTTCGTAGCGTCTTTCCAAGACAGGAGGCATTTCCCATATGACGCGTTTCTTTGGTCGTCCCCTGGTGCTCGCCTGCGCGCTGGCCCTGGGGCTGCAAGCGTGTGGCGGCAGTGAGCTTCCCTCGGAGGCGGCCACCCCGAGCGCGCCGGAAGTCCGGGCGCAATCCCTTGCACAGGACACGGCGCCGGACATCCTGGCCCAGTTGCAGGCGATTCCCGGCCTCACGGTGGTGCAGGAGCGGCCGGTGCCGGTGCCGGGCATCCGGTTCTTCGTGATGCGCTATGACCAGCCGGCGGACCACCTGCACCCGAACGGCACGCGCTTCCAGCAGCGGCTGACGCTGCTCTACCGGAGCGCGGAGGCCCCCACGGTGCTGGCCAGCACCGGCTATGGCATTGGCACGTCCCCCGGCCAGTGGGAGCCCACCTACCTGGTGCAGGGCAACCAGCTGACGGTGGAGCACCGCTTCTTCACGCCCTCCATCCCGCAGCCCGCGAACTGGAGGCTGCTCAGCATCGAGCAGGCGGCGGCGGACCACCACCGCATCGTCCAGGCGTTCAAGCCGCTCTTCCCCGGCAAGTGGATCAGCACCGGCGGCAGCAAGGGCGGCATGACGTCGCTCTACCACCGGGCGTTCTTCCCGCGCGACGTGGACGCCACGGTGGCCTACGTGGCGCCCAACAGCTACGGCACGCAGGACCCTCGCTACGTGAAGTTCCTGAGCAAGCTGGGCACGCCCGCGTGCCGTGAGAGCATCAAGACCTTCCAGCGCGAGGTGCTGGAGCGGCGCGCGGAGGTGGAGCCGCTCTTCCAGGCGACGGGCGCGGCGTATGGCCGGACCTATGACTTCCTGGGCGTGGACAAGGCGCTGGAGTTCACCACCCTCGAGTTCGCCTTCGCCTTCTGGCAGTACGGCGACGCGTCGCTGTGCGACGTGATTCCCCCGAAGGGTGGCTCCGCGCAGGCGCTGGTGGACACGCTGGATACGGTCGTGGGCATCACGTACATGAGCGACGCCGACCTGGACTACTACGCGCCCTACGACTTCCAGGCCGCGACGCAGCTGGGCAGCTACGCGTCCGAAGAGAGCCACCTGCGCGGCGTCCAGCACTATCCCCGGGGCTATGACCCGCGGGCGCTCGTGCCCTTCGACATGCGGCCGTACCCCTTCAACCCGTTCGCCATGCCGCTCGTGGAGGGCTGGGTGAAGGCGTTCGGCGAGCGCATCCTGCTGGTCTACGGAGAGAACGACCCGTGGTCCACGGGCGCGTTCAGCGTGAGCGCGCGCAATGACTCGTACCGGTTCTTCGAGCCGGGCGGCAACCACGGCGCCAGCATCACCGGACTGCCGGAGGCGGACCAGGCCGTGGCGCTGGAGCGGCTGCGCACCTGGGCCGGACTGCCCGCGGAGGACACCGCGTCCCTGGGCCTGCGCGCCCGGAGCGCGAAGGCCGCGGAGCTGCCCATCACCACGGGCGTGGTGGACCGCCGCCACGGCCCGCCGCGCGACTGACCTTCAGGCCCTTTCGGCCGTCACCTCGCGGGCCACGTCGAGGAAGGCGCGGAACGCGGGGGACACCTGGGCGCGGCTGGGGAAGTAGAGGAACAACCCCTCTTCCCACGCCGCGTACGGTTCCAGGACGAGTCTCAAGGTGCCGCGATTCAAGCGCGGCACGAGGGTGGGCTCAAAGGCATACATGAGGGCCACGCCCGCCTCCGCCATCTCCATCAGCACCCCTTCGTGGGTGGCGAGCACGGGCCCCCGCACCGGGATGCGCCACGTCTTCTTGCCGCGCTCCAGCTCCCACGCGTAGCGGGCTCCCGTGGAAGGCAGGCGGATGTTCAGGCAGTCATGGTCCAGCAGGTCCTCCGGGCGCTGCGGAGTGCCCTTGCGCTTGAGGTACGCGGGAGACCCGGCCACCACGTAGCGGAAGCGCTTCGACAGGCGGACCTGCACCATGTCCCGCTCGACGGCCTCGAACGGGCGGATGCCCGCGTCCAGGCCCTCCGCCACGACATCCACCAGCCGGTCCTCGATGCGCAGGTCCACCTCCACCTGGGGGTGGCGCTGGGCGAAGCGCAGCAGGATGGGCGTGACGACGGTGGACAGGGAGATGGTGGGCACGGACAGCCGCACGCGGCCCGTCACCTCACCCGCGCTGGCGGCGGCCGCCTCCAGGGCCTCCAGGGCCTGGTCCACGGAAGGACCGGCGCGCTCCAGCAGCCGCTGCCCCGCGTCCGTCAGCGCCACGCTGCGAGTCGTCCGGGTGAGCAGCGGCACGCCCAGCCGCGCCTCCAGCTGGCGCACCTGCTGGCTGAGCGCGGACGACGAGATGCCCAGCTCCACGGCCGCCGCCGCGAAGCTGCGCCGGCGTCCCACGGCGAGGAAGGCGTTCAGGGCATTGAGGGGAGTGGAGGCCATTCGGAAGTTTTCCGACATGCCGCGTGCGAATTCCATCCGTTTCGTGAGGAGGGCTTCCAGCGCATGTTTCCGGGCGTCACGCGACACCACCCCAGGAGCACTGCCCATGATTCCCGCTCGCGGCTACGCGGCCCCCGACGCCCGGTCCCCCCTCGCCCCCTTCTCCTTCGAGCGCCGCGAGCCCGGCCCTCGGGACGTGCAGCTGGAGATCCTCTACTGCGGCGTCTGCCACACGGACCTGCACATGGCCCGCAACGACTGGGGCTTCTCGCCGTACCCGCTGGTGCCGGGACACGAAATCGTGGGCCGCGTGGTGCGAGTGGGCCGAGACGTGAAGAAGTTCCAGCCGGGAGACCTGGCGGGCGTGGGCACGATGGTGGACTCGTGCCGAGCCTGCGCGGACTGCCAGGATGGGTACGAGCAGTACTGCAAGGTCCGAGGCGTGCTGACCTACGGCAGCCCGGAGCCGGAGGCGAAGTCCTTCACGCAGGGCGGGTACGCGGACAGCGTCGTGGTGGACGAGCACTTCGCGCTGAAGGTGCCCGCGAACCTGGACCCCGCGGCGGTGGCGCCGCTCCTGTGCGCGGGCATCACCACGTATTCACCGTTGCGGCACTGGAAGGTGGGGCCCGGTCAGAAGGTCGGAGTGGTGGGCCTGGGCGGGCTGGGGCACCTGGGCGTGAAGTTCGCGCTCGCGATGGGCGCGCACGTCACCGTGTTCAGCCACACCGACCGAAAGAAGCAGGACGCGCTGCGGCTGGGCGCGCACGAGGTGGTGGTGTCGTCGAGGCCAGAGGAGATGGCGGCGAAGGCGAACTCACTCGACTTCATCCTCGACACGGTCTCCGCGCCCCACGACGTCAACGCCTACCTGGGGCTGCTGCGGCGCGACGGGCACCTGGTGCTGGTGGGCTTCCCGGCGAAGCCGCTGGAGGTGGCCCCCGTCGCGCTGCTCTCCCGCCGCGCCAGCTTCTCCGGCTCCGGCACCGGCGGCCTGCCGGAGACGCAGGCGATGCTCGACTTCTGCGGCGAGCACGGCATCGTCTCCGACATCGAGCGCATTCCCATCCAGGCCATCAACGAAGCGTTCACGCGGTTGGAGCAGGGCGACGTGAGGTACCGCTTCGTCATCGACCTCCAGAGCCTGAAGTAGCGGCGGCATGCCGGAGGAGCCTTCGCCACTCACTTCGTCGTTGCGCACGGCCCCGTGGGCCTGGGGAGAACCGGTGTCCCAATCCGTCCGGCGGTCCCGTTCCGCGCATTCCCGTTCGGGCTCGCAGGAATCGGACTGAGAGGCTGCCGCGAAGCTGCCCGTCTCAATCGACGCGGTGGCTGACACGGGAGCACCGAGGTTGCACTCCTGAGCCTCAAGCGCCTCTGGAGACGCATCCTCCCGGGGAACAGGGGCGAACTGATCGAGCACCCGCTCATCACACGCCTTCAGCAACGCCGGCAGCTGATGCTGAAGCGCCTGCATGTCGCGCTCGCCCAGGGCATGCATCGCGCAACCAGCCCATTCGCCCAGCGGCTCGCCACCCATGAAAGGCAGCAGCGAGGCCGCAATGCCCCTGAAGGCTCGTTGCAGCGACTGGATGAGGAGCAGATGCCCTGGACGCGCAGCCGCCTGGGCCGCCAGCCGCAGCAACTCGAACTCCAGTTGGGCGCAGCGCGCTCCGGGGTACCAGCGCGCCGCGTCCCGGAGCGCGTAGCAGATGTCCCCCAACCGGCCCACCTGCGACTCAGAGGCATTCGCGCAGCAGTCGGCCAGGAGCTCCACCAGCACCTGCCGCTTGAGGCTGAAGAAGCCCTCCAGGAGCCGACGGCACTCCTCGGAGCGCGCGGCATGCAGCGCCAGGCCCAGGTTCTCCAGCGTCAGGGACTCGTCCAGAGCCACCGCCCGCGCCTGGCGTCCGGGGCGCTGCACAATCAGGCCCCGCGCGGCCAACCGTCGCAAGGCCTCGCGCACCGTGCCCCGGCTCACCCCCAAGCGGCGAGCCATCATCCGCTCCGAGGGGAACAGCCCGTTCCTCGGCAGTCGCCTCAGCGAAATGTCCTGCTCGAGCTGCTCCTCGACGTACGCGACCAACCCCACCCGCACCATCCGCGCTCCCCTCCCCGCCCATGCTTCGCCCATCCAACCAGACGGGTCTGACATGGACGTGGGCGGACTGCCGGGACAGCCCAGCCCCCGGCGGCGTGGGCCGCGAACTGGTCCGACAGTCGGACCAGTTGGGCGAGGACGGCTCCGGCAGGCGGGGCCTCGCGGGCGACTTCGGGTCGCGGGGCGGAACGACGAACCTCTCGCGACCTTGCTGTCTAGGAAGGCGTTGCCCGCATGGCGAGCATCGGGCGGTACACAGCCCGGTAGGACCAGGCCAGGAAGAGTTCCGCGGCCAGGAGCATCACCGCCATGCCCAGGCCCGCGGGCGCGAGCAGGGCGTGCGTCAGGAAGATGTTCACGATGACCGGCGCGATGATGGCCAGCGCCAGCGGGACGAAGCGGTTGGCCAGCAGCAGGAGCCCCGCCACCGTCTCCGTGCCCTTCACCAGCCAGAACAGGAAGCCCGTCGCCTTCATCGCGATGCCGAAGGCCACCGCCGGGTCCGCCGGGTTCAGGTCCTTGGGCGTGGGGATGAACTCCAGGAACCCGTTCAGGCCGAAGACGAAGAACACCAGCCCCATGAACACGCGGGCCGCCGTCGGCAGGTGACGGGCGAACGACTTCTTCTTCGGGGTGGCCTCCACCCCAGGGGTGGAGGAGGAGAGGGCGGTGTCCATGGCGTACTCCGTGGCAGGTAAGAGCGCGGGGCTTCTAGCTCCACGTCGAATCAGGGGCCCATCAATCGACACACGCCCCTCTTTTTATCGGTGCGGCAGCCCGCCTACATGGCCGTACGCCCGGGCGCGCAGCCGGAGGATCTGGTACGTGGCGCCGCAGAGGAACAGGCCCAGCAGCGTCGCCAGGGCCGCCTGCACCAGCGGGGACTGGAGGCTGTCGGCCAGGGGCTTGTCGGCGGGCAGGCGGGTGAGCGTCTCGTTGATGCCCGGCACCAGCAGCACCATGAAGCTGGCGGAGTACGTGAGGGTCCGCACGTACTCCGTGGCGCGGCCGAACACGCCCAGGCCCGGAGCCGCCGTGCCCACCGCCATGAGCAGCAGCGCCAGCAGTCCCAATCCGTGGCCGGGGTTGAAGCCGCCCGTGCTCGACAGGCCGAACGACGTCACCACCGACGTCACCATGCTGGCGACGTATGCCTTGCCGACGCGAGTCCCCGGGTCGATGCGCCCGTCGCGCACGAAGGCCCAGGCGCCGAAGACGATGGGAGGCACGCTCACGAGCGTGTGGATGATGCCCAGGATGGACAGGGGGTTCGCCATGGAAGGACTCCGATGAGAGGGTTTGGAATTCAGGCCAGCAGGTATTCGCGGATCATCACGCGGGCGCGGTGCAAGCGGCTCTTCACCGCCGCGGGCTCCAGCGACAGGCGCTCGGCCATCTCTCGGATGGACAGCGCTTCGAAGTCGCGCAGCACGACGACCTCCAGGTACTGCGGCGGCAGCGACTCCAGCGCGGACGCCAGGTCCAGCCGCAACGAGTCCGGCGTGTGCGCGGACATCCACTGGTCCGCCAGCGCCTCCTCGTAGGGGTCCTGCTCCAGCACTGTGCGGGCCAAGCGGCGGCACTCGCGCTGGACGATGCGGAACATCCACCCGGAGAACGACGCCAGCTTGCGCACGGCGGCCAGGTGGCGGGACATCACCAGCAGGGCCTCCTGGACCGCGTCGTCCACGTCGCTGATGCGGCAGCGCTTCTGTGCATAGCGCCGCAGGTTCGGCTGGTGTACCTGGAGCAGGTGCACCATCGCGTCGCGGTCACCGGCGTGGGCCGCGAGCAGCAACGCGTCAGGGGTGCGTGTCGTATCCATTCGCAGGATAAGAGGCGGCCACGGGCCGAATGGATTCGCGGCCCTGCTGATTTTTCTCTGTCCGCGCCCAACCCCTGAAAACAACAGGAGTTTCAGCGCCAGAGGTTGGTGCGCGCCAGCTCCAGCACCTCGGTGGTGCGGCCGTTGAGCAGGGCCTTGATGCCGAACAGGGTGAAGCCCGCGGCCATGGACGCGGTGATGCGCGGGGGCATCACCAGCTCCGCCTTGCTGACCACGGCGTCCACCAGCACGGGCCCTGGCGTCGCGAGCGCCTGCTGGACGGCTTCGTCCACCTGCCCCGGGTCCTCCACGCGCAGGCCCTTCATGCCCAGCGCTTCCGCCAGCTTCGCGAAGTTCGTGGGGTGCATCGCGGTGCCCACGTCGAGCATGCCGCCCACCTGCTGCTCCATGGCCACGAAGCCCAGGGAGCTGTTGTTGAACACGACGATCTTGATGGGCAGCGACAGCTGCACCAGCGTGAGGACGTCCCCCATCAGCATCGTGAAGCCGCCGTCTCCGGAGAAGGAGACGACCTGCCGGTCCGGGAAGGCCTTCTGCGCGCCAATCGCCTGCGCGAGCGCGCTGGCCATGGAGCCGTGGTTGAAGGAGCCCACCAACCTCCGGCCGCCCTTCATGGTCGCGTAGCGCGCGGCCCACACCGTGGGCAGGCCCACGTCACAGGTGAAGATGGCGTCGTCGGATGCCTGGAGGTCGAACGCTCGAGCCACCTGCGGCGGGTGGATGGGCTTGCGGCCCACCGTGCCCTGTCCCAGTGAATCCAGCTCCTCGCGCGTCTTGCGGTAGTGCTCGAGCGCGCGATGCAGGTGCTTCGTGTCGCTCCGGGCCTCCAGCCGGGGCAGGAGCGCGTGGAGCGTCGGGGCCACGCTGCCCACGACGCCCAGGTCCACGCGCGTGCGCTTGCCGATGTTCTCCGGGCGCACGTCCACCTGGATGACGCGTGTGTCCTCGCGGTCCGGGTAGAACTGCCGGTAGGGGAAGTCCGTGCCCAGCATCACCAGCACGTCGCAGTCGATCATCGCCCAGTAGCCGGACGCGTAGCCGATGAGCCCCGTGAGCCCCACGAAGTGGGGGTTGTCCTTCTCCACGAACTCCTTGCCCCGGAGGGCGGAGACGACGGGCGCCTGGAGCCGCTTCGCCAGCTCCACCACCTGCGGTCCCGCGTCCTCGCAACCCGCGCCGCACAGGAGCGTCACGCGGCCCCCGGTGTTGAGCAGCGCGGCCATCTGCTCCAGCGACGTGTTGGAGGGCATCACCTGGGGCTCGGAGAGCCGCAGGGACTCCGGCGTGGGCGGGCGGGCCTCCTCCTCCTTCTGCTGCGCGATGTCGCCGGGAATCACCACCACGGACACCCCTCGCTTGCCCAGGGCGTTGCGCACGGCGATCTCCGCGGTGCGCTGCATCTGGTTGGAGGCGGAGATGAGTTCGCAGTAGTGGCTGCACTCGCGGAAGAGGTTCTCCGGGTGGGTCTCCTGGAAGTAGCCGGTGCCCAGCTCCACGGAGGGGATCTGCGCCGCGATGGCCAGCACCGGCACCCGGCTGCGGTGGCAGTCATAGAGGCCGTTGATGAGGTGGGTGTTGCCGGGGCCGCAGCTGCCCGCGCACACCGCGAGCTGTCCGGTGAGGTGCGCCTCCGCGCCGGCCGCGAAGGCGGCGGCCTCCTCGCTGCGCATGGAGACCCATTCGATGTCGCCGCGCTTGCGCAGCGCCTCGGTGATGGCGTTGAGGCTGTCGCCCACCACCCCGTAGATGCGCTTCACCCCCGCGAGCGCGAGGATTTCCACGAACTGGTCCGCCGCCGTCCTCTTCATCGTCCACTCCTGGCCCTGAGCGCCTTCACCCGCGGCGAAGATGTGCACCGTCCCACCGCCCTGCGACCGGCCGTGCGGCCGGGCCCCGCGCAAGGCTGGCTGCCCTGGGCGGGAGTGCCTCCACCATTCGCCGCGCTCCGCTCACCGTTCGCCGCGCCGTTCGCGTCACTGGCGGCATGGCCTCCGAGGGCAGGCTCCGGCCGCGACATCCTGGGCCCATGCGAAACCCCTTGCCGCTGTCCACCGCCGCCGCGCTGCTGCTGTTGGCCCTGCCCACCTCCGCCGCCGAGGACCCCGGCCGCGCCCACGTCCGTGCCGCCGCCGAGGCCATGGGCGGCGAGGCCCGGCTCCGGGCACTCACGGGCCTGCGCATCCGGGGCGTGGGCCACTGGAACCTGCTGGAGCAGTCCGAGCGTCCCTCGCCGCCCTTCCTCGTCATGTACGAGCAGTTCGACGAGGTGCGCGACCTGCGCCGGGGCCGCCTGCGTCAGCAGTCCGAAGGGCGCGGGATGGTGATGGACGAGTGGAGGCGCGTGACGATGCTGCTGGCCGACGGCGTGGCGGCGGCGGAGGTCGAAGGGAAGTGGCGGCCCATGGGCAGCGCGCAGCTCCAGGACCTGCAGGAGCGGCTGGCCTTCGCGCCGGAGCACGTGCTGCTCGCGGCCCTGGACGCGAAGGACCTGCGTGCCCAGGCGGACACCGTGGCGCAGGAGGTGCCCCACCACGTCGTCGCCTTCCACCTGGACCGCGCGAGCGTGCGCCTGTTCCTCAATGCCCGCACGGGCCTGCCCACGGCGGTGGAGACGGTGGACGCGCATCCGGAAGACATGTTCTGGAGCGTCTGGGGGGACGTGCGCACCGTGCTGTCCTTCCAGGCGTGGTCCCTGGAGTCCGGCGGCCTGCGCTATCCGCGCCACTGGGAGTGGGCGCGCAACGGTCAGCCCCATCACTCCATCACGGTGACGGCGGTGACGGTGGACCCGCCGCTCGCGGACGCGGACTTCGCCGTGGCGGAGGACGTGAAGCAGGGCTTCGAGGCGCGCCGCGCGAGGAAGCTGGACGACACGCCCGTGCTCCGTCCGGACGCGCCGCCCGTGGAGCTGGCGCCCGGCGTGGTGCAGCTGCCGGGCGCGTGGAACGTGGCGCTGGTGGCGCAGGACGACGGTGTGGTGGTGGTGGAGGGGCCGACCGCCTCGGGCTATTCCGTGCGCGTGATGGAGGAGGCCGCGAAGCGCTTCCCGGGACTGAAGGTGAAGGCCGTGGTGTCCACCAGTGACGCCTGGCCACACATCGGTGGGCTGCGGGAGTACGTGGCTCGGGGCATCCCTGTGTACGTGCTGGACCTGAACCGCGCGCTGGTGGAGCGGCTGGTGGCGTCGCCTCGCACGTTGGTGCCGGATGCGCTCGCGCGGAAGCCTCGTGCCGCGAAGCTCCAGGTCGTGGACGGGCGGCGGGTGCTGGGCAGCGGGAAGAACCGGCTGGAGCTCGTGCCGGTGCGCACGGAGACGGGGGAGCGGATGGTGTTCGCGTGGCTGCCGGAGCACCGGCTGCTCTACACGTCGGACCTGGTGCAGCCCCGCCCGGACGGCACGTTCTTCAACGTGCAGCAGGTGGACGAGACGGTGGAGGTGGCCACGCGCGAGAAGCTACCGGTGGCGCGCGTGTTCGGCATGCACCTGAAGCCCATGGATTGGAGCGCACTCACCACCGCCGTGGAGAAGACCCGCGTGCCGTGAGGGCGCCTGTCATCCATGAGGGAAACCTCCCGTCTGTCACGGTGGTCCAAACCTGTTCGACGGTCGGGCAGGTTTGTGCGGAGCGCCACCGCTAGGACAATCCCCGGAGGGCTCCTACCCACTCAATCCATATGGACCAAATTCAGGTCCGGACGCTTAAAGCTGAATTCACTACCGGCAATCTCGAGTGCGCATTTCTCGGCCGGCGTTTTGATAGCTGGAGCAGCAGTCGCTGGTAATCTTGACCTGGTGCTCCCATAAGGAACTGAAATTTGGGACGGCACAACCCTGCCGCCGAAACCTCCTTTACAATCCCCACCAGCGCCCAACTGCTCACGAATATTCGTGTTAAGGCGAGACCGCTTCTGCTGCTTCGGACCGCCGCGCGTCGTTACCAACTGTTGCGAGGTCCAAACCATGAACTGCCGATGAGCACTGTTGCGCATCATCAAGCACGCATAGCCCTTTCTGGAAGAACAGAGTCCCACGTAGACGTCTGTCAGGGCGAAGTCACATCCGACCGCCGTGGAGTGGAACTGACCCAACCGCGCAATCACTCACGCCTTTGGCAGAAGCTCCAAATGGTCATTCATACTTTGTCCCCATAATAGGGACCATTCAAACGAACCGACCAATCCCCCGCGAAACCAAACCCCTCCAACCCGCGCCGGCTCCGACGACCGCGGCCCTGTGGCCTCTTTGAGTCAACCGGCCGCTTCGCCCCGTAAGTCTTTGTCCTGAGCAGCCTAGAGGCCACCCACGTTCTTGCGGATCCGCTTGAGCTGCTTCACCAGTGGTCCCGCTCGGTCGAGCCACCGGGAAGGTAGTCATTCGCCGCCCTGCGGCGTGACAAGCGAACCCTATTGGCGAAAGGATGTCTTTCTTGAAACGCCTGCGGATTAGGCCCGGCTCATGGATTGATCCCGCAGGGCCCAACAAGTTCACCATGACAAGGACTAGTAATGCCTATTGCAAAGCGGTTCCCATGCTTCGTCACCGTGCTGCTGCTCTCCTTCACCGCATGCAATGCTGAACCAGAGGAATCTGGTTCACCCTTGAGCATCGCCCAGGACCTGCGCGATGACAGCGACCAGCCCAGCGTCCTTGGCACATGGTCGTACGCGGGCATAATGAAAGCGGGGCGCAACGGCTCAACCGCCACCCTGCTCCCCTCTGGCAAAGTGCTCGTCGTAGGGGGCGTGAATCCCACCTCAGGCCTGCTCGGTTCGGCGGAACTCTACGACCCAGCCACCAACTCCTGGTCCGCTGCCAGCCCCCTCCTTACGCCTCGCAGTGGCCACACCGCCACCCTGCTCGCTTCCGGCAAGGTTCTCATCGCCGCAGGGGGGGGCGGGCTGAATACCCACCTCTCCTCGGCGGAGCTGTATGACCCGGCTACCAACTCGTGGTCCGCTGCTGGCTCCTTGTATACAGGCCGCGGTAGTCACACCGCGACGCTGCTCGCCTCCGGCAAGGTGCTCGTCACGGGGGGGACCGATGGCACCAATCGTCTCGCCTCGGCGGAGCTGTATGACCCGGCCACCAACTCCTGGTCCGCCACCGGCAGTATGATCTCCCCGCACATGAACTACGCTGCGGTTCTGCTCGCGTCCGGCCAAGTGCTCGTCGCGGGAGGCTACGGTCAACCCGCCGTCATCAATTCAGCGGAACTGTATGACCCGGTCACCGGCACCTGGTCCTCCACGGGCTCCATGATCCGTGCCCGCTACGCCCACTCCGCCACACTGCTCCCCTCTGGCAAGGTGCTTGTCACGGGGGGCGGCCCTGGCGTCGGCACCTACGCCGCGACAGAGCTATACGACCCGGCCACCGGCACTTGGTCTGCAGCCGCCAACATGAGCGTAGCCCGCATGTACCATTCCGCCATCCGGCTCGCTTCCGGCAAAGTGCTCGTCACTGGGGGGTTCTACGCCGGCTCCACTTCCAGTGGCTACCACGCCACGACAGAGGTGTATGACCCGATCTCCAACCTCTGGGCCTCCGCAGGTTCCATGACCTATGCACGTGTTGGTCACACGATGACCCTGCTCACCTCTGGCAAGGTGCTCGTCGAGGGGGGACACAACGGCACGACCTACCACACGGCCACCAGCCTCTACACCCCCTGACCGGTCCCCTTCGGATGCCGGCGGCCCCTGCGGTTTGAGGCGAACTCGGGCCACTCTCGTCCGTGATCTGTTTCCGACGTGGCGGTCGACCACGTCCTTGCGGCTCCGCTTTAGCCACTTCACCAGCAATTCCTCGCAGTGATGCGTGCCGTGGACCCTGCACAGACGTCTCGATCGCAAGGGCGCCTGCGTTTAGCAGGCGCCCTGCACTTCGTCGGCTGAGTATCCCAGGAGGCGCCGTACGTGCGAGGGAGATGCCGCACTTGTCAGTGAGTTCCAGAAGCTTGTCGGCGAGGTAGTGCCCATCGTGTCAGCGGGCCCGGCCCAGCCGCCGCTCCAGGTGTTCGCGGCGGCTGCGGCTCACTCGCAGGCGCTGGCCGCTTCGCAGCACCACCACCTGCTCCGTGGGCGAGGGCCGGTGCACCTCCTGGATGCACTCCACGTTGACGATGGCGGAGCGGTGGATGCGCACGAAGCGCTCCGCGTCCAACCGGGCCTCCAGCGCCGCCAGGCTCTCGCGCAGCACGTGGGCCTTGCCGTCCGCGTGCAGCGTGACGCAGTAGTCGTCCGCTTCAACCCACTCGATGTCCGCGACGGGGACGAGCACGGAGCGCAGGCCCACGCGCACCAGCAGCCGGTCCGCGGGGGGCTCGGCGGGCTTTGGCGCGGGGCCCGCGTCCGCCAGCAGCTCCGCGAGCCGCCGTCCCAGCTCCGCGGCCTCTCCCGCTCGCAATCGCTGGCGGGCTCGGGCCAGGGCCTCGTCGAAGCGCGCGTCGTCGAAGGGCTTCACCAGGTAGTCCACCGCGTGCACGGTGAAGGCCTTCACGGCGAAGGTGTCGAACGCGGTGATGAAGATGACGGCGGGCATGTGCTCCGCGCCCACCTCGCGCAGCACGCCGAAGCCATCCAGCTCCGGCATCTGCACGTCCAGCAGCACCAGGTGGGGCCGCTGGGCGCGGATGGCCTCCACCGCCTCCCGGCCATCACGGCACTCGCCGCACACCACTGCGTCCGGATGGCGTGCCAGGGCCTGCCGCAATCCCCTGCGGGCCCATGGCTCGTCATCCACCAGCAGCACCCGCAGGTCAGCCATGCGCCACCCCAGCGGTACCCTGCGTAAAGCGCCACGGCAGGAGGATGGTGGCGACGGTGCCCTGCCCCTCCGCGTTGGTGACTCGCAGCCGCCCTGCTTCACCGTAGAGCTGCGCCAGCCTCGCGCGCGTGTTCGACAGGCCGATTCCCCGGGCCGATTCCAGGTCGAAGCCCCCGGGCAGCCCCGGACCGTCGTCCTGCACGGTCAACTCCAGCGCGTCGCCCCGCCGCCTCGCGCCAATGCGCAGCACCCCGGCCGCGGTGCGCACGCCGATGCCGTGACGGAGCGCGTTCTCCGTGAGCGGCTGGAGCACCAGGTGGGGCACCCGGACCTCCAGCGCTTCCGGCTCCACGGCCCACTCCACGCGCAGCCGGTCCGCGAAGCGCAGTTGCTGGAGCTCCAGGTAGCGCGACAGCACCGCCACCTCGTCTCGCAGCGTCACCTCCTGGGTGGCGCCCTGCTGGAGCAACTGGCGGAGCAGGTCGCTCAGCAGCACCAGCATGCGCGCGGCCTCTTCCGTCTCCCGCTCGCGCACCAGCACGACGATGGCGTTGAGCGTGTTGAAGAGGAAGTGCGGCTGCAACTGCGTCTGGAGCGCGAGCAGCCGGGACTCGGTCAGCTGCACCGCGAGCGCCGCGGCCTGCCGCTCGCTGTCCCGCGCCCGCTCGGAGGCCCGGGTGGCCAGGGCCACCGCCAGCACCGTCGCGTAGGCCATGCCCACCATCGGCAGCCAGCCCCACCACACCTGCAGCCAGCGCGCGGCCCAGGCCCCGTCCCTTCCGGGCATGGGCATGAACGTGGCCGTCGTCGCCGTGTACACGCCAGCGAAGAGGGCCCCCATGCCCAGGCACGCCGCCAGGTGCACGAGCACCGGACGCGGACGCAGGGGGCTCAGGGGCTCGCGCGCCGCCAGCCGGGTGAGCCACGGCGTGAGCGGCAGCCACACGTACCAGGCGGGCATCTGCGCGGCGAGCGCCCGCCACAGCGCGGGCGGCTCGGGCGTGCCCCGGCTGAAGGTGTACATCTCCAGCGCGGAGAAGAGCGCGGGCGCGGACCACGCGGCGGCCCGCTTCGCCCAGGCCCGCCAGGCGCTTCCGGATGCGGCTTCCACGAAGTCCAAGAGGGCCGCGAGTCTACCGGCGGACGCGGCGGACTTCACGGCCTCCGCGAAGCGGCTCAGGGAATGCCGCTCAGGACAATCTTCCCCACCGTGCGGCCCGTCTCCACCGCCGCGTGCGCGCGCCGCAGGTTCGCCGCGGTGAGCGGACCGAAGTCCTGCGTCATCGTGGTGCGCAGCGTCCCGGCCTCCACCAGGTCCGCCACCGTGTCGAGCAGCCGCTGCTGGGAGAGCGGATCCGCGTCGTAGAGCGCGCGGGTGAACATCAGCTCCCAGTGCAGCGCCAGGCTCTTGCGCTTCATCGCGTTCACGTCGAGCGGCGTCTGCGGGTCGTCGATGATGCCCAGCTGCCCGAACGGGGCCATCAGCTCCACCAACTGCGCGAAGTGCTGCTCCGTCTGGGTGAGCGCCATCACGTAGCGCACGCCGCCCGGCACCAGCGCCTGCACCTGCGCGGCCAGCGGCTGGCGGTGGTCCACCACGTGGTGCGCGCCCAATGACTTGCACCACTCCACCGTCTCCGGCCGCGACGCCGTGGCGATGACCGTCAGGTCCGTCAGCTTGCTGGCGATCTGAATGGCCATGGACCCCACGCCGCCCGCGCCGCCCACCACGAGCAGCGCGTCCTTCGGGGTGCCCGTCCTGCGCTGGGGCACACCCAGGCGCTCGAAGAGCAGCTCCCACGCGGTGATGGAGGTGAGCGGCATCGCCGCCGCCTGCGTGAACGTCAGCCCCTTCGGCTTGCGGCCGACGATGCGCGCGTCCACGACGTGCAGCTCGGAGTCCGTGCCGGGCTTCGCGATGGAGCCCGCGTAGAAGACTTCATCCCCGGGACGGAAGCGCTTCACGTCCTTCCCCACCGCCTCCACCACACCCGCCGCGTCCCAGCCGAGCACGCGCGGTGAAGCCTCCACCTTGTCCTTGGGCGCGCGCACCTTCACGTCCACCGGGTTCACCGACACGGCGCGCACGCGCACCCGCAGGTCGCCAGGGCCGGGCGTAGGGTCGGGCAGCTCCACGTCGACGAAGGCCTCGGGGTGGTCACTGGGGAGATACTTCGTGAGGGCGACAGCTCGCATGGGGGGCTCCTTTGCGTGCAACATCGTCCCGAAGGTTGAATCGGACAAGTACGCAGGATTTCCGCCCATACGTACAAAAAGGGAACCATGGCCCGGCACAAGACCTACGACTGCTCCTCCGGTTGTCCGGTGTCCGCGACGCTGGATGTGATTGGGGGCAAGTGGAAGGGGCTCATCCTCCACCACCTGCTGGAAGGCACGCTGCGCTTCGGGGAGCTGCGCAAGCGCATCCCGGACGTCACGCAGCGGATGCTCACGCAGCACCTGCGCGAGCTGGAGGAGAGCGGGCTCGTGCACCGGCAGGTGTACGCGGAGGTCCCTCCGCGCGTGGAGTACAGCCTCACGCCGCAAGGACAGACACTGCGCGGCGTGATTGCCGCGCTCAAGTCCTGGGGAGAGACGTACCTGGGCCGGAAGACTCCGGAGCCCGCCGCCCCGAAGCGCCGGCTCGCCGTCGCCTCGGGACGCTGAAGAGAAGCGCCCGCCGCTACCGGAGCGTGAACTTCGGATTCGGGGTGGTGTCCGCGGGAGGCCCCTCCCAGCGGATGGCGTCGCCCCGGCACTCGTAGGACGTCCAGCACTCGAAGCGCACGCCGCCCTCGCCGCACGCGATGTTGGTGACGGCGTCGGCCTCGAGCCGCGCGGCCTCGCCCTTCAGCATCTCCTGGAGGGCCGCGGGCGAGTAGTTGGTCCGGTAGATGCCGCTGGTGCAGGTGGCCGCCTCCACCTCGCCCAGGAACTTGAACTTCCGCTGGGGCATCTCCTCCGCCTTGACGACGACGATGTTCGCCGCCCGCCGCCGCAGCTCCGGATCCCTCAGCGAATTGTGCGTAAAGCAGCCCTGCCCCATCGCCAGGACCGCGACCCACAGCACCCCACGAAGATGCATGGACATATCCCCTCCGGAGCGCTGCTCTAGCGCAGTCCGGCCGGGAAGGACAGACGCCCTACCCCGCCGCGCGCACCATGCGCAGCACCAGGATGAAGTGCAGCCCCGCCCCCACCAGCGTCATGGCGTGGAACACTTCGTGATAGCCGAAGACGCCCGGCCGGGGGTTGGGCCGCTTGAAGGCATACGCGAGCGCGCCCAGCGTGTACGCCAGCCCGCCGCCCAGGATGAGCACGATGGCGGAGGTGCCCAGCGCGCGGAAGACGTCGCCGAAGTACGGCATCATCGTCCACCCCACCCCGATGGCCAGCGCCGCCGTCACCCACTTGGGCGCGGCCACCCAGAACAGCGACTGCAGGATGCCCAGGAGCGCGCCCGCGTAGAGCCACGCCATCAGCGGGTTGCCCACCTCCGGCGGCAGCCCCAGCAGGATGACCGGCGTGTACGTCCCCGCGATGAGCAGGAAGATGGCCGCGTGGTCCGCCCGGCGCATCCACGCGCGGGCCTTCGGGGACCAGTTCACCCGGTGGTACGTCGCGCTGATGGTGAACAGCCCCACCAGGCTCAGCGCGTACAGCCCGGACGCCAGCATCGTGCGCGGCGTGGGCGCCATCGCAACCAGCACCACCCCCGCCCCCACCGCGAACGCCGCCGCCCACTGGTGCAGCACGCCCCGCAGCTTCGGCTTCTCCATTCCCAGCACCGCCGCGCTCACGCGCACCCCATGGCGGACTCGACACCCATCGAAACGAAGCATTTCATGACGGTGCCGGCTCCTCGCCATACCTACGGGATGGTAGGTTTCGGTCCGGTAAGTTACCGGTGGGTAGGTTCGAGGTCAACTTGAAGAAGAAACAGCGGCTGACGGGCGCCGAGCGCCGGGTCCAGTTGATGGAGATAGGCCGGGCGGTCTTCGCGTCGAAGGGCTACGAGGCGACCTCCATCGAGGAGGTTGCCCAGCAGGCAGGCGTGTCCAAGCCCATCGTGTACGAGCACTTCGGCGCGAAGGAGGGGCTGTACGCGGCCATCGTGGACCGGGAGATGGACGACCTGGTGGCGCGCGTGTCGGCGAGCATCGCGCAGGGCACGCCCCGGCAGCGCTTCGAGGACGCGGTGCTGGCGTTCATGGCCTACGTGAAGGACGAGCCCGCGGGCTTCGCGGTGCTCACGCGGGACTCGCCCACGGCGGCGGCGCGGCGCGGGCTGACGCGTGTCATTGACGACCTGGCCCAGCGCGTGGGGGACGTCTTCCGCAGCGAGTTCGAGCACGCCGGCTACCCGTCCAAGGTGGCGCCCATCTACGCCAACGCGCTCGTGGGCATGGTGACGCAGGTGGGACACTGGTGGGCCGCGGAGGGCAAGGCCTTCTCCACGGAGAACGTGGCCCGCCACGTGGCGGCGCTCGGATGGATGGGATTGCGGCACCTGCCCAAGGACCCCGTCCCGCCCGGCGCGAAGCGCGAGCCGAAGCGCCGGGCCTGAAACAGGGTGCGTGTCACCAGGACAGCGTGTGTGAACAGGAGCGCTCCAGCCCCGGCCGTGGCCGTTTCACGAGTCACCGAGTCTCCTGAATTGCCCAGGAATTTTACTTTCTGGGTGAAACCACACCCCTGGAACAAGCGCCCCTCACGCGCGCCGGAGCACCCCCATGCGCATCCGTCATTACGCCTCGCTCGCTTCCTTCCTGCTGCTGGGAAGCGCCTGCGGCCCGACCGACACCGTTGAAGACGCCTCGAAGGTGGAGGCACAGCAGGACAGCGCGCTGGCGGCGAAGCCCGTGCGTGGCGACGGTCTGCGCCGGCTCCAGGCGGAGCGCCCCGGCTTCGCCAAGGGCGCGGGAGAGCTGTCCACGCGGCGCTTCCACGTGGACGGGCGCGGCCAGGCGCATGAGCGCCTTGCGCAGACGTTCCAGGGCGTGCCTGTCTTTGGCGCCGCGGCCATCGTCCACCTGGACGCGAACGGCGCGGTCGCGGGCGTGACGGACAAGCTGGTGCGCAACCTCAAGGTGGAGACCACGCCCCGGCTCAAGGCGGACGAGGCCATCCAGCGCGCCGTCGCGAGCGTGGAGCAGGCGGGCGGCGTGCTCACGGGCGCGCCCCGCGCGGACCTGCAGATCCTCGCCGACCAGAAGGACACCCGCCTGACGTGGCGCGTGCAGTTGGCCACGATGGACGTGGACGGCCTGCCCTCCATGCCGAACGTCTTCATCGACGCGCGCACGGGCGACACCGTCTGGGGCTTCGACAACCTGCAGACCCACCGCAACCGCAAGACGTACACGGCGAAGAACCGCACCACGCTGCCGGGCACGCTGGTGCGCAGCGAGGGCCAGGGCCCGTCGGGTGACGCGCTGCTGGACCAGGCCCACGACAACGCGGGCTTCACGTATGACTTCTACGCCAACGTGTTCGGCCGGGACAGCTACGACGGGCTGGGCACGACGCTCACCTCCAGCGTCCACTACAGCAAGAACTACGTGAACGCGTTCTGGGACGGGACGCAGATGGTCTACGGCGACGGTGACGGCGTGCAGTCCAGCGCCCTCACGGTGCTGGACGTCGTGGGCCACGAGCTGACCCATGCCGTCACGGACACGTCCTCGGAGCTCATCTACGCCAACGAGTCCGGCGCGCTGAACGAGGCCATGTCCGACATCTTCGGCGCCTCCATCGAGGCGTACCGGGACGGCGCCGTCAGCGCCAACACCTGGAAGATTGGCGAGGAGTGCTGGACGCCGGCCACCGCGGGCGACGCCTTGCGCTACATGAACGACCCGGCCATCGCGGGGGACTACGACTACTACCCCACGCGCTACACCGGCACGTCCGACAGCGGCGGCGTGCACTGGAACTCCGGCATCGCGAACCTGGCGTTCCACCTGATGGTCAACGGCGGCACGCACCCGCGCGGCAAGACGAGCAACGTGGTGCCCGCGCTGGACAGCAACAGCTACGCCAGCATCCAGAAGGGCGCGGCCATCTTCTACCGCGCGAACACCGTCTACCTGACGCCGGGCAGCACCTTCTCCGACGCGCGAGGCGCCACCGTGCAGGCGGCCACCGACCTGTACGGCGCCAGCGCCGCCACGTCCGTCAACGAGGCCTGGACCGCCGTGGGCGTGGCCGCTCCTCCGAGCTGGACCACCATCGCGACGCTGACCAACGTCTCCGGCGCCCGCAACAGCAACACCAACCTGAGCTACGTGAAGCCGGCCGGCGCCACGTCCATGCGCTTCCAGCTCGCAGGCGGCACGGGTGACGCGGACCTGTACGTGAAGTTCGGCAGCGCGCCCACGACCACCAGCTACGACTGCCGCTCCGCGGGCGCCACCAGCGACGAGTCCTGCACCATCAACGCCGCGCAGTCGGGCACGTACTACGTGCTCATCCGCGCCTACAGCGCGTTCTCCGGCTCCACCTTCACGGTGAGCGCCGGGCAGTAAGCCATCCCTCCAAGGGCCCCCGGTGCGGTCGCCTCGGCCCAGGCGACCCTGCCGGGGGCTCTGCTGTTTTCAGGCCTTCGGAGGCCGCGCCTTCACCGCCGCCTGGATGCCCTCCAGGGCGCCCGGGTCCTCGATGGTGGTGAGGTCGCCCGGCTCCCGGTCCTCCGCCACCGCCTGGATGCTCCGGCGCAGCAGCTTGCCGGAGCGCGTCTTGGGCAGGTTCGCCACCACGTACACCGCCGCCGGGCGGGCCACGGCCCCCAGCGTGCGGCCCACCGTGTCCATCACCTCTTGCGCGAGCGCGTCGCGGTCCTGCTCGCGGTGCAGGCGCGCGGGGTCCCTGGGCACGGCGAAGGCCATCACCACCTGACCCTTGAGCTCGTCCTTCACGCCCACCACCGCCACCTCCGCGATGGCCGGGTGGCCGCTGATGGCCTCTTCAATCTCACGCGTGCCCAGCCGGTGGCCGGCCACGTTGATGACGTCGTCGGTGCGGCCCAGGATGAAGTAGTCCCCGTCCTCGTCGCGCGTGGCCCAGTCGAAGGTGTTGTAGAGGGGCGCATCGAAGCTGGTGAAGTACGTGGAGACGAAGCGCGCGTCGTCGCCCCACACCGTGGACAGACACCCCGGCGGCAGCGGCGGCTCGATGACAAGCACGCCCTTGTGGTTCGGCGCCGTCACCGCCTCCCCGCTCAGCCCGTCCACCAGCTTCACGCGGTAGCCGTAGATGGCCACGCCCGGTGAGCCCAGCTTGCGCTTGCGCGGCTCCACCCCGGGAACGGGCCCCAGGATGGGCCAGCCCGTCTCCGTCTGCCAGTAGTTGTCCAGCACCTGCGTGGCCGGCAGCGCGTCTGAAATCCACGCGTGCGTGGGCGCGTCCAGCGGCTCACCGGCGAGGAACAGGTAGCGCAGGCTGGAGGTGTCGTGGCGCTTGAGGAACGCGGCGTCCTGCTTCTTCAGGATGCGGATGGCGGTGGGCGACGTGAACATCACGCTCACCTGGTGCTGCTCGATGAGGCGCCACCAGACGGCGGCGTCCGGCCGGATGGGCAGGCCCTCGTAGAGCACCGTCGTCATGCCGTTCAGGAGCGGGCCATAGACGATGTACGAGTGGCCCACCACCCAGCCGATGTCGGAGGCGGTGAACATCACCTCGCCCGGCTGCCCCGTGTAGATGTGGCGCATGGACGCGGTCAGCGCCACCGCGTAGCCGCCCGTGTCGCGCTGCACGCCCTTGGGCTTCCCGGTGGTGCCGGACGTGTAGAGGATGTAGCTGGGCTCGGAGGACTCCAGCCACTCCACCGGCACCTGCGCCCCCTCGTGCCGCGCGCCCAGCGAGGCGAAGTCCACGTCGCGCCTCGGCGTGACGGGGCTGCCGGGCACGAGCCCCCGGTCCAACACCAGCACGTGCGCGGGCGGGTGCTTCGCCAGCGACAGGGCCTCGTCCACCAGCGGCTTGTAGGGGATGACCCGGCCCGCGCGCATGCCCGCATCCGCCGTCACCAGCAGGACCGGCTTCGCGTCGTCGATGCGCATGGCCAGGCTGTGCGCCGCGAAGCCGCCGAACACCACCGAGTGGATGGCCCCCAGCCGCGTGCAGGCGAGCAGCACGAAGACGGCCTCCGGCACCATGGGCATGTAGACGATGACGCGGTCGCCGCGCTTCACGCCCAGCGAGCGCAGCATGGCCGCCACCCGGTTCACCTCCGCGTGCAGTTGGGCGTACGTGTACTGGCGGCGCTGGTCGGTTTCGGAGGATTCGAAGACGAGCGCCGGTTGGTCCGCGCGGGTGGCCAGGTGCCGGTCCACGGCGTTGTGGCACAGGTTGGTGCGCCCGCCGACGAACCAGCGCGCGAACGGCGGGCGGGAGGCGTCCAGCACCTGGTCGAAGGGCCGCTCCCAGTCGATGAGCCGGGCCTGCTCCGCCCAGAACGCATCCGGCGCTTCAATGGAGCGGCGGTAGAAGTCCCGATAGCTGCCCATGTGGACGCTCCTTCAATGGGGGATGTCCCGGGACGATAGGTGCGGGCCCGCGCGGGTGGGAAGGACGCCGTCCGGAAACGGCGCGGGAATAAACGCTGTGGCGGGCGTAACCCCTTCAGCCATTTCCACTGAAGGGGGTTCCACCATGAAGCGATTCACGCAGGCGTTGGGGATGTCCGTCGCGCTGGTGCTGCTGGCCGTGCCCGTGGCGTACGCGGGTTCGAAGACGACGTTCAACCTCATCGTCAACGCGACGAGCCGTTACGCGGAGGGCTCGATGGGCTCCGCGCGCAACAGCGCCGACACCGTCCAGCGCGTCTACTGCCGCACCTTCGCCGACGCCACGTATGGCGAGTCCATGCGCTGCTACGCGACGAACTCCGCCAACGTCACGGTGACGTGTGGCTCCAGCTCACCGGTGCTCGTCCGCAGCGTGCAGGCCGCGGGGGATGAGTCCTACGTCGCCTTCAGTTGGGACGTGAACGGGGTCTGCCAGACCTTCGACGTGCTCAAGGGTTCGCACCTGGAGCCGAAGGCGCCGTAACCCCGCCATTGCGTCACGCCCCCGGAGACTCACGATGAAGACCTTCCTCCAGACACTCCTGTCACAGGTCCCGGGCATCGCGCTCGGCATCACCGGGGGCGTGGCGCTGACCTTCGCCACCCTGGAAGCCCGCGTGGAGCGGATGCTGGACCAGAAGCTGGAAGCGCAGTCCCGACAGCTGCGCGGACTCCATCCCCCCGCTCCCGCCTCCGCCCCGGTGCCCGTGGTGACGCAGGCGCCGGACACGCGCGAGGAGCTGCGGCTCATCCGTGAACAGCTCGCGGTGCTCGCGGCGAGGGAGCCCGCGGCGGCCCCGGCCGTGGAGTCACCCGCGGAGTCGCGTGCCGCCCCCACGCCCGAACAGGTGGAGGCCTCCCGCCAGGGGCAGCGGGTGCTGGATGACGCCATCGCGCGGGGCCGCTGGACGGAAGAGGACCAGCGGCGCTTCCACCAGGCCATCCACGCCGGCCCGCGTGAGGAGGTGGAGGCCCACGAGCGAAGCCTGACCCTGGCCATCAACAGCGGCAGGCTTCGCCCCGTCTTCGACGGCGAGCAATAGCGGCTAGCGCGCCTGGGCGCCGTCAGCGCGGGCGGTGGCCTCGTTCACGATGACGTAGCCGCCAGCGGAGCCCTTCACGTCGATGCCGGAGAAGTGACGGTAGGGGTACGCACCGTCGCCAATCTCCTCCACCAGCTCCAGGGTGTCACCGGTGAGCTGCTGGCCATCCACCTCGGTGGTGAAGGTCTTGCCCTTGAGGTTCATGCGCCAGGTGCAGGCGCCCGTCTCCGCCTGGGGCGCGGCGTTCTCACGCACGGCGAAGGGGAAGGGCAGGTGGCGGAAGTCGATGTCCGCGAAGCCCCAGGCCATGTACACGTTGCCGAACCAGTCCGTGAAGATGACGACGCGAGCGGCGGGTTCGTGGGTGCCGCCGCCCTGGAACACGCCGTCGCGGTACACGTTGACGCGGTAGCTGGAGCCACCGGGCGTCACGGTGAAGCTGGGGGCGATGGACAGCTGCGTTCCGGTCGCGTCCGGCGTGACGCTCAGCGAGCTGACCACCTGGTCGGAATCACGCGCCGCCAGCGAGAACTGGCCCTGGCCCGCGCCCAGGGTCATCCGCGCGGTCTGCTGCCAGCCCGACGCGTTGGAGAACCGGCTGGACACGCCGTCCGTCCGCGCGTTGGTGAGCCCGCGCACCTGGAGCCCCTCGTCCGTGGCGGCCAGCTGCGCGTTGCCGGTGGCACAGCTCTGGATGCCATTGAACCGCGACACACAGGCCTGCGCCTGTGACTCCTGCGCGCCCACGGGGGCCTGCGCGCCGTCCTCCGGCCCCTGGCAACCCGCCAGCGCCAGGAACGCCACCGCCGTCACGTGCACCCTCCGAGCCAGTAACCTGCGAAAACAAATGTTCCAGTTTCCGAAGTAAAAGCTGCTGACGCAGCAAGTCGCTGTAGCCCCGCATGTCACAGGTGTCTGGGTTTGTAGCGTGCACCGCCACTCTTCCACCCCGTCCAGGAGCCGCCGCATGCACGCCCCTTCCGCCGCCGAGGTCCTGCCTCCCGCGCTTCCCTCGGGGCTGCCGTGGGTGGGCCAGGGGCTGGAGTACCGGAGGGATCCGCTGGGCTTCTTCCTGCGCTACGCGGGCGCGGGCGCGGTGGTGCGGACGCGCTTCGTGGGGACGCCCATCTACCTGCTCAACACGTCGGACGCCATCGAGCACGTGCTGGTGAAGAACTTCCGCAACTACCCGAAGGACGCCTTCCAGAAGCGCGCCCTGGAGGCGGTGGTGGGACAGGGGTTGTTCACCAGCCACGGCGACGTCTGGATGCGGCGGCGGCGGATGATGCAGCCGGCCTTCCACAAGCAACTGCTGACCGCGCACGGGAGCGTGGCGGTGAAGGCGGCGAACACGTGGCTCGAGTCGCGACGTGAGGGAGCGTCCTTCGACGCGTATCCGGAGATGATGGCGCTGACGCTGGAGGTGGTGGCGGAGACGCTCTTCGGCGCGGACCTCTCCGCGCGGGCGCGAGAGCTGGGACGGGCCATGGAGGCGGTGATGCTGCACGCCCAGTTCCTCTTCGACACGCCCCTCCCGCTGCCCGCGTGGCTGCCCACGCCGGGACAGCGGCGGTTCCAGGCCGCGATGCGCGCGCTGCACGCCGTCGTGGACGACGTGGTGGAGCGACGGAGGAGGCAGGGAGGCACTGGAGACGACCTGCTGGGGCTGCTGCTGGAGGCGCAGGCCGGAGACGGCGAACCCCTGACGGACGCGCAGCTGCGCGACGAATGTCTGACATTGATGATCGCCGGGCATGAGACAACGGCCGTCGCGCTGACGCTCAGCCTGTGGTTGCTGGCGCGTCATCCGGAGGCGGAGGCCACGCTGCGGCGCGAGCTGGCCACGGTGCTGGGAGGCCGCGAGCCCACGGTGGCGGACCTGCCGTCGCTGCCGTACTGCGAGCAGGTGGTGAAGGAGTCGCTGCGGCTGTATCCGCCCGCGTGGGGAATGAGCCGGGTGGCGGAGGAGGACGACCGGATGGACGGCGTCCACGTCCCCGCCGGCACGGTGGTCGCGTGGTCGCAGTGGGCGCTGCACCGGGACGCTCACCACTTCCCGGAGCCGGAGGCCTTCCGTCCCGAGCGCTGGGCGGATGGCCTGGAGCGGCGCCTCCCGCGCTTCGCCTACTGCCCGTTCGGAGGAGGGTCCAGGCTCTGCATCGGCGCGGGCTCGGCGTTGATGGTGATCCGACTGGTGCTGGCCACGGTGCTCCAGCGCTTCCACTTCGACGCGGAGCCAGGGCCCGCGCCAGAGGTCCTCCCCGCCATCACGCTGCGCCCGAAGGGCGGCGTTCCGCTCACGCCAAGGAAGGTGTAGCCGGAAGGGTCCTCGCGTCGCGGGAATCCGCTGGACGCCCTGTCTGGCATTGCCCAGGCTTGCGCCCATGACGCTTGCATTGACGGCACCGGAGCGCAGTCACCACCTGGAGCGGGAGCACGGACGGCGGGTGGGCTGGACGGAATGGGGCGCGCCTGACGGCGTGCCAGTCCTCTTCTGCACCGGCGCGGCGACGAGCAGCTCGCTGGGCTTTGGCGCGGAGGCGGTGCGCGAGCTGGGAGTGCGGCTGCTCTGCGTGGACCGGGCGGGGCTGGGCCTGTCCCAGCCGGACCCCGACAAGGACTTCTCCCGCTGGACGGCGGACGTCGTGGCGGTGCTGGAGGCCACGGGCGTGTCGCGGCCTCCCGTGGTGGGGTTCTCCCAGGGTGCGCCGTTCGCGGTGGCCCTCGCGGGAGCGGGGCGCGTGTCCGCGATGGCGCTCGTGGCGGGACAGGACGAGCTGGCCCATCCCGCCACCCGGGCCCTGTTGCCGCCGCAGGTCGCGGGGATGGTTTCCGCCATCGAGGCGGATCGCGCGGGCTTCGAGGCCGGCTTCGCGGCGCGCGCGGACGCGGACGGCATGTGGGCGCTGGTCGACGGCATGAGCGGGCCGGAGGATCGCGCGCGCTACCGCGAGCCCGCCTTCGAAGCGGCGTATCGCCAAGCGCTGCGCGAGGGCTTCGCGCAAGGCGCCAGCGGCTACGCGCGCGACCTGACCCTGGCGATGGGCCCGTGGCCCTTCCCTCCCGAAGCCATCACCGTGCCCGTGCGGCTCTGGTACGGGGCGCTCGACACCAGCCCGGTGCATTCGCCGGATGGAGGCGCGCTGCTCGCCACGCGCTTCCCTCGCGCGGTCCGCCACTTCCTGCCGGACGAAGGCGGCTCGCTGCTGTGGACGCGCGCACGGGACATCCTCCGCGACCTGCTGGCCGCCGCGGAGTGAAGGGCGCTCGCGGGTGAACACTGCAACTGGCCCTGACTCCTGGGACGAGCGACTTTACGGAGCGTCCGGCTTCCGGTTCGCGGGACGCGGATCCACCTTTGGAGGTGAGGAGTCACACACCCCATGGATGCGGAAGGCACATCGGAGTTGGGAGCCGCGAAGGTTCCCCTCGTGTCCACCCAGAAGCAGCAGCGCACGCGGCGCGCGCCCCGGAAGCTGAAGCCCTCGCGGCTCCAGGCCGTGGACTTCCGCTCCGTGGAGGAGCGCATGGACGCCGGACGCGCCCTGCGCAAGCGCTGTCCCCGGAGCAGCCACGCCACGTGGAAGGCCTTCCGGGGACGCGACCCGCTCGCGCAGCTCAAGGAGTCCGACGCCACGCGGCTGCCGTGGCTGGTGCCCGTGCGCCATGAGCGCATGTCGGAGTCCCCCTTCGCCTTCCTGCGCGGCACACCCTTCGTCATGGCGCGCGACCTGGCGCACACGCCGCACAGCGGCCTGCGCACCCAGATCTGCGGCGACGCGCACCTGGCCAACTTCGGCCTGTTCGGCACGCCCGAGCGCAACCTCGTCTTCGACCTGAACGACTTCGACGAGACGCTGCCCGGCCCCTTCGAGTGGGACGTGAAGCGCCTGGCCGCGAGCTTCGTCATGGCGGCGAAGCAGAACGGCCTGGGCGCCCGCTGCGGGAGGAAGGCCGCGCGAAAGGCCGTGGAGTCCTACCGGCTCACGATGCGCGAGCTGACCACGAAGAGCCTGCTGGAGGTCTGGTCGCTGCACGTGGACGCGAAGGAGCTGAGGCGCTCGGACTCCGAGGACACCGCGAAGCTGGCCGCGGAGGCGGTGGAGAAGGCCAGGCGCCACACCAGCGCGCACGCGGTGGAGAAGCTCACCGTGGAGCGCAACGGCCAGCGCCACCTGGCCTACCAGCCGCCCCTGCTCTTCCCGCTCACGGCGGTGAAGATGGACGTGTCGCCGTCGGAGCTGGAGCGGCGCATCAAGCGGCTCACGGTGGGCTACCTGGCGTCCCTGGACGGCGCGGTGCGCGACCTGTGCCTGCGCTACCAGCGCAAGGAGTGGGGCTTCAAGGTCGTGGGCGTGGGGAGCGTGGGGCTCCAGGCCTACGTCGTGCTGTGTGAAGGCAACGGCGGGGAGGACCCGCTGGTGTTGCAGCTGAAGGAAGCGAAGGCGTCCGTCCTGGAGCCCTACCTGGGCCCCAGCGAGTTCCGCAGCGCCGGCGAGCGCGTGGTGGTGGGCCAGCGGCGCATGCAGGCCTTCTCCGACCTGTTCCTCGGCTGGACGGAGGTGGAGGGCATGGGCGCCTTCTACGTGCGCCAGCTGCGCGACATGAAGGGGTCCCTGGACGCGGAGAAGATGGACGCGCCGGTGTTCCAGGACTACGCGGACGCGTGTGGCGCGACGCTGGCGAGGGCCCACGCAAGGACAGGGGATGCCGCGCTCATCGCGGGATACCTGGGCAGCAACGACCACTTCGATGAAGCCATCGCGGAGTTCGCCTGCGCCTACGCGGACCAGGTGGAGTCCGACTACGGGAACTTCATCGACGCGCAGGCGAAGGCACTGGAAGCGCTGACGCACTGAACGGTCCGTTGAAGTCGCCGTGCCCCGAGGCCAGGATGCCGGGCCTCCCGACTCTCCGGGAGGCACCTTCGGGAACTCCATGCGCTTGGGTGTAGCCGTTTCCCTGCTGCTGCTCATGGCAGGATGTGCGACCTCCCGTGTCGTGGTCCAGCTCGAGACCGGGAACGGGCAACGGGTCGTCCACGATGCGGTGGACGTGGCCCCGGTCCAGGTGGACGAGGACGCATTCACGTCCGCCCTCACGCAGCTCATCCTGGACCTGCGCATGGACGTTGCGTTCCGTGAGACGGAAGCAGCGGATGCGCGAGGCTGGGTGCGCTCCAGGACGCTGCTCGCCTCCTCGGGGGGCATCGCGGACGACGGCCTGTCCCTGGTGGGAGGCACGGGGCTGACGCTTTCGCGCAAGGACCGGACGCTCATGGCGCTGTCCTTCGCGCTCGACAGCGTGTGGGAGGGCGTCGGGGCCGAGGTGGGCAAGCTGCTGAACCCGGCGGCGCTCAAGGCCATGGTGACGTCGGCCGCGCTGAGCCTGCTGCTCACGATGACGCTGCCCGAGCCTGTCACCAAGGCCATCGCCGTGGCGCTGACGGCGGCGACGGTGGCCTACCTGGGCATCGTGCCGGTCTGGGAGATGGGCCGGGGCTTCGTGCGGCTCTGGGACGAAGCGGGGACGGCGACGAGTGTCATTGAATTGCAGGACATCGGGCACCGCTTCGGAAGGGTGCTCGGCGCGAACGGCACGCGCGTCCTGGTGCTGCTCGTCACGGCGTCGCTCGGCGGCAAGAACGCGATGGCGGCCCAGGGTCCGAAGCTCCCGGGCTTCCCCCAGGCCGCGCTCCGAGCTGAAGCGGAGGCGGGTTTCCAGCTCGGGGCCGCCATGAGCGGCGGCGTGACGTCCATCTCGCTGCCCGCCGCAGGCGTGCTCAACGTGGCGCTCGCACCGGGTGCCGCCGCGACGCTCGCGATGTACTCGAACGGCCAGATTCCAGGTGACACCGAGGGGCCCGTTCACCACATCTGCACGAACAAGAACCCTGTCTCCGCCGCGACAGGCGGTCCCTGGACACCGGCGTGTGAGGAAATCTTCGAGAAGGCCGGCATGACCCTCGAGGACGCTGCAAACAAGGTGCGGCTCAAGGGGCACGAGGGGCCTCATCCTGAGCGCTATCACAGCCAGGTTGTGAACCGTCTACAGGAGGCCGTGAGGACTTGCCGAACCACGGAAACCTGTCGTGCGAAGCTGCTGAATGAGCTCGCCACCATCGCGAACGAATTGCTGACACCGGGCTCGAAATTGCGTGGCTACATCGTGAGATAGGAGGGCAGCGTGGAACGGAACTTCTATTGGGTGAACATCGCGGATGTGCCTCAGTGGTACATCACGACGCCCACGCCAGCGTCCGGTGGATCCTTCGATGAGCCGTGGATGTTCGGGGAGGGCCGCCTTCTTCCAGACCCTGGTGGCATCAAGGCGCGGGTCAGGAATCCAGGGCAGAAACGCGCTTTCGTGTTCGCAGGAGTTGAACGCTCACCCATCGTCAGCGCAGCCGTCGCGAACGTGTTCAGGACCTTCGCTCCAGCGGATGTACAGCTGTTCCCGGTGTCCATCGAGGGAGAAGCCGAGCCGTACTTCGTCGTCAATGCGAACCGAGTGGTGGATTGCATCGACGAGGTGCGATGCCTGGAAGTGCAGCACCATCCCGAGGGCTCGTTCCCTGAATATGCGGGGGAGTACCGCTGGATCGATGGCCTGCGGATCGACCCTTCGAAGACGGAGGGCGCGCAGGTCCTGCGGCCCATGAAGTTCAAAACCGCGTTCATCGTCTCCGAGGAGATCAAGGCCGCCCTCGAAGCGGTGGGCAACCTGGGAGTGTCTTTCGAGCGCGTGACGGGGCCGTAGGGAGCGGGGCGCTCGCGCTCTGAGAAATCGGGCGTTCCTGGTGTACAGCCACTCGTCCTGAAGTCTGTCATTGATTGACGGACGCGAGGGTCGGGCCCAGTTATTCCCTACCCTCTGGTTGTAACTCTTCACAACGCCCTCAACCCCCACCCGCCCGCGCGGGCCGGTGGAACCCGTCCTGGTGTCTCGGAGGGAGGGACGGTGTCCACCATCACGCGCACCCCCACCCATGACGACCCGTACGAACTGGCTGTCCGCCGCCGTGCTGACCGTGGCCCTCTACGTCGTGCCCGCTTCCGCGCAGTCCGCGCAGTGCGTGAACGCGGACTCCACCGAAGCCGTGGCCGTCACGGCCGTCACCACCGCTGTGAACGCGGCGCGCACCGCGGCGGACACCACCCGCAATGCCCTCGCTTCGCTGAACCTGTTCACCATCCTCGCGGCCACCCAGCAGAACACCTCCGCGCTCCTGGCGGTCGCCCAGGCTGAAGCGGCGGTGGCCATGCTGGCGCCCTCCGCCCTGACGACGGACCTCCGCGCTCCGCTCGCCACCGTGACCTCCGGCGTCAGCAACCTGCGCGACGCCACCAGCCTGCTGCTCGCGGGAAACCCCGGTGCCGCGCAGCAGGCTTTCACCGTGGCACTCGGACAGGTGGACTCGGCGGTGGGCCTGGCCCGCTCGCTGCCGCCGCTCTGCCAGTGACGCATGCGGGTGCTCAGCCCGCCAGTTGCGTCCAGTCCTCGTCGTGGGTGAAGGCCTGAGCAGCATCAGGGGTCCGTTGCAGTTGTGATTCCCCGAGGTCAGGATGCCGCGCCTCCTGAGTTCCCGGAAGGCAAACCTCGGGGAAGCCATGAGATGGTTTGTAGCCGTTCCCCTGCTGCTACTCATGGCAGGGTGTTCGACCTCCCGTGTTGTGGTCCATCTCGAGACCGGGAACGGTCAGCGCATCGTCCACGATGCGGTGGAGATGGCCCCGGTCCAGGTGGACGAGGACGCATTCACGTCCGCGCTCACGCAGCTCATCCTGGACCTGCGCATGGACGTTGCGCTCCGTGAGACGGAAGCAGCGGATGCGCGAGGCTGGGTGCGCTCCAGGACGCTGCTCGCCTCCTCGGGGGGCATCGCGGACGACGGTCTGTCCCTGGTGGGAGGCACGGGGCTGACGCTTTCGCGCAAGGACCGGACGCTCATGGCGCTGTCCTTCGCGCTCGACAGCGTGTGGGAGGGCGTCGGGGCCGAGGTGGGCAAGCTGCTGAACCCGGCGGCGCTCAAGGCCATGGTGACGTCGGCCGCGCTGAGCCTGCTGCTCACGATGACGCTGCCCGAGCCTGTCACCAAGGCCATCGCCGTGGCGCTGACGGCGGCGACGGTGGCCTACCTGGGCATCGTGCCGGTCTGGGAGATGGGCCGGGGCTTCGTGCGGCTCTGGGACGAAGCGGGGACGGCGACGAGTGTCATTGAATTGCAGGACATCGGGCACCGCTTCGGAAGGGTGCTCGGCGCGAACGGAACGCGCGTCCTCGTGCTGCTCGTCACGGCGTCGCTCGGCGGCAAGAACGCGATGGCGGCCCAGGGTCCGAAGCTCCCGGGCTTCCCCCAGGCCGCGCTCCGAGCTGAAGCGGAGGCGGGTTTCCAGCTCGGGGCCGCCATGAGCGGCGGCGTGACGTCCATCTCGCTGCCCGCCGCAGGCGTGCTCAACGTGGCGCTCGCACCGGGTGCCGCCGCGGCGCTCGCGATGTACTCGAACGGCCAGATTCCAGGTGACACCGAGGGGCCGGTTCACCACATCTGCACGAACAAGAACCTCATCTCGACTGTCACAGGCGGTCCTTGGACGCCGAGATGCGAAGATGTCTTCAAGAAGGCCGGCATGACCCTCGAAGACGCTTCCAACAAGGTGCATCTCAATGGTCATGAAGGACCACACCCGGAGCAGTATCACAACGCGGTTATGGTTCGTCTTGAACGTGCCGTTGCACGATGTAGGACGACGGAGACCTGCCGGGCCAGTTTGATGGAGGAACTCGCAAGGATCGCCAACGAACTTCTAACGCCGGGCTCTTCGTTGAGGAGTCTCATCGTGAAGGTGGAGGGCTGAGGTGGAGCGTCACTTCTACTGGCTGGGTATCGCTGACGTACCGCAGTGGGTGGTCATGACGCCTGCACCCGCAGGCGGTGGTGCGTTCGATGAGCCCTGGATGTTCGCGGACGGTCGCGTGCTTCCAGACCCTGGGCACATGAGAGCCCAGATTTCACATGCGGGTAGACAGCGCGCATTCGTGTTCTCTGGGATAGAGCAGGCCCCCATCGTCAGCGAAGCCGTCGCGAACGCCTTCAAGTCCATCGCGCCAGGCGATGTTCAACTATTTCCGGTGTCGATCGAGGGAGAAGCCGAGTCGTACTTCGTCGTCAATGCGACCCGTGTGATTGATTGCATTGACGAGGCACGATGCCGGGAGGTGCATCACTATGCCCCAGGCTCATTCCCTGAATACGAAGGGGAGTACCGCTGGATCTACGGCCTGCGGATCGACCCGACGAAGACGGAGGGCGCGCAGGTCTTTCGGCCCCTGAAGTTCAAGACCGCGTTCATCGTCTCCGAAGAGCTCAAGAGCGCCCTCGAAGCGGTGGGGAACCTGGGAGTGTCATTCGAACGCGTGACGGGGCTGCGCGCACCCTGAGTGAGGAGTGCTCCACGGCCTGGGGGCTTGACGCGCCTCTCTTGGAGATGGCCGTCCCTGAACGGCCGCTGCTACCATGACCGGCATTGCCCCGGAGCGGCATCCGCAACCCGCTCCCCCCTTCGCTCCGGGTGCTCGAAAGAATGCCTTCATGAGTGAGCCGAACCTCTCCTCCTTCATCTGGTCGGTCGCGGACCTGCTGCGCGGTGACTACAAGCAGTCTGAATACGGGAAGGTCATCCTCCCGTTCACGGTGCTGCGGCGCCTCGACTGTGTGCTCGAAGCGACGAAGCCCGCGGTCCTCGCGGAGAAGGTGGCCCGCGAGAAGGCGAAGCTCAACCCCGAGCCCTTCCTGCTCAAGAAGTCCGGCCAGCACTTCTTCAACACGTCGCCGCTCGACCTGAAGAAGCTCATGGGCGACCAGCACAACATCGCCGAGAACCTGCGCGCCTACGTGCAGGAGTTCTCACCGTCGGTGCGGGACATCTTCGAGCGCTTCGAGTTCCACACGCAGATCGACAGGCTTGCGAAGACCGGGCTGCTGTACCTGGTGACGGAGAAGTTCGCGAACATCGACCTGCACCCCGACGTCGTGAACAACGAGAAGATGGGCTCGGTGTTCGAGGAGCTGATCCGCAAATTCGCCGAACTGTCGAACGAGACCGCCGGAGAGCACTTTACGCCCCGCGAGGTCATCCGGCTCATGGTCAACCTCCTCTTCATCGAGGACGACGACGCACTCGTGAAGCCGGGCATTGTGCGCCACCTGTACGACCCGACGGCCGGCACGGGTGGCATGTTGAGTGTGGCTGGTGAGCACCTGGCCGAGCTGAATCCAGGTGCCCGTCTGGTCATGTACGGACAGGAGCTGAACCCCGAGTCGTACGCCATCTGCAAGGCGGACATGCTCATCAAGGGGCAGGACGTCGCCAACATCGTCTTCGGCAACACGCTCTCCGCGGACGGCCACCCCGGGAAGCACTTCGACTACATGCTGTCGAACCCGCCGTTCGGCGTGGAGTGGAAGAAGATCGAGAAGGAGGTCCGCAAGGAGGCCGAACAGCAGGGCTTCAATGGCCGCTTCGGCCCGGGCCTGCCGCGTGTGAGTGACGGCTCGCTGCTGTTCCTCCTGCACCTGGTGTCGAAGATGCGGCCGGAGAAGGACGGCGGAAGCCGCTTCGGCATCGTCCTCAACGGCTCGCCGCTCTTCACGGGTGGGGCGGGGTCGGGTGAGAGCGAAATCCGCCGCTACATGCTGGAGAACGACTTGGTGGAGGCCATCATCGGCCTGCCCACGGACATGTTCTACAACACGGGCATCAGCACCTATGTGTGGATCGTAAGCAACCGGAAGCCTGCCCAGCGCAAGGGCAAGGTGCAACTCATCGACGCGAGCAGCTTCTTCCAGAAGATGCGCAAGAGCCTCGGCAGCAAGCGCAAGGAATTGAGCCCTGAGCACATCACGGACATCACGCAAATCTTCGGCGCCTTCAGGAAGGTGACGCGGGCGGGGGTGCCCATCAGCCGCATCTTCAAGAACGAGGACTTCGGCTACCGCACCATCGCGGTCGAGCGTCCCGAGCGTGACGCGCAGGGCCGCCCGGTGCTGGGGACGAAGGGCAAGGGCAAGGGCAAGCCCGTGGCGGACGCGAACCTGCGCGACACGGAGAACGTCCCGCTGTCCGAGGATGTCGCTACGTACTTCCAACGCGAGGTGATCCCCCATGCGCCGGACGCTTGGATCGATCACGAGAAGACGAAGGTGGGCTACGAGATTCCCTTCAACCGGCACTTCTACATCTTCAAGCCGCCGCGTCCGCTCGCGGAGATTGATGCTGAGTTGAAGGGTGTTACCGACCGTATCGTCACGATGATTGGTGGGCTGTCGAAATGAGTTTCCCTCGCTACCCAAAGTACAAGGACAGCGGTGTCGAGTGGTTGGGGGAAGTGCCGACGCACTGGGAGCTTCGAAAGCTCAAGCACATCGCATCATTCGTGGGAGGGGGGACACCGAGTCGAGAGCGCCCTGACTATTGGAACGGCAATACTCCTTGGGTTTCCCCAAAGGATATGAAATCCGAGCGCATCACTGAGACTGAGGAGGCCATCACCATGGACGGCTTGGCCAATAGTACAGCCACGCTCATCCCGCCCCAGCAGGTCCTCATGGTGGTGCGGTCGGGAATCTTGAAGCATACGATTCCCGTCGCCATCAACGATGTGCCAGTGGCACTGAACCAAGATGTCAAAGCGATTTCCTTCCTCACGGATTTCTGCATTTCAAGCTACTTTCTTCGCTGGGTACAGGGCCTTAACGACAGCCTTCTGAATGCATGGGCAAAACAGGGGGCCACTGTCGAGAGTCTTGAGTCCGAGTATCTTACGAATACCGTTATCGCGCTTCCAACTCTCTCTGAGCAAAGCGCCATCACAGCGTTCCTTGATTGCGAAACCACGAAGATCGATGAGTTGGTGGCCGAGCAGGAACGATTGATCGAGCTACTGAAGGAAAAGCGCGGAGCCGTCATCTCCCACGCCGTCACCAAGGGGTTGAACCCCGACGCTCCCATGAAACCCTCGGGCGTCGAGTGGCTGGGCGAGGTGCCAGCGCATTGGGAGGTCAAAAAGCTAAAGCATGTCAGTCCCGAATTGACGGTGGGCATCGTGGTTGAGCCTTCAAAGCTATACGTTGACGAGGGCGTTCCGGCACTTCGCTCACTCAATGTCCGGGCTGGGGAAATCTCGTTGGACAACATGGTTTTCATCACCCATACGGGTCATAAAATCCATTCGAAGTCGAGACTGAGAGCAGGCGATATTGTCGCCGTTCGAACGGGCCAACCTGGGGCGGCGGCTGTGATTCCACTGGAACTTGACGGCTGCAACTGCATCGACCTTATTGTGATCCGGAAGCCAATTATCGGTTCCGAACGATTTCTGTGCTGGTACTTCGGCTCTGACTCGGCGTTGGGCCAGTTCGCGGTCGGCTCTGGCGGCGCGATCCAACAGCACTTCAACATCAGCACCGCTGCGGAACTCATTATTCCAGTGCCACCCGCTGCCGACCAAATCCGCATCGCAGCTTTCCTAGATGCGACGACCGCAAAGTTCGACGCCCTCACTGCGGAGGCCCAGCGCGCCATCGAACTCCTCCAAGAGCGCCGCACCGCCCTGATCTCCGCCGCTGTCACCGGCCAGATCGACGTCCGTGCCATCGCCGGAAGGGCCGCGGCGTGAGCCTCCACAAGGAAATCAGCTTCGAGTCCGAGATCTGCGCCCACCTCGCCTCTCAAGGTTGGCTCTACTCAGACAAAGACGCATCAGCCTACGACCGTTCCCGCGCGCTCTTCCCGCCCGATGTCCTCACCTGGGTCCAGGCCACCCAACCCAAGGCCTGGGAGACGCTGACGAAGAACCACGGCAGCAAGGCCGAAGAGACGCTGCTCAACCGCCTGCGCGACCAGCTTAATCAGCGTGGCACGCTCGATGTCCTGCGCCACGGCATCGAATTGCTGGGCCTCAAGCAGCCGCTCAAGCTCGCCGAGTTCAAGCCCGCGCTCGCCATCAACCCCGACATCTTCGCGCGCTACGAAGCCAACCGGCTGCGCGTGGTGCGGCAAGTGCGCTACTCCGTCCACAACGAGAACAGCATCGACTTGGTGCTCTTCCTCAATGGAGTGCCTGTCGCGACGGCCGAGCTGAAGACCGACTTCACCCAAAGCGTCACGGACGCCATCGACCAGTACCGTTTCGACCGACTGCCGCATCCCAAGGGCCAATCCCCTGAACCGCTGCTCTCCTTCCCGAGCGGTGCGCTGGTGCACTTCGCTGTGAGCAACCGCGAAGTCCACATGGTGACGCGCCTTGAAGGGCCGGCGACCGGCTTCCTTCCCTTCAACCAGGGCGACGACGGCGGCGCGGGCAACCCCGTGAATCCTTCCGGCGGCCACCGCACCGCGTACCTGTGGGAGCAGGTCTGGGCGCGCGAGAGCTGGCTCGAAATCCTGGGGCGCTACCTCATTGCCCAGCGCGACCCGAAGAAGCAGATCACCCGGCTCCTCTTCCCCCGTTACCACCAGCTGGACGTTACCCGGAAGCTCCAGGCCGCAGTGCTCGCGGATGGCCCCGGCACGAAGTACCTTGTGCAGCACTCAGCCGGTTCGGGGAAGACGAACTCCATTGCCTGGACGGCGCACTTCCTGGCCGAGCTGCACGACGCCCAGCACCAGAAGGTTTTCGACACGGTGCTGGTCGTCTCCGACCGCAACGTCATCGACACCCAGCTCCAGGAGGCCATCTTCGGTTTCGAGCGCACGACCGGCGTCGTGGCCACCATCACGAACAAGGACGGGAGCAAGAGCGGCAAGCTCGCCGAGGCGCTCTCCGGCAAGAAGAAGATCGTCGTCTGCACCGTCCAGACGTTCCCCTTCGCCATCGAGGAAGTGCGGCGGCTGGCTGCGACGCAAGGCAAGCGCTTCGCCGTCATCGCCGACGAGGCCCACAGCTCACAGACCGGTGAGACCGCCTCCAAGCTCAAGTCCGTCCTCTCCCCTGCGGAGCTGGCGGAGCTCAACGACGGTGGCGAGGTGAGCAGCGAGGACCTCCTCACGGCGCAGATGGAGTCACGCGCCAGTGACGCCGGCATCACGTTCGTTGCGTTCACGGCCACGCCGAAGAGCAAGACGATGGAGATCTTCGGCACCCGGCCGGATCCGTCGCGCAAGCCCGCGCCCGACAACATCCCGGTGCCCTTCCACGTCTATTCCATGCGGCAGGCCATCGAGGAGAAGTTCATCCTCGACGTGCTGAAGAACTACACGCCGTACAGCCTGGCCTTCAAGCTCGCCCATGAAGGCAAGGAGGTGGACGAGAAGGAGGTGGAGAAGAGCGCCGCGCTGAAGCGGATCATGGGCTGGGTCCGGCTCCATCCCTACAACATCGAGCAGAAGGTACGGGTCGTGGTGGAGCACTACCGAGCGCACGTCGCCCCGCTGCTGGCTGGACAGGCCAAGGCGATGGTCGTCGTCGCCAGCCGGGTGGAGGCCGTGCGCTGGCAGCTCGCCATCGAGAAGTACATCCAGGAGCACGGCTATAAGATGGGGACGCTCGTGGCGTTCTCCGGCGAGGTCGTGGACGGGAAGTCCGGACCGGAGCCGTTCACAGAGAACAGCAAGGCGCTGAACCCCCACCTGAAGGGACGCGACATCCGGGAGGCATTTAAGGGCGGCGAGTACCAGGTGCTGCTCGTCGCGAACAAGTTCCAGACCGGCTTCGACCAGCCCCTGCTCTGCGGCATGTACGTGGACAAGCGGTTGGCGGGCATCCAGGCGGTCCAGACGCTGTCGCGGCTGAACCGCGCGCATCCGGGCAAGGACACGACCTACATCGTGGACTTCGTCAATGACGCGGCGGACATCCTCACCGCGTTCAAGACGTACTACACGACCGCGGAGCTGTCGGCCACGACCGACCCGAACGTGGTGTTCAACCTGCGCGCCAAGCTTGACGGTGCGGGCCATTACGACGACTTCGAGGTCGAGCGTGTGGTGGAAGCAGAGCTCAACCCCAGGGCGAGGCAGAGTGACCTCGTGAAGGCCATCGAGCCGGTCGTGGACCGGCTCATGAAGCGCTTCAAGGCCGCGCAAGAGGCACTCAGAGCCGCCAACGAACGCGCTGACTCGAAGGCCCGGAAGGACGCGAAGGCTGAGCTGGATGCCCTCGCCCTCTTCAAGTCGGACATGGGGGCCTACCTCCGGCTCTACACGTTCCTCTCCCAGATTTTCGACTACGGCAGCACCGCCATCGAGAAGCGGGCCATTTTCTACAAACGCCTGCTCCCGCTGCTTGAGTTTGGACGCGAGCGCGAGGACATCGACCTGTCGAAGGTGAAGCTCACGCACTACACGCTCAGGGAGCATGCCAAGGTCCCGCTTCCGCTCTCCGTGGGAGAGAAGCCGACGCTCTTCCCCGCGACGGAGGCGGGCGGAGGCAGCGTGCAGGAGAAGGAGCGTGCAAGGCTCCAGGAGATCATTGAAAAGGTGAACACGCTGTTCGAAGGAGAGCTTTCGGACCAGGACAAGCTCGTCTACGTGAACAGTGTCTTGCTGGGAAAATTGCTGGAGTCCACCACGCTGGCCCAGCAGGCCGCGAACAACACCAAGGAGCAGTTCGCGAACTCGCCAGATCTCCGGGAAGAGATCATGAGTGCCATCATCGACGCGCTCGACGCGCATGCGCTGATGAGCAAACAGGCGCTGGACTCCGAGAGCGTCCGCAATGGCATCAAGGACATCCTGCTCAACCACGCGATGCTGTGGGAGGCCCTGCGATCCAAGGTGCGCACGGTTGGAGAGAATCCTCAGCGGTAGGTTCGCATGGTCAGGGAATGCGATTGGAGCTCCTGATGCGGCTTCCATGGCTGGTGCCGCCAAGGATTTCGGAGCCATCCCATGAGAGCACGTGACCTCAAGGTGCTGGGGACAGAGGAGTTGATTGCGCGTTTCCGCGAGGTTTCAGCCAGGCATGGACGCTTGCTGAATGCGCGCGACACCCGGGCTGCGAACAAGAACTACCTTCTCGCGGCAGCCGTCAGGAAGGAGCTGCGGACCCGTTGGCCCGATGCGGAGAAGGGCCTCCGGGGATTGCTGACCGATCCGGAGCCAGGAACGCGGTATTGGGCCGCGACGGCTGCCCTGGGCTTCGCACCCGGCGAGGCAGAACGTGCGCTTGCCCTGCTGGCGGAGCCGCCGCCGACACTGCTGAGTGTGAGTGCGGCAATGACCCTTGATGCGTGGAAGAACGGAACGCTTCCGCTGCTGGACGAGTAGAACCGCTCAGCCCGCCAGTTGCGTCCAGTCCTCCTCGTGGGTGAAGAGCTTCACCCCCAGGCGTTCGCAGATGTCCGCGTGCGCCTGGGCGGCGGGACCTCCCACCCAGAGCGGCAGTCCCTCCGGCAGCGCGTCCCGCAGGCGCGTGAGCACGTCCTCGAAGACCGTGGCGCCCCGGTTCGTCACCGCGGACAGGCCCACCACGTCTGGCTTTGCCCGGGCCACCGTCTCCCCCAGCCCCTCCGCCGGCACGCGCTGCCCCAGCAGCGTCACGCGCAGGCCCGCGTACCGCAACCGCAGCGCCGCTCCCAGGAGGCCAATCTCGTGCTCCTCCTCCGGGAAGCACGCCAGCACCGCGTGCCTGCGGCCTCCCCGGGGCGCCCCGTGCAGCAGGCTCACCAGCCGCTCGCGCACCACCTGCGTCACCAGGTGCTCCTGCGCCACCGTCAGGGTTCCCGCGTGCCAGCGCTCGCCCACCTCGCGCTGCACCGGCACCAGCACGTCCTCGAAGGCTTTCAAGGGCGGCAGCGCGGTCAGCACCTCGTCCAGGATGCGGGAGACGCGGGACTGATCATACGCCTCGGCCGCGGCCATCACCGCCGCGCGCCAGGCCTCCGGCTGTGCCCCGAGCCGCTCCTCCGTTCCTCCGGAAGCCGGCACGTCCAGCTCCGCGCGCAGCTGGGGCAGGAGCTTCGCGGCCTCGCTGATGGCCACGCCCTCGTCCGTCAGCGCCTTGAGCCGCTTGAGGAGCGCCACGTCGCGGTCGGTGTAGACGCGGTAGCCCGCCGGGGTGCGCTCGGGGACGAGCACCCCGTAACGGCGCTCCCAGGCGCGGATGAGCTCCACGCGGACCCCCGACAGCTCCGCGGCGATGTGGATGCGATAGGTGCGCTCAGCCATGGTGTGCTTGCTTCAAGGTCGGTTCTGCGCGTTTCGCGCCTGTTGCCAGACGGCGATGAGTTCCTCCGCGGACTCCGCGTACTGCGCGCCCAACGTGAAGAGGGTCTTCAGGTGCTCCCGCGCTCCGGGCCCGCCTACCACCAGCGGCGCCGGAGCGCACGCGTGCATCGCTTCGGACAACACGGTGACGAAGTCCTCCGAATCCCGGCGGCGGATGAAGGACAGCGCCACCACGTCCGGGTGCAACTGCATGCACGCGCCGTGCAGCGCCTCCGCGGGCGTGTCCGCCCCCAGCACCGTCACCCGCCAGCCCCTCGCCTTGAGGTGCACGCCCAGCGCGAGCAGGCCGCCCTCGTGGTGGTCCCTCGCCGGACACGCGAGGAGCCCCCGGGGCCCGTCGCCCACCCGCTCCATCCCCGCCAGCAGCATGCGCAGCCGCTGGCGCACCAGCGCGGACGCCATGTGCTCACGCGCCACGTCCAGACGGGAGGCCATCTCACGCAGCAACGGGATGAGGACGGTGTCGCAGTAGGTGGTGGGGCCCAGCCCCACCTGGGCCTCGGACAGGACGGCGTCCGCGGCCTCCGCGTCCAACGCCGTCACCGCCGACCAGAAGCGATCCATGCGCCGGGCTTCCGGAGGGATGGAGCGCGCGGGCTCGTCGCGCACCTGGGAGATGGCCTCGCTCACCGAGAGACCCTCCTCCATCAGCTTCGCCACCCGGCGGACGGCCTCCAGTTCGTCACGTGAGTAGACGCGGTAGTTGTTCTCGCTGCGCTCCGGGCGCGGGAAGCCGTAGCGGCGCTCCCATGCGCGCAGCGTGGCCTCGCGGATGCCGGTGAGCCGGGCGATGGTGCGGATGCGCAGGCTCATGGGCCCAGACCTCGCGCGCGGTCCCAGCGCTCCGCCACACCGTGCGCTCCCGACACCTTCCTCGTGAAGCCCTCCAGGCTCGTCGCCTCGGCTACCCGCCGCACCACCGTCTCCAGGCCACTCTGGAAGCGTGCGAGCGGTCCGGCCTCGTGCGGCGTGCCGACCTCCAGCAACACGTCCGGCCGCTCGTGCTCGAAGAACGCGTAGCGGATGGCGATGGGCACGCACTCCGCCTTCGCCGCGCGCGCGAGCAACTCCACGCCGCGCTCCAACTGGAGCGGGAGGACGCCGAAGGGGCGGTGCTCCCCTTCCGGAAAGACACACACGGCCGCGCCCGGCTTGCGCAGCAGCTCCTTCGCGTAGCGCAGCGAGGACAGGGACGACATCGCGTCCTGCTTGCGGATGCTGAACGCGCCCATCTTCGTGTGGAAGGGATAGCGGCGCAGGTTCTCCTCGTCCATGAGGCAGTAGCCGTCCCAGGCCGCCACCTGGCAGAGCTGGTGCAGCACGAAACCGTCCCACCAGTTGGCGTGGTTCAGGTACACGAGCCGGCCCACGCCGTCGGAGGGCAGCTCGCCGCGCACCCACAGGCCGCGGAACGTCGAGCGGACCTTCCACCCGATGTACCGGTCCACCGCCCACCCGAAGGGCCCACCCTTGGCCGCGCGAATCAAGACGCCCGAGCCTCCTTGAGCCGCAGGAGCGCCGTGAACAGCGCGAGTCCCAGCGACACCAGGATGCTGGTGATGAGGAAGAAGAGGATCTCCTCCAGCGGCACGGCGCCCACGTACACGCCCACGTGGCGCCCCTCGCCGAAGTTCCAGATGCCGGTGGAGATGGCCAGGTGGTCCGCGATGGACAGGTACACGCCCACGATCAGCGCGGGAGGCAGCACCGCGCGAAGCACCTCGCCCGAGCGGGACTTGTAGTGGTTCACGAGCACCGCCAGCTGGATGGCGATGACCGGCAGCGTCCACGCCAGCAGGTGGATGAGGTATGCCCAGCGCGTCTCCATCATGGCGACACCTCGCGGGGTTCCAGGGCCCGCTCCACGCGGGCGGGCTTCCGCGCTTGAGACACGGGTTGGGGCTTCTTCGCCAGCACGCGCTCCAGCCGGTCGCGCGCCCACAGGCCCACGAGCAGGGTCTGGAGGCCGAAGAAGAGGTACTCCTCCAGCGGCAGGTAGCCCAGCTTCACGCCCCAGATGCGCTCCGGGTCGAAGCCCCACAGGCCCCACTTCACGGCCATGTTGTCCCACGGCGACGTGGCCGCGTAGACGATGACGAGCAGCAAGCCCATGGGGGCCAGGCCCCGCCACGACAGCGTGCGGCGGTAGCGCACGAGCAGGAACAGGATGGGCAGCACGACGAAGATGCCCAGGAAGCGCGCGTAGGTCATCCCGGGCCTCCACTCCACTGCGGCGCCACGCGAACCATGCGTCCTCCGGACTCCAGCGCGTAGGTATGGCCGCGCCAGGTCACCCGTCCCTGCCGCGTCAGCGAGGCCGCGAAGGCCGCGAGCAGCAACAGCTCTCCCTGCATCCAGTCCGTCAGTGCGTGGCCCGTGTCCACTTCCTGGGGCACGCGGCTGAGCGCGGCGAGGCGCAGCGACAGCATCGTGCGCACGGCGACGAGGGCCGCCACCGCGAGCCACACGGCGGGCTCATGGAGCCACGCGGCCAGCAGCAGCAGCGGCACGGTGGGCGTGAAGAGCAGCGGCACGGTCGGGTACAGGCCGGGCCGGTGGCTCGCGAGCACCTGCATCCAGCGCGTGAAGCGCTCCAGGGGCACGCGCCAGGACGTCCCATGGGCGACGGGCACCCACGCGGGCGCGGGGCTCAGCGCCACGTCCAGGCCGCGCGCGTGCAGCCGCTTCGCCAGCTCCAGGTCCTCGCCGATGTGGTCCGACAGTCCGGCCAGCTCCTCCACCGCGCGCGGTGACAACCCGAGCGCCTTGCCGCACACGGCCTGCGCGCCCGCGCTCATCGCATGCAGCGCGCGGAAGCTGTGGTGCGTGTAGCGAAGCAGCCCCGCCATGGCACGGCCGGCCGCGTCCACCGCGCCCACGGGAGTGGGGGCAGCCGTGCTCAACGCGGCGCCGGCAGCGAGCGGAGCGGCCAGGCCCTCCACCAGCGCTCCCGTGACGGCCACGTCCGCGTCCACCGCGAGCACCACGCGTCCGCGCACGTCCAGCGTCTCCAGTGCATAGAGCAGGTGGCCCACCTTGCGGTTGGGGCACACCGGGTCGCTCGGAAGCCAGCGCACGCCTTCGGCGAGGCGCGGGCGGTAGGGCGACAGCACCACCTGCTCCAGTGGCCCGGCATAGTCGATGGGCAGCGCCAGGTTCTCCAGCTCCAGCGGCGTGGGAGCATCCACGGGGCGCAGGAGCAGCACGGAGGGCAGCGGGCCCACGGCCGTGACGGGAGCACGGCGATACAGCCGCGCCAGCGTCACCGCGCTGAAGCCCCCGGCCAGAGCGGTCCACCCGAGAGTGAGGAAGCCAAGCGTGTTCATGGCGTCCTCCCCACGCGCGTGCGGAAGTGCGCCATCCAGCGGATGAACGGGGAATGGAAGCGGCGGAAGTCCGCGACCTCTCCCATCGTGTCCAGCGTGTCGCGCCTCGACTCGAGCCGTGCGTAGAAGGGCGACGACTCCAGCAGGCGCGGTTCGCCCACCACGTCGTTGCCGGCGTGCAGCCTCGCGGGGACTCGCAGGCCCCAGCCCGTCAGGCTCGTCGGACGCGCCACGGGATTGGGGCCGCGCTCGCAGACCACGCCGTTGGGTCCCGCCATCATGCGCAGCGGCGCCACGCCGTCCGGCAGGTGGTAGTCCACCACCGTGTGGTTCTTGTGGTGCGTGCGCGCCCAGTGCCAGCCCGACAGCCTCGCGCCCAGCAGCTCCTGGCCGTGGTTCGTGTCGTGGTAGCCCAGCCCTTCCGCCTTCAGGCCCTCCGAGGACACCTCCAGCGTCGCCTCCGCGCGCGGCGCCAACGGCTGCCAGTAGTGCGGCAGGCCCGGCATGAGCTGCACCTCCGCGCCTCGCCCCGTCATCGGCCGCAATGTCAGGCTCGCGCGCACCGGGCGGCCCCACGGCGCCGTCCCGTCCTCCACGTCCATGTGCACCGTGCCGTCCACCGCGTGTGTCAACGTGGAGCGGCCGATGCGCAGCCGTCCCGGCCCTTGCAGCTCCACGCGCGGGTACTCGCTCAGCACCCACAACTTGCGCACACCCTGGTGGTAGAGCGCGAAGTTCACCGCGCTGTACGCCAGCGGATGCCCGCCGCGCTTCGCCGCCACCGAGTAGCGCGGCGAGAACAGCGACCCCAGCATGAAGATGCAGACCGCGCTGTACGGCCCGGCCGTCACGTCCGCGTAGAACCAGCGGTACGCCCCCGCGCTGTCCGGCAACGCGGGCAGCGCGTACGACTCCACCGCGCCGGACAAGACATTCTGCGCGAGCACGGACTTCATGCGCCCTCCTTCAGGTGCGCGGACGCCATCTGGGCCGCGAACCGGCCCGACAACATCACCAGCGGCACCCCGCCACCCGGATGCGTGCCGCCGCCCGCGAAGAACAGCCCCGGCGTGCCGCCCCGGATGCGCGGCCTGCGGAACGGACCGAAGCGGCCGTGCGGCAGGAAGCCATAGATGGAGCCGCCCGGAGCCCCACGCGCCGCCAGGTCCACCGGCGAGCGCTGCCCCACCACGCGCACGCGCCCCTTCACCGCCGGGTAGTACCGGGCGAGCTTCTCGAACATCTGCTCGCGCACGCGCTCCGCGCTGGACTCCCACTCGCGCCGCGCCTGCTCCGCCCGGCCCTCCTCCAGCGGCATGGCCGGCGCGTTCACCATCACGAACAGCCCCGTGTGGCCCAGCGGCGCCATGCCGGGGTCCGTGGCGGACGGGTTGCAGACGTACACCGTGGGGTCCGCGGCGAGCTGCCCGGCGAAGAGCTCATCGAACTCCTTCCGGTAGTCCCCGCCGAACATCACCGTGTGATGCGGAATCGACGGCCGCCCCTCCACGTCCAGCAGCAGCACGAAGCCGGACAGCGACAGCGGCTCCGACTCGCGGCGCAGCGACGCCAGCGGATCCGCGTTCACCACGACGCTGTCGAACAGCTCGCCCACCGGGTCCACGCGGTAGCCGCCGGAGACGCGCTCGAAGCGGGCGCGCGTGTCCAGGTGCACCGTCACGCCCAGCCGCCGCACCGCCTGCCCCAGCGCGTCCACCAGCGCGCCAATGCCGCCGCGCACGTGGTGCACGCCATACGCGTGCTCGATGTGCGGGATGAGCGCGAACGCGGCGCTGGACGCATAGGGCGACCCGCCCGCGTAGGTGGCGAAGCGGCCCACGTACTGCCGCAGGTGGTGCGTCTGGAAGTGCTTCGCCGCCAGCGTGTGAAGCGTGTCCAGCTTCATCCCCGCCAGCATCGCGCCGATGCCCCGGCGGGCCACGCGAGCCATGAAGCCGGCCATGCCCTCGAAGGGGGCCTCCAGGTAGGGCTCCCCCGCCGCGCGCCAGATGGCCGCGGCCTCCGCGTAGAAGGAGTGCACGCCCTTGCGCTCGATGGGGCGCAGCTCCGCGGCGCTCTCCGCCATGCGCTCCAGGTCCTTGTACGCCGTGAAGCCGCACCCATCCGAGAAGTGGTAGGTGCACTGCGGCTCCAGCTCCGTGAACGGCGGCAGCAGGTCCAGCGCGCCCAGTTGCTCGAAGGTGCTCCGCACCAGCGCCGGCAGCGTGAGCAGCGTGGGCCCCGTGTCCAGCGTGAGCCCCTCCAGTGTCACCGCCTGCGCCTTGCCGCCGAGCGACGGGCTGCCCTCGAACAGCGTCACCGCGTGGCCTTCCTTCGCAAGGAGGCCCGCGGCCGTCAGTCCGCCGATGCCGCCACCAATCACCGCCACGCGCGAGGCCTTCATCGCGGACCTCCCGTGCCCGTGGGCAAGAGCGGCACCGGCGCGGGCGACACCGGCAGCGCCAGCGGAGCCTCCGGCAAGGCGGCCCGAGGGTTGAGGAACACCTTCGCCGTCAGCGCCAGCTTGCGTCCCGTCGTCGTGTGCGCGCGGCCGCTGAAGACGTCGTCATCCCGTGCCTCGATGTCGCGCAGGATGTCGCCGTAGATGGCGCCCATCAGCCGCACCATGCGCTGGCTGCCGAAGCCGGTGAGGTAGTGCACGCCCGCCGCCGCTCGCGCGTAGTACGCCCGCGCGCGCTGGATTTGAAAGCGCATGAAGTCGCGCCACTTCGCGTCCACCCGGCCCGCGCGCAGGTCGTCCTCGGTGATGCCGAAGGCCGCCAGCTCCTCCGAGGGCAGGTACACCCGGCCGCGCTCCAGGTCCTCGCGCACGTCGCGCAGGATGTTGGTGAGCTGCATCGCGCGGCCCAGGTCCGCCGCCGGCTCCACCGCGCGCGAGTCCTCGCAGCCCAGCACCGGCGTCAGCATCAACCCGACCACCCCCGCGACCCGGTAGCAGTACAGGTCCAGCTCCGCCCAGGTGTCGTAGCGCTGCTTCGTCAGGTCCATCTCCATGCCGGAGATGAGGTCCTGGAAGGGCTGCTCCGGAATCCGGTAGTGGTGGATGGTGTGGCGCAGCGCCGCGAACTCGCTCGGCTCCCACGGCGAGGGCGCGTCCGCGGAGGGCTGGCGCGCGGACGGCGGGCCCAGCTCCTTCGACGCCAGCTCCGGCAGCGGCAGGTACACCTCCGCCACGCGCTCGCGCGCCCGGGCCAGCCGCGTGGCCAGGGACATGGGCGCCTCACCCGGCAGCGCGCTCTCGCCCGCGTCCACCAGGTCGTCCAGCCGCCGGCAGAAGGCATACAGCGCGAAGGCCGCCTTCCGCCGCTGTCCGAAGAGGAGATACGACGCGAAGAAGAAGCTCTTGGCGTGGTGGCGCGTGACGACCCGCGCGCGCTGGTAGCCCCGGGCGATGAGCTCCGGAGAAGCGGTGACGCTCATGCCGCCACCTCCACCGCGGAGGGAACACCCTCGCGCGGAGACAGCGCCACGCCCTGCTTGTGCGCCCACTCCATCAGCCGCTCGGTGACGAGCCGCGCGGAGATGAGCACCGTGGGCAGGCCCGTGCCCGGCTGCGTGGAGGCCCCCACGAAGAAGAGGTTCTTCACGCGAGGGTCCACGTTGGCCGGACGGAAGGGACCAATCTGGAAGAAGTTCTGCGCCAGCCCGAACGCGCTGCCGCGCGCCAGGTTGTACGTGCCCGCCCAGTCATCCGGGGTGAAGACGCGCTCCACCTCGATGTCCGCCTCCAGGTCCGGGTAGCCCAGCTCCGCCAGGCGCTGGAACACCTTCGCGCGGACCTTGGGGCCTTCCACCTTCCAGTCCAGGTTCGGGTGCTGGTGCGGCACCGGCACCAGTACGTAGAGCGAGTCCTTGCCCTCCGGCGCCAGCGAGGGGTCCGTGCGCGTGGGCACGTTGACGTAGAAGCTGGGGTCCTCCGGCACGCGGAAGCGCTGGAAGATGTCGTCGAACGAGCCCGCGTAGTCCCGGCCGAACATCACGTTGTGATGCAAGAGGCCCGGCACCCGCTTCTTCATGCCCAGGTAGAGCATGTAGCCGCTGGAGGTGAAGCGCAGCTTCTCCCCGCGCTTGAACGGCGCGTCCTTCGGGTCGAGCAGCTTCTCGTACGCGTACGGCAGGTCCGCGTTGCACAGCACGGCGTCCGCGGCCACCACCTCGCCGCCCTGAAGCCGCACGCCCGTGGTGCGCCCGCCCTCGGTGAGGATGCGCTCCACCGGCTGTCCGTAGTGCAGCGTCACGCCCTCCTCGCGCGCCAGCCGCTCCAGCGCGAGGGGAATGGCATACAGGCCGCCCTTGGGGAACCAGATGCCCACGCCCAGCTCGGTGAAGGGCAAGAGGCCATACACCGCGGGCGACTCGAAGGGAGACACGCCCAGGTACATGGTCTGGAACGTCATCGCCGCGCGCAGCCGGTCGTCCTGGAAGTAGCGGCTGACGTCCGCGTACATGCGGCGGTGCGCGCGCGCCTTGAAAATTTTCGCCAGCACCCCGGGCGAGAAGTAGTCGCTGACGCCGTTGAAGTTGCGGCCCACGAAGTGGTCCAGGCTGATGCGGTACTGCTCACGGCCCTGCGACATGAAGGCCAGGTAGCGCTGGAAGCTGCCCGGCTCCACGCGCTCCAGCTCGCGGCCCATGGTGCACAGCTCGGACGTGAAGGTGACGTCGGAGCCGTCCCGGAAGTGCACCCGGTAGTTCGGGTCGCAGCGCATGAGCGTGAGGTAGTCCTCGATGCGGCGGCCCAGCGCGCGGAAGGTCTCCTCGAACACCTCCGGCATCAACACGATGGTGGGGCCCACGTCCCAGGTGAAGCCGTCCACCTGGAGCTGGTTGCAGCGGCCGCCGGGGCCGTGCGTCTTCTCGAAGACCTGGACGTCGAAGCCCTGCCGCGCGAGCCTCGCCGCCGCGGCCAGTCCGCCCACTCCCGCGCCCACCACCACCACCCGCTTGCCCTGTGCGCTCATGACGGTGTCCTCACGAAGCGCGACGCGCGAGCCGGCCAATGAGGGCGTCCAGCAGGTCCCTCATGCCATGGGGGTTGGGCAGCGCCTGCAGGCTCCGCCGCGCCGCGCGCGACGCTCGATCCACCGCGCGCTCACACGCGGCCCGGCCACCAAAGTGCTCCACCAGCTCCCGGGCGCGGGCCAGCGCCGCGTCGTCCTTGAGCTCCACCGGCAGCGCCCACAGCCGCTCCAGTTCCTCGCGGCCCTCGGGCGTGGCGCGCACGTACGCGGCCACCACCGGGAAGGTGCGCTTGGCCTGCATGAAGTCGCCGTCGGACGCCTTGCCCGCCACGGAAGTGTCGCCAAACAGGCCGATGAGGTCGTCGCGCAGCTGGTACGCGAGCCCCACCGAGCGCCCCACCCGCTCCAGCCCCTGCTGGAGCAGCGGATCCGCGCCGCCCAGCATCGCGCCGCACACCAGCGGGGCGCAGAAGCCGTAGCGCGCCGTCTTGAGGTGCGCCACGCGCAGCGTCTGGAAGAGCGTCACCTCCGCCAGCGGCACGCGCGCCAGGTCCAGGTCCAGGTACTGACCGGCGGCCGTGTGCCGGCACACGCCCAGGTAGTAGCGCGCCACGCGCGACGCGCCCGGCATGCCCGACTCCAGCATCGCCTCCAGCGAGCGCGCGAAGAGGTGGTCCCCCATCACCACGGCCAGGTCCTCACCCGGACGGCCCGGGGCCAGCATCCGGTGCAGCACCGGCCCGCCCCGGCGCAGCTCCGCTTGATCCGCCACGTCGTCGTGGATGAGCAGGAACGTGTGCAAGAGCTCCAGCCCCGCGGCGAAGCGCCAGAGCCCCGGCGGCACCGACGTGCCTCCGCGCGCCAGCCCGTGCCCGGCCAGCACCAGCGCGGGCCTCAGCCGCTTCGCCGGCCGCAGCGCATAGGCCCGCGCCTGCACCTGGGCCTGTGTCCAACGTGCGTCCAGGCCCTGTTCGTCCGGCAGCTCGAAGAGCTGGGCGAGCGCGGCCTCCACCTGCGCCTGCACGAGCTGCAGCCAGGCGTGCTCGGGGTGTGCCGCTCCGGAGGAGGTCTGCTGCACGTTGGGAAGCGGGGTGGCCATACAGCGGATCTCCGAAGTCGGGAGCACGGCAGCAGCCTTTCCACCTAGAGGTAGCGTTTGCGTACAGAGATTGTCAAGGCTATGTCTAAGGTTTGCAAAAACCTTGTACACAGGAGGCTCCCGATGAAGGCGTGGATCACAGGTGCGTTGACGGTGACCCTGGCGGCGGGGAGCGCGAGCGGCGCCTCCCCGGATCCAGAGCCGGTGGACGCGACGTTAAGCACCTCGAAGGGGGAGCGCGTTCAGCTGGCCCGCTGGCGTGGGAAACCCGTCATCCTCTTCTACGAGGACAAGGACTCCACGACACTCAACGCCCCTCTGAAGGCGGAGTTGTTCGCTCGGGGACGGGAGCGGGGGCTCCTGCAGAGCGCCTTCGTGGTCGCCGTGGCCAACCTGGAAAAGTACGACTTCTTCCCCGCCCGGGAGATTGCCCTGTCGTACGTGCGTGACGAGGAGAAGAAGGCCGGCGTGCCCATCCTGGTGGACCTGAAGGGGACCCTGGGCCAGGCGCCGTTGAAGCTGCCCACCAAGACGTCCACGGTGATGCTGCTGGACGCGGAGGGCACGCTCGTCTTCCGGCACTCGGGCCGCATGAAGCCGGAGGACCAGGACCGCTTCTTCGCCACCCTGAGCGGGCTGGTGGGCCAGGACCTGACCGCCGAGCGGGACACGGAGGCCCATCCGTGAGGGTGACCTGCACGGGCGCCACCGGCTTCCTCGGTCCAGGCCTTGTCCAAGGTTTGTTGGAGGCCGGCCACACGGTGCACGTGCTCAGCCGGAACGTTGAACACGCGCTCGGCCGGCTGTCCTCCGGCGTGACGGGGTCCTACTTCGACGGCAGCACGCCGCTGTCGCCGGACGCGCTCGCGGGGGCGGAGGGGGTGGTGCACCTGGCCGGGGAGCCGGTGGACCAACGTTGGACACACGAGGCCAAGCACCGCATCCACCACAGCCGCGTGGAGGGCACGCGCGTGCTGGTGGAGGCCATGAAGCAGGCCGGGTGCGTGCGGCACTTCGTCTGCGCGTCGGCGGTGGGCTTCTACGGTGGCGCGCGGGCGGCGCAGCCGCTGACGGAGGAGGACGCGCCCGGCGACGACTTCCTCGCCCACGTGTGCCAGGGCTGGGAGGCGGAGGCCCTGCGCGCGCAGGAGGCGGGCATCCGCACGGTGCGGCTGCGCATTGGCGTGGTGCTGCACCCGGCGGGCGGCGTGCTGCACCGGATGCTGCCGGTGTTCCGCATGGGCGCGGGCGCGAAGGTGGGCAACGGCCAGCAGTACGTCAGCTGGGTGCACCGCGAGGACCTGCTCGGGCTGCTGCGCTTCGCGCTGGAGCACCCCACGCTGTCCGGCCCGGTGAACGCCACGTCGCCGGAGCCCGTCACCAACGCGGTCTTCGCGCACACGCTGGGCGCGGTGCTGGACCGGCCCGCGGCGCTGACGGTGCCGGGGCTGGTCCTCAAGGCGCGCTTTGGAGAGATGGCGCGCGTGGCGCTGGAGGGCCAGCGGGTGATGCCCCAGCGCGCGCTGGAGGCGGGCTTCCAGTTCCGCCACCCGGAGCTGGCCGGAGCGCTGCGCGACCTGCTGTGCTCCTGACGATGTCGGCGGGTGGACGGGACGCGCGCGCCTGTCCCCGGGCTTCGCGCGCACGGTGCGTACAGTGCGCGCCACGCATGGACGACATCCGGACGCTGGAAGCCCGCGCGCGCCGCGAGGGCACACCGCTCATCGACGGAGACACCGCCACCTTCGTGTGGAGGGGGCCCCGGCAGGTCTTCCTCCAGGGGGACTTCCAGGACTGGCGCGGCACGCCCCTGCCCCTGGAGCGCGTGGGCAAGGGGCTGTGGGCGCGTTCGCTGGCGCTGCCGGAGGACGCCTACGTCGAGTACGCGCTCCAGGACGCGAAGGGCCGCCGCGTGCGCGACGTCCTCAACCCGCGCCGCTCCGACAACGGCTTCGGCGACTTCAACCACTGCTTCTGGATGCCCAAGGGTGAAGCCACGCCACTGGGCCGGCGCATCCGCAACGTGCCGAAGGGCCGCGTGACGCGCCACCAACTGGAGACGCACGAGTGGGCCGTGGGGAAGAAGCGCGCGGTGGCCCTCTACGCGCCGCCGGTGAAGGGCCCCGTGCCGCTCCTGGTGGTGCTGGACGGCGACGACTACTTGAAGCGCGTGCAGCTGCCCACGCTGGTGGAGAACCTGGTCGCCGCGGGCCGCATGCGCCCGGTGGCCATGGCCTTCGTGGCCAACGGCGGTTCGGCCCGCACCACCGAGTACGCGTGCAGCGAGGCCACCGTGGCCTTCCTGGAGCAGCGCGTGCTGCCGCTGGCCCGCGAGCACCTGTCGCTGGTGGACGAGCAGCGCACGCCGGGCGCGCACGCGGTGCTGGGCTCGTCCCTGGGCGGCCTCATGGCCCTCTATGCCGCGCAGCGCCTGCCGCGCGTCTTCGGCCGAGTGCTGTCCCAGTCCGGCGCCTTCTCCATCGAGGGCACCGACATGGTCGTCTTCGACCTGGCCCGGCGCGCGAACCAGCCGCCCCTGCACGTCTGGATGGACTGCGGCCGCTTCGAGGGACTCCAGGACGGCAACCAGCGCCTGCTGCCCATCCTGGACGCGGCCGGCCACCGCGCCACGTACCGGCCCTACAGCGGGGGCCATAATTACCCCGCGTGGCAGACCAGCCTCCCGGCCGGCCTGGAAGAAATCTTCTCGCCGGTTGAGTGACGCGGCGCGGCGGAGAGCCGGATTTCCATCCTGGACGAAAGTCCCATGGATTCAAGGGCTTGGCTCCGGAGGAAGGCGGCCAAGGCCGGATGATCCAGGATTGGACAGGCCGTTTGACGCGGCAGGCGGGCAGCCGGGCGGGGCTTGTGGACTGGCAGGCCACGCAACCTGGGGGAAGGCCGATCCGATAACGGATGTAGGTGCGCAACCCGGCGCGAGTACCGCGACGGGCCCCTTCCCCCGCCCCTGGAGTCCCCTCATGTCTCGCGTCGATGGTGGCAACCGCCCGTCCCTTCCCCCGAAGCGCTCGGAGTTCGAGCGGTCCGAGCGGAGCGACGCCACGCGCGATGGCAAGACGGGGACGGCCCGGGGCAAGGCGCCCGCCAACGCCAACGTGCGCTCGTTCCAGGGCCGCAGCGACTTCGAGCCCGCGCGCCCCGCGCCCTCCCGCCCCACGCCCCCGCAGACGCCGGCCGTGAAGGCCCCGCCGTCGCCCGCGGAGGCGGAGTCCATTGCCCAGGCGGACATGGAGCTGGGCCTGCTGGCGGAGTTCCCGGACGCGGACGCGCAGAGCGGCATCGCGTCCGCCATGCTGCACGCGCACTCGGACGCGCCCGCGTCGCAGAACCGCATCGTGGAGCGGCTGAAGCAGGACGGCCGCCTGGAGACGCTCTTCGGCGAGGTGTTCCGCGAGGACAACCCGTACGTGGAGCAGCCGCACAAGAAGGCCATCGTGCAGGCGCTCGACACCGCGCTCAACCGGGGCACGGTGACCAGCGACGACCTGCGCGCCTTCTCCCGTGGCACCTACGCCCAGGAGTGGCAGCAGATTGGCGCCGCGCTGGGTGACGCCCGGAGGTAGCCGGCCGGGCTCCGGAGGCTCCGGAGCCGTCCGCGCTTCACGCTTCTTCACGCGCATGCCGGTTGCGCCTGGACGCGTGCGCGCCAGGATGGGCCTCCCATGGTGGAAAGCCCGTTGCGCATCATCCTGTTCATCCTCCTCGTCAGCGTCGCGTCGGTCTACGTCCACATCTATCTGTACCGGCGCCTCTTCCGCGACACGTCCACGAACCCCGCCTGGCGCACCGCCGGCAAGGTGCTGCTGACGGCGCTGTGCCTGCCGCTGCTCCTGTCCTGGGTGGTGACGCGCATCGTGCCCTCCGCGTTCATCGTCGCCGTGGCCGCGTGGACGTGGATGGGCGTGGCCGTGTACCTGCTGCTCGCGCTGGCCCTGCTGGGCGGCGTGCGCGGGCTCGTGGCGCGCACGCGCGGCCACCGGGGCGTCGCCGCGCCGCTCGCCACGCCCGCGCCGGATCCCGCCGCGCCGCCGTCCCTGGCGGATCTGGCCGTCAGCGTGCCGCCCCCGTCCTCCGCAGTGCCTCCGGTGCCGCCGGTGGACGAGGACCGGCGCCGGTTCCTCGCGCGGGCCACCGCGGGCGGCGCGGTGCTCGCGGCGGGCGGCCTCACGGGCTACGGCATGTGGAGCGCGTTCCATCCGCCCGTGGTCAACGAGGTCGCGGTGCGGCTGCCCGGCCTGCCCAAGGCGCTGGACGGCTTCACCCTCGTCCACATGAGCGACATCCACGTGGGCCCCATCATCCAGCGGCGCTTCATGGACGAGCTGGTGCGGCGGGCCAACGCGCTCAAGCCGGACCTCGTCGCCATCACCGGCGACCTGGTGGACGGCACGGTGGACGACCTGCGCCACTCCGTCGCCGCGCTCCAGAACCTCCAGGCCCGCGCGGGCACGCACTTCATCACCGGCAACCACGAGTACTACTGGAACGCGAGCAAGTGGGCGGACGCGCTCACCGGCCTGGGCGTCACCGTGTTGCGCAACCGTCACGTGACGGTGGGTGACGCGGGCGGCGCGTTCGACGTGGTGGGCGTGGACGACTGGTCCATGCGCAACGGTCCCAAGGGCTACAACCTGGACGCCGCGCTCGCGGGCCGCGACCCCGGCCGCGCGGCGGTGCTGCTCGCGCACCAGCCCTCCAACTGGGACGTCGCCGCGAAGGCGGGCATGGGGCTGCAACTGTCCGGGCACACCCACGGCGGACAGTTCTTCCCATTCACCATCGCCGTCTCCACCATCTGGAAGCACGACGCCGGCCTCTTCCAAGAGGGTGAGAATTCCCTCTACGTCAGCCGTGGCACCGGCTTCTGGGGCCCGCCCCTGCGCGTCGCCGCGCCTTCGGAAATCGTTAAGGTGACGCTACTGGCAGTGTGAGGTGTAGATTTACCCGGAAATGGGCAAGGAACCAGCGAAGCGCGAAATCAAACAGGAGCGGGCCGCGCGAACGCGGGTCGAAATCCTGGAGGCCGCCATCACGTTGTTCGCCCGGCGAGGCTACCTGTCGACGACGATGTCGGACCTGGCGAAAGCCATCCGGATGACGCCCGGCGCCCTGTACTGGCACTTCCCCACCAAGGAAGACCTGCTGCTGGCGGCCATCGAAGAGCTGCACAACCGCTACCTGATGGAGTTCGCGCCGCTGCTCGCCGAGCGCCGCATCCTGTCCGGCCGGGAGCAGCTGGTGTTCGTGGTGTCGCGCACGTCGCAGTTCCTGCGCTACCACCGCGAGTACGGCATCTTCTTCGGGATGCTGTCCGCCGAGTCCGCGGACTCCAACGACCGCGTGGCGGAGGCCCTGCGCGAGAAGATCTCCCTCTACGTGGCGGTGCTGTCGGGGATGATCCGCTACGGCCAGAAGCGCAATGAGTTCCGCCAGGAGGTGGACCCGGTGCACATGGCCCACACGATGATGGGCGGATACCTGGGCATCCTGCTGCACCACAACCTGTACCGCGCCACCGTGAACTACGACCCGCTGATGGCGTCGTTGGACATGATCCTCTCCGGCGGCCTCCACGTGCGCGGCCCGCTGGGCTGACGCGCGGAAGACACCGGGCCGGGATGCCCGGAACGAAAGACGCCCGGTCCCCCACGCGAGGGGACCGGGCGTTTTCATTGACAGCGGGAGGCCGTGACTACGGCTTCTCGATGGGGCTCGACGCGTTCTGCGGCTGGCGCACCGTGCGGGGCACGAAGTCCGACGCGTTGTTGTCGGAGTCGTAGCCGTTGCCCGCCTGCTCATCCGCGCCGCCCACGCCCATGGTCGCGGCGGTGGACGACGCCCGGGCCTTGCGCTCGAGGCTGCCACCCTTGCCCGCGGGCGCGGGGGCCGCGGCGCCTTCCACCACGGTGCGGCCGGTGCCGAAGCCCACCGTGTCCACCACGCCCGTGAGGACCGTGGGGTCCAGCGTCACGTCCGCCGTGCCCAGGCGGACGTTGCCCGTGGAGCCGGAGATGTCCGTGTTGCCCCACGTATGGTCCGCGGGGACCGTCGGCGTGGAGGTGGCGAAGCCGGTCGACGCGACCAGGTAGTAGCCGTGGGCCTTGATGGTCGCGGCGGGCAGCGTGGCCAGCACCGTGAAGTTCGTCGTCGTGCTGGTGGTGCTCGCCGTGCGGTAGAGCAGCTTCCAGCCGGTGATGTTCACATCGAAGTTCGTCGGGTTGTAGAGCTCGATGTAGTCGTCCGCGTTCACGTCGACGCCCTGGCCGGCGATCTCACTGATGACGACGTGGCCCTGCTCCTCGGCCACGGTGACCTCCGCCTGCTTCGTCACGCCCTGGTAGGACGCGGTGAACTGGCCGGTGCCCGGCGTCTGCGTGGCGGTGAAGACGACGGTGGCGGTCGTCTGGCCCTCCGGCACCGTCACCGTGGAGGCCGGCAGCGAGCCCAGCCCCGCGTCCGAGAACGCCACGTCCACGACCGCGCCGCCCACGGGGGCCTTGCGGGTCAGCGTGAGGGTGAACGTCTGCGTCCCGCCCACCGTCACCGTCGCCGTGTCCGGCGTGATGCTGGCGAGCTTCGCGGGCGGAGGCAGCACGGTCAGCGACGCCGAGCGCGTGATGCCGTTGAGCGAGGCGGACACCGTGCCCGCCCCCTCCCCTTCCGCGTCGGCGGTGAACGTCACCGTCGCCGTCGTCTCACCCGCGGCCACCGTCACCGCCGTGGCGGACAGCGCGCCATAGGGCGTGGCCGGAGGGGCCAGCGCCAGCAGCACCTGCACGGGCTGCGTCGGCGCGGACTCCAGCGTCACCGTGAACACCTGGGCCGCGCCCGCGTTCACCGTGGCGGTGGACGGGGTGAGGGACAACAGCCGGGGCACGTCCCTGATGGTGTTCACCGTGGCGCTCAGCGCGCCCAGCGTCACCGTGCCGGAGCCGGTGCTGTCGTCGGCCACGGTCAGGTCGAAGGTGGCCGTCAGCGCGTCCGTCGTCACGTTCCGGGCCGTGATGGTGCCGAAGCCCGCGGGCGTCACCACCGGGTCCAGCGTGGTGCCCGCCGGCACCGGCCGGTCGAACGTCACCGTGAAGCGCGCGGTGCCGCCCGGCGCCACACCCGTCGTCGCCGGGGTGAGGTCCGTGGCGGAGGCCGCCTCGTTCTCGCCCAGCACGCGCAGCGTGGCCGTCTGGGTGGAAGCGCCCAGCGTCGCGGTGAGGGTCACCGAGTCCGCCGGCGCCTTCGCCTCCAGCGCCACCGTGGCGCTCGTCCGGCCGGCGGGGATGACCACCTTCCCGTCCTTCGCGGTCAGCGCCGCCGTGTCACTCGAGGAGATGTTCACCGTCACGTCCAGCGGGTAGCCGAACGCCAGCGTCACCGTCAGGGCCTGCGGGATGGCCTGGGTGCCGCCCACGCGCGCGAAGCCGCCGGACGTGAACGCCGTCAGCGCCGGGAGCGGCAGGGCCATGTCGGCTCCGTTCCGGGGCAGCAGCTTGTGGTCGTTGAAGTTGAACGTGAGCACGCCGCGCAGCGCGATGTACTCGGTGCCCAGCACCTGCGTGGGATAGGCGAAGGCCTGGTCATCCACCATCAGGCCCGAGGACGCCGGGTTGCCGGTCTTGTTCTCGTCCACGATGAACTCGCGGTTGGCGTTCTCCAGGCGGGTGTTGAAGACGTTGCGGACCTCCACCAGCGCGCCCTCCAGCGCCTTCGCCCGGGGACCATTGGTGCGGATGTCCTCCGTGCGCACCACCTCCGGGGCCGGCAGCGGGTTGCCCACGCTGTTCTTCGTCACCTTGGAATCAATCACCTCCAGCAGGCCGAAGTACTCCTTCAGCGTGCCCTCCACGCGGATGTTGTCCCCCACCGCCACGTCGGACTTGAGGCTGTACATATAGAGGCCGGAGTCATCCACGCCCTTGCCCGCCGGGTAGTGGGCCACCTGCACCCAGTAGCCGCGCTCGGACTTCGTCGCGTCCACCGCGGTCACCACCACGTCGTCCAGCAGCACCTTGGTGCCCACCAGGGACTGGTTGCCGAAGCGGGGCGTCGCCTTCACGTCGTAGATGGTGGCGGGGCACGCGGCGCCGCCGGGGTTGGGCACCGGGCATGCGTCGCACGCGTCACCCACGCCGTCGTTGTCCGAGTCCTTCTGGTCCACGTTGGCCACGAGCGGGCAGTTGTCACCGGGAGCGGCGATGCCGTCGTAGTCGAAGTCGGACGGGTCCTCGACGGAGCACGAGGCCGCGTCCGCCGGGCAGCCGTCGCACGCGTCGCCCTTGCCGTCCTTGTCCGTGTCCTTCTGGTCCGCGTTGCCCACGAACGGGCAGTTGTCGCGCCAGGTGGGCACGCCGTCGCGGTCGTCGTCGTCGCCGCGGAAGGCCTGGCACGCGGTGGTGCCGGCCTCCAGGGGGCACGGGTCGCACGCGTCACCCACGCCGTCGCCGTCCGTGTCCAGCTGCCGCCCGTTGTCCATGGGGCGCACGGGGTTGAAGATGGTGGGGCAGTTGTCGTTCGCGGCCGGGATGCCGTCCGCGTCCGCGTCCTCCGCGCTCGCCACGCCCGAGTAGACGGTGGAGCCGTTGACGGCGGCCACCGGGAAGCTGGTGTTCACCGCGCTGCGCGCGGGCTCGCAGGAGGGCTCGTTGGCGGGGGTGCCGCACGCGAACAGCGGGTAGAGGTTCCGGGTGTCCGAGGAGCCCTGGAACTCCGCCAGCGTCATCTTGATCTCCGACTTCAAGCACGCGGACTTCTGGGTGCCGCACACGTCCAGCGCGTCGCAGGTGTCCTCACCCTTGAGGCCGTCCACCAGCGCCTGGTCGCCGTAGAGCGGCTTGCCGCCGCGCACCGTCAGCACCACGTCCTGCGGATCCGCGGCGATGACCGCGCGGAACGGCGAGCCCGCGTTCGTGCCCAGGCGGAAGATGGCCAGGTCCGCCATCCGGCCCGGCGCGATGCGGCCCACGCGCTCGTAGATGTCCACCGCGTCCGCGGCGTTGGCCGTCACCATGCGCCACAGGTCCTCGTCCGTGAAGGTCCTGGCGTAGCGCGTGGTGTTGAGGTGATCCGCGCAGCGCAGCTCGCGCAGCAGGTTCATGGAGCCGGAGCGGATCCAGTCCGTGCCCAGGGAGATGGGCACGCCCAGCCGCTTGAAGGTCGTCACCATCGCCGTGTCGCCGTACAGCGAGACGTTGGTGCGCGGCGACCAGACGAGGCCCGTGCCGTGCGCCGCCATCTCCGAAATCTCCCGCGCGGTGAGGCCCACGCCGTGGATGACGGCCGAGCGCGGGAACAGCACGTTGCCCGCGCCCGTGGACAGGCAGCGGAACTCGTTGAGCGCCGTGACCGCGATGCCCTCCGCGATGTGCGGCAGGTACGCGGACGTGCGCGAGGTGATGGTCGCCGACGACGGGAACGAGGCGTAGGAGCAGCCCTCCGCCAGCGTGGTGCCGGTGCTGTCACCCAGCGGGAAGGTGTCCGAGTCCGCGTACGGCTCCGACAGGCCCTCCTGGTTCGCGATGCCCGCCGTGCCGCCCGTGTCCAGGTTGCGCAGGAGCCCGGGCTGCCCGCCCGCGCCCGCGATGGAGGTGGTGCCCGCCATCACCTGGCGCAGCTCCGACCAGCTGATGGCCGCCGCCTTGGAGTTGGACGGGTTGCTCAGCCGGGTGTGGTTGTTCTTGCCCTCGCGCCAGTCGTGGCGGTGCTCGTAGCGCTCCACGCTGGTGCTGGCCAGCGGCGCGCCCGGGAAGGTGATGTGGTCATGCGGGTTGATGAGGCCCGGGGAGATGACGCCCGTGGGGCACGTCACCACCGTGGCCTCCGCGGCGCCGGCCGCCTTCGAGCAGTCGCACTCGGAGCAGGTGATGACGCCCTGGGCGTCCACCAGCACCTGGCCGCCCGCCAGCACCTGGCCGTCCTTGAGCACGGTGCCGACGAAGAGCTTGCCCGCCGTGCCCGCCTTCGTCACCTCGCAGGTGGCGCCGTTCGCCAGCGGCGCGGGAGGCGTGGCCCAACACTGCACGGTCTGGGTGGGCGTGACGGTACAGTCCGCCTCGCACCCGTCGCCGCTCACCGTGTTGCCGTCGTCGCACGCCTCGGTGGGCGCCTGCTTGCCGTCGCCACACTTCGCCCCGGGCAGCGTGCAGTTCGCCTCGCACGCGTCGCCGCCGGTGGTGTTGCCGTCATCGCACTGCTCGGCGCCTTCCTTCTTTCCGTCACCGCAGACCGCCACGACCTCTGGATCATCGGATCCGCAGGCACTGCCCAACAACAGGACCGCGCCCAGGGCGGCCAGCAATAAACGGGAGCTGCGCATGAAGCCTCCTGCCCGAAGGCAGTGCCGTGAAGGAAGAGACGGTGTGACGTGAAAGCCCCCCGTGCCTCGCACGCGGCGTAGGACGTGGGTGCAACATTTCAGCGATACCTGACCCGTGAAGTCCACTTCGTGGGGCTCCAAGGGCCTTCCGTGTGGCGGGAGGTGTGGTAGGAGCACACCCAACGTGTGGGGGAGCAGGCGGATGACGCGTCCTGCCACGTTCTAGAGTGGGGGGGACATGATCACCCGGAATCCATCCAGCACCGTGTCGCGCTTCCTGGACGCGCACCTGCGCCGCGACGCACAGACGCGCGAGCTGTCAGTGGCGCGTTTCATGAGCATCCTGTCCGCCATCTGCGTGGTGGTGGCCGCGGCGCTCGGCCCCGCGATGGGCTGGGACCTGACGTTCGCGTTGATGGGGCTGTCGACGGTGCTGTCGGGCTACTACGCGTGCATGTGGTGGGTCTTGCGCTCCGGCGCGTTCCACCCGGCCATCCCGTGGCTCAACGTCTTCATTGAAGTGAGCATCCCGGCGGTGGTGCTCACGTTCGACCTGCGCTACCAGGGCCCCGTCTACGCGCTCACCGCGCCCACGCTGGTCATCTGGGGCACGCTGGTGACGCTGGCGGGCCTGCGCAGCAACCCGCGCCTGGGGCTGGCGGCGGGCGCGCTGGTGGCGGCGGAGTACCTGGCGCTCTACTTCGGCTTCGTGCGGCCGCTGTTGCCGGATCAGCCGCTGGTGACGCTGGCGCCGCTGTTCATCTGCGTGCGCGCGTTCTTCTTCGTGGCCACGGGCGCGCTGACGGCCACGCTGGCGCGGCACTTCCTGGAGCGCACGCGCAGCGCGCTGGCGGCGCTGCGCGAGCAGGAGGTCATGGGCAAGTACGTGCTGCACGAACGGCTGGGCGCGGGCGGCATGGCGGAGGTGTACCGGGCCACGTACTCGCCGGAGGGCGGCTTCGAGAAGCAGGTGGCGCTCAAGCGCATCCTGCCGTCGTACGCGGACGACGCGGCCTTCGTGACGATGTTCCGGCGCGAGGCGGAGCTGTGCTCGTCGCTCTACCACCCCAACATCGTCCAGGTGTTCGACCTGGGCCGCCACGGCGGCACCTACTTCCTGGCCATGGAGTACGTGGACGGCCTGCCCCTGAGCGCGCTGCTCAGGCCGCGCAACCGCCGGCCGCTGCCCGTGTCCGCCGCGACCTTCCTGGCCGCGGAGCTGGCGTCCGCGCTGGACTACCTGCACCGTCGCACCAGCGCGGACGGCGTCCCGCTGCGGCTGGTCCACCGCGACCTGAACCCGCCCAACATCCTGGTGTCGCGCATCGGCGAGGTGAAGCTGTCGGACTTCGGCATCGCGCGCGACGCGGTCCGCGCGAACCTCACCGTGGCCGGCAGCGTGCGCGGCAAGCTGGGCTACATGGCGCCGGAGCAGGCCATGGGCAAGGACATCGACGGGCGGGCGGACCTCTTCGCCCTGGGGCTCACGCTGCATGAGGCCCTCACCGGCCGGCGCGCGCTGAGCGGCCACTCGGAGGAGGTGCTGCTGCGCGCGGCGGTGGACCAGGAGGTCGTCCCGCCCTCGCAGCTCAACCCCGCCGTGCCGCTGGCGCTGGACCTCATCGTCATGCAGCTGCTCCAGAAGGACCCGGCCCGGCGCACGCCCGACGGCGCGACGCTGCGTCAGCAGCTGCTGGCGCTGGACGGCCCCGCGGCCCCCTTCCCCCATGGCCAGGCGGAGCTGGCGCGGGTGGCGCGCGAGGCGAAGACGCTGGCGGAGCAGCTGAACGTGGACACCGTGGAGACGGTGGCCGTGGACAAGCCGGCCGTGGTGCGCTCGGCCTGACGTGGAAGGCACAGGCTGCGCGGGCCCCGGGAGCGCGTTAGAACGCGGCGCGTTTCCTCCTGCCGGGAGCCCTCCGCCTTGGACATCGCCGTCATCACCTACGCCGGACTGCCGCAACTCCACCCGCTGGACGCGCCGCTGGTGCCCGCGCTGCGGGCGCTGGGGCTGGACGCGCAGCCCATCCGCTGGGACGACCCGGACGTGGACTGGAGCCGCGTGCGCGCCGCGGTGGTGCGCAACGCCTGGGACAGCCACCTGCGCCGCGAGGAGTTCGTCGCCTGGGCGGACCGCGTGGGCAGCGTCACGCGGCTGTTCAACCCGGCGGACGTGCTCCGGTGGAACACGCACAAGGCCTACCTCAAGACGCTGGAGGCGCGCGGCCTGCCCCTGACGCCCACCGTCTGGGTGCCGCCCGGCGGCACGCTGGACGTGGCGGCGACGGCGCGCGAGCGCGGCTGGGACGCGGTGGTGCTCAAGCCCGCGGTGGCGGCGGGCGGGATGAAGACCTTCATCCTGCGGCGTGAGGAGTGGGACGCCGCGAGCGCGCAGGTGACGGAGCTGGCCAGGGAGGGGGACGTGATGGTGCAGCCCTACCTGCGCGCCTTCGAGACGGAGGGCGAGCGCTCGTACATCTTCTTCAACGGCGTCTTCAGCCACGCGGTGCGCCGCCCGCCCACGCTGACCACCGCGCCCCGGGGCTTCGCGGAGCCGCACGGCTTCACGCCGGAGGACGCGGCGGAGCAGCGGTTGGCGCACGACGTGATGGAGGCGTCCGGGGGCGCGCGGCTGCTGTACGCGCGCGTGGACGTGGCCACGGACAACGAGGGGCGCACGCGGCTGCAGGAGGTGGAGGTGACGGAGCCGTGCCTCTTCCTGCCCATGGACGCGGGCGCGCCGGAGCGGATGGCCCGGGCCGTGGTCGCCCGGTTGTAGGCAGTGGGCGGCCCCATTCGCCCACTCGTGGACACCTGGGAAGCCATCCGGGCGACGCGGGGGCGGCGGATGGGGTTATGACGGGAGATATGCGAGCCCTGTTGCTCTCGCTGCTCATCCGGCAGCACATGGCACTCCAGGAGAAGTTCAACGCCAAGTACCCGCACGCGTGGCTGGTGTGGGAGGCGGGCGCGTGGAACGTCCCCGAGGAGCAGAACGTGGCGGCCACGCGGCTGCCCATGATGGACCTGCGCGACTGTCTGCCCGCGGGCGACGCGCTGTGCTTCGAGCTGATGGGGGTGGCGGACCGCGGCCCCCTCAAGCTGGGGCGCGCGTCGCACAACACCTTCGTGGTCAACGACGCCACGGTGTCGCGCGAGCAGTTCGCCCTGCACCCCACGCCGGAAGGCGGCTGGAAGGTGGAGCGGCTGGCGCAGTCCCGGCCGGTGACGGTGAACGGCGAGCCGCTGGAGGCCGAGCAGCCGCGCCTCCTGAGCACGGGCGACGAGCTGAAGGTGGGCGACGTGCGCCTCACCTTCCACGACGCCCCGTCGTTCCACGCGCGCATCGGCCGCATCGCCGCGCAGGTGCTGGCGCAGGCCGCCGCCACACCGCCGCCGCGCTGAAGCCCCCGGCGCTGGCGCGCTGAAGCCGCCATGCTGGCGCCGGGGCACGTGCCGCCCCGGGCCGTGGCGTCAACGCGGCGCTCCGGGCGCCTTAACGCCCCACGGTGCCGAGCGTCGTGTCCCGGGGATTGGGCGCCGTGGCCATCCACACGGCGCCGCCCGCGAGCAGCGCCACCGCGCCCGCGCCCGCCCAGACGTACCAGCGGCGCGACCACGGCTTGGACGGGCTGGCCTCCGTCTTCACGGACGCCTCCGGCACCTGCATGGCCAGGGCCTCGGAGGCCCCGTTCCTCTCCGGCGCGGCGGCCGGGGTCGCCGTGGAGGCGAGCCTCGCCTCGTTGGCGCGGGCCTCCGCCAGCGCGGCCTGCTCCCGCGCCCGCTGCAGGTCGCGGTCCCGCGCGAAGCGCTCGCGCTCCCGGCGCTGCTCCTCCTGGACGCGCGCCTTCGTGTCCATCTCCGCGATGAGCTCGCGCACCACGTCCGCGTTCGCGGGCTCCCCCTGCGACAGCGCCAGGTAGCGCCGGTAGAAGAAGGCCGCGCGCGACGGGTTGTTCAGCTGCCGGTGGCACTGCGCGATGTTGAAGAGGAACGCGGGCAGCGGCTTGAGGCGGTACGCCTCGCTGAAGGCCTTGAGCGCCCGGTCGAACTCGCCCAGGTCGTAGGCCAGGTTGCCCTCGGAGAACTTCTCCCGCGCCTGGTCTTCCGACGCCGTGGCCGCCGTCGCGTCCGCCGCCTGCGCCACCGCCGGGAACGGCGTCCCCAGCGCGAGCACGAGCCCCAGGCTCAGCGCCCGGGACTCACTGCGACGAGAACGGATCAATGACCGCATCCCTGCTTCCTCCCTTGCGGCCCGGCGCGCGCGCGGGAGCGCGGCGCGGTCCCGCGCTCGCCTTCACGAGCGGCACGGTCAACTCGGCGGCGGCGGCACCCTGCTTCAGCTCCACCGCCCGCTCCAGCGGAACGTAGCCCGTCAGTTCGACGCGCAACTGTGGCGGCACCGCCTGCCGGGTCAGCGCCTTCGTCAGCGGCGTGGTGCCCAGCTCCTCGCCCGTGTCCACGCGGACCACCTTCGCGCCCGGCGGCGACGAGTGCACCGTCAGCGTCACCGCGTCCATCGCGCCCGCGACCGGCGCCGCGCCCGGAGCGGCCACCGCCACCGCCGCCGGAGCCTGCGCATCACTGGAAGCGCGCATCGAGCGCAGGCCCGTCCACGTCGTGATGCCGGACACCAGCGCGAGCGCCGCCAGCCCCACCGACACCTGGATGCGCCGGTCGCGCAGCATGCCCGGCACCTTCATGCGCAGGGTGGGCCGCTCGGCCTCCTCCACCAGCGCCTCCATGCGCGGCGCGGCGGCCGGAGCGGTGGGCATCAGCAGCAGCGACGTGGTGACCTCCGCCAGGTGCTGCGGCCGGGCTTCCGGCTCCTTCGCCAGGCAGCGCATCACCAGGTCCGCCAGCTCCGCGGGCACGCGCTCCCCGGACGGCAGGTGCGTGGGCAGCGGCGGCGGCGGCTGGGTGATGATCTGCACCACCAACTGCCCGAAGGCGGAGGCCTGGAAGGGCGGGTGGCCGCAGAGCATCTCGTAGAGGATGTTGCCCACCGCGTAGATGTCCGCGCGCGCGTCCACCGGCAGCCCCGCGGCCTGCTCCGGCGCCATGTACGCCGGCGTGCCGATGATGGTGCCGTCCAGCGTGCCCGTGAGGCTCACGCCCGTCTGCGTGGTGATGAGCTTCGCGACGCCGAAGTCCAGCACCTTCACGAAGTCCTGCTGCCCGGAGCGCTGCGTGACGAAGAGGTTGTCCGGCTTGATGTCCCGGTGCACCACGCCCACCTGATGGGCCGCGCCCAGCGCCGCGCACACCTGCACGCCCATGCGCTGCACGCGCTCCAGCGTCAGCCCCTCCTCCTTCAGGAGCGCCGCCAGGCTCTGCCCGCGAAGCAGCTCCATCACGCAGTAGACGTGCCCCCCGGGCGACTCGTCCACGAAGTCGAAGACCTCCACGATGTGCTCGTGGTTGATCTGATTGACGGTGCGCGCCTCCTGGAAGAAGCGCTGCACGAAGGAGCTGTCCCGCGCGTGCTCCGGCTTGAGCACCTTGAGCGCCACCTGGCGTCCCAGCCGCACGTGCCGCGCCTGGAAGACGCGCCCCATGGAGCCTTCGCCCAGCAGCTTCTCCAGCTGGTAGTTCCCCAGCACCATGCCCTCCTGGACCTCCTGTCCAGGGGGCGACATCACGGCCGGCATCCCGCCACTGTCGGTCACGGCATCACCCGAGTCAGACAGCACGGTGTGAGCGAGGAGGTCGTCGGTGCCCATGGGGGGATCAGGTTTCCATGGCGAGGCGACCCTGCAACCCACGGGAGGGCATCTATCGCGCGAGAGACGGAAAAACTTTCGGCACGTGACGATTCACCGGCCGTGCGGCACGTGGACAGGTGGCATGTGCGGCGACCGCGCACCTCTTGTCCACGGACATTGAAATACTTCTCCATACAGCCCACTCCCGTCCTGTTCCCCCGCGCGGATGGTCGCCGCTCGGATGCGGTTGGTCAACGTGGGCGGAGGTCGTCAGCACCGGGGGACAGGCGGAGTGTTCCCGGGCCGGAAGGGGGCGGCGGGCAGGCTGCCTGGACTCCGCGCGGCGGGGAGTCTGCTCGCTGGGGGAAGCTTGCCGGGGGCGGGGGGGGTCCGCACTCCTCAAGAGACAAGGAGGCGTGAAGATGGCGGACAAGAGGCTCTGGATCCTGGTGGCCAACGCGAGTCGCGCCCGGCTCTTCGCCACGGATGCGAAGGCGGAGAAGTGGGACCTCATCGAGCAGTTCCAGCATGACGAGAGCCGGGCCAAGCCCGTCGACCTGTTCAATCAGCCGGACAACCCCAACGCGGGCACGCTGCACCGCCCGGTGCCGGAGAACGAGCCGGATGGCCGGCGGCAACTGGAGCACGAGCGCTTCGCGCGCGAGCTCTCCGCGCGGCTGGACCGGGGCGTGGACTCGCACATGTTCGACCAGCTGGTCATCGCGGCGCCTCCGGGGTTCCTGGGGCTGCTGCGGGGGCTCTTGAGCACGCGCGTGAAGCAGCGGGTGCGGCTGGACCTGGACGCGGACTACTCCAACCTGCCCGCGCGGGACCTGCCTGACCGGGTGCCCGTGTTGTAGGCGGCCAGTCGGCCAGGGGGTTCGGGGCCCGGGTTCTGGTATAGGAACCCGGGTCCTCTTCTTCGCGCCGGCGTGCCATGCCTTCTTCCAAACTGCCGTCCCTGACGCTGCGTGGGCGGCTGCTGCTGTACATGACCCTGGTGTCGTGCGTGCCGCTGCTGGCGCTGACCGGGCTGCAGGACCGGCTGATGCGCCAGCAGACGGAGGCGCAGCTGGACGCCTCGCTGCGCATGGAGGCGGAGGGCTTCAAGGACCTGCTGGAGTCCACCCTGGCGGAGCGCGAGGCGAGCGCCCACAGCTGGGCGGAGGACCCCATTTTGCGCCAGGCGCTGCGCACGAAGGACGCCGCGGACAGCGACGCGACGCTGGCGCTCCTGCAGCGGCGCTACCTCACCCTCAACGGCATCGTGCTCTTCAGCGACGACGGCGCGGTGGTCTCCGCCAGCCGGCCCGACCTCAAGGCGGCGTACGGGGGGCGCGCGGAGGCCGTGCGGCAGGCGGCGTGGTTCCGTCAGGCGCAGGCCGGCGCCACCACCGCCGAGGGCGTGGAGCAGGTGGACCCCATCTACGACGTGCAGGTGCTGCCCCTGGCGGTGCCGGTGATGGACGAGCGCGGCCAGCGGCTGGGCGTGCTGCTCGCGGCGTTCGACTGGGGCCAGGTGGGGGAGCTGGTGAAGCCCGCGCTCGCCCGGGCCCAGCACCGCGGCCACCACACCTTCTCCCTGGAGCTGCAGCGCGCGGATGGCCGGACGCTGTTCGACACGCGCAAGGGCGAGCACGACGACACGGGCCGCGTGGCCGTGCTCGCGGTGAACGGCTCGGACGTGCGCGACGTGGGGGACGGCTGGAGGTTCCTGGCCCAGTTGGATCCGGACGAGGCCTACGCGCCCCTCAACCAGATGCGCCAGCTGGTGCTGGGGCTGGCCGCCCTGCTCGTGGCGGGGGTGGGGCTGGGCTCGTGGATGCTGGCGCGCGGCATCACCCGGCCGCTGCGCGCGCTCAGCGAAGTGGTCCGCCGCGTGGTGAAGGAAGGCGACCTCACGCAGGTGATGGAGGTCCAGGCGGGGCGCGACGAGGTGGGCGAGCTCACCCAGGCCTTCGGGCAGATGATGAAGAACCTGCGCGAGACGGCCACCAGCCTCCAGGAGGCCACCCACGTCCTCAGCGAGACGGTGGCGGAGCTCAACCTCGCCTCCGAGGTCCAGGAGCGCAACGTGGCCCGTCAGGCCGCCGCGCTCCAGGAGACGCAGGTGACGGCGCAGGAGATCAAGCAGACGTCGCTGCTGGCCGCGGAGAAGGCGGAGACGGTGCTGGGCGTGGCGGCGCGCGCGGAGGAGGTGGGCCGCGCGGGCGAGGTCGCCATCCGCGACAGCCTGGGCGGCTTCCAGGGCCTGCACGAGCAGTCCGGCGAGATGGCCATGCGCATCGTGCAGCTCAACGAGCGCACGCAGCAGATTGGCGGCATCACCCAGACGGTGAAGGACCTGGCGGACCAGTCCAACATGCTCGCGCTCAACGCGGCCATCGAGGCCGTGCGCTCCGGTGAGCACGGCAAGGGCTTCAGCGTGGTGGCGCGGGAGATCCGCAACCTGGCGGACCAGTCCATCCAGGCCACGGAGAAGGTGCGCGACATCCTGGGGGACCTGGGCCACGCCATCATCTCCACGGCGAAGATGACCGAGCAGAGCCACTCCAGCGTCGCGGAGGGCCTGGAGCAGGTGCGCACCAGCGGCGAGCATCTGAAGGAGCTGGCCACCATCGTCCAGGACAACGCCGCGGCGGCGCGGCAGATCGCCGGGGCGGTGAACCAGCAGAACGCGGGCATCGCGCAGATTTTCAGCGCGGTGACGGACCTGTCCTCCATGATGACGGAGACGCAGACCAGCCTGAAGTCCACCACCGGCGCGGCGAAGCGGCTGCAGGAAGTCGCGGGCCAGATGGAAGGCGTCGCGCGGTCCTACCGCATCTGAAACCGGGAGCGTCCCTTCGTGTCCGCCGTCCCCGCCGTGAAGGCCGTGCTGCTGGACCTGGGCAACGTGCTGGTGTTCCACGACAACGCGCTGCTCTTCGCGCGCCTCGCGGCGCGGGCGGGGCTGGAGCCGCAAGAGGCCTCCAGGCGGCTCACCGGCGCGGGGTGGACGGCGGCGAACCGGGGCCTGCTGGACGCGGAGGGCATCCGTCAGGACGTCTGCGGCGCGCTGGGCGTGGACCTGTCCATGGCGGAGTTCGCGCCCCTGTGGAGCAGCCACTTCGCGGTGCACGACGCGGTGCTGCCGCGCGTGGAGGGGCTGGCGGGCCGCGTGAGGTTGGTGCTGGTGTCCAACACCAACGCGCTGCACGTGGCCTATCTGAAGCCGCTGCTGCCCGTGCTCCAGCGCTTCGACGCGCTGGTGATGAGCTGTGAGGTGGGGCACGTGAAGCCGGAGCCGGCCATCTACCGGCTCGCGCTGGAGAAGGCCGGCTGCGCGCCGCAAGAGGCCGCCTTCTTCGACGACCTGCCGGAGTTCGTGGACGCGGCGCGGGCGCTGGGGCTGCGCGGGCACGTCTTCACGGACGCGCCCACGTTCGACACGCAGCTCAAGTCGCTGGGGCTGTGAGCTACCGGTAGCGCGCCAGGGGCGGCTCGGACCGGGCGGCCTCCGTCCACTTGAGCATCGCGGGCAGGCCCAGGACCGCGTCGCGGTACGCGGCGTTCTCCGGGCGGAACGGGACGCCGTAGGTGACGAAGCGGGTGATGACGGGCGCGTAGAACGCGTCCGCGATGCTGAAGGTGCCGAAGAGGAAGGGCCCGCCCTTTCCGTAGCGCTCGCGGCAGCCCGCCCACAGCCCCTGGATGCGCGCGATGTCCGCGTGCACGCCCGGCGCGTCCAGCCCCGGCACCGTCTTGCGCGCGCTGATGTCCATGGGGAGGTTCGTGCGCAGGGCCGTGAAGCCGGAGTGCATCTCCGACGTCACCGAGCGCGCCATCGCGCGCGCCGCGCGGTCCTCCGGCCACAGCTTCGCTTCCGGGAAGGCCTCCGCCACGTACTCGCAGATGGACAGCGAATCCCACACCACGGTGTCGCCGTGCTTGAGCACGGGCACCCGCCCGCTGGGCGAGTGCATGGCGATGAGCGCCGCCGTCTCCGGCGTGTCCAGCGGCACCACCACCTCGCGGAACGGCTGGCCGGTGTGGGCCAGGGCCAGGTAGGGGCGCAGCGACCACGAAGAGAAGTTCTTGGAACCAACGACCAGGGTGAGCTCGGACATGGCGCGGCACCTTACCGCCGCGCGCCCGGCCACGAACCTCAACCGTCCGCGGGAGCCCGCTTACGGCCCAGCAGTGAACGCACGCGCGACAGGAGCGCCCGCTCGTTGCGGCCCTCCTTCGGCGAGTCGATGCGGAACACCGCCACCGGCAGCCGGATGTTCTTCAGCTCGTTGCGGCCCAGGCGCACGGGCGGCGCCTTCAGGCGGCCCTCCAATTGCGCGGCCAGCGTCTCGCTGACGTAGACGGTGCCCGGACGCGCCAGGGACTCGATGCGGGCCGCCAGGTTGACGCCCTCGCCGAACACGTCGCCGTCGCGGTGCACCACCATGCCCAGGTGCGCGCCGGCGCGGACGGACACGCGCTGCTCGGTGGGCACGGCGCGGTTGCGCGCGTCCACGGCGGCGCGCCACTCCAGCGCGAACGCGACCGCGGGCAGGCCCGATTCGAACTCCAGGAGGAAGCCGCCCTCCTCCAGCCGCTTCACCTCGCGGCCACCGTGGCGCGCGAGCAACCCGCGCACCAGCTGACCGTGCTCCTCGTGCAGCGCTTGTTGTAGCGACTCATCCCGCCAGCGTTGACCTTCGGGGGCCTCCATGTCCGTGAACATGATGGCCGACATCGTCCGGGGCTCCGGAGCCTCCACCACCATCGTGCATCCTCCCTCCCCCCGGCGTGAGACGACCGTGATGCTACCGCACGACGGGCGCCGGCTCCCAACCACCCCGGGAAGGCGCCCGGACGGCGACGTTCCGGGGAACGCAACCGTGCGAAGACAGAGGCGGACTGAAGATCCGCACTCTCACGGTAGCGCCCTCCTGACGCGGCGCACCAAGCACCCACGAGGTTCTGGGTCGGGGTTGTCCTGCACCCGACGCGGGGTGTTGGGAGACGTCCAGTGCGCGTCAGGTGATGGGCGCACGCCACGTCCGCGCCGGCCACGGAGGGTCCGCGGACGATGATCCACTCAGACGAGAAGGTCCGGCAGATGGCGCGCTCGCTGCTGCCATCGAAGAACCGGGAGGCGTCGCGAGCCGCGCGAGCCCACATCCATCGTGCGGCCCGCAAGGAGGTCCGCCAGGAGCTGGCGCTGTGGTTGCGGTGCAACGACCTGGATGAGGACGTGCCGCCCTGCGCACCGTGGGAGGACGCGGCCATCCGCCGGCAGGTGAACTGGCGTCAGAGCGGTGACAAGGTGAAGCCCTTCATCCGCTGGGCCACCGCGCGCACGCGCCACCTGCCGCGCGAGCACCGCCGGAGCCACGTGCGGGGCCTGCTGCCCAAGAGCGTCATCGGCGAGCACGCGCTGGGCCACCTGGAGCGCACGCCCGCGTTCGAGGACCCCGTCGAAGCCGCGTGGCGCAATCGCTACTGGCTGCGCCAGCGTCAGCAACGCAAGGGCGCGCTGCTGGACCGGGGTGAACAGGCGCGACTCCTGCGCGCGCTCCTGCTGGAGCCCGAGGGCCACCGCACCTTCAACCGCTACCTGCGCGAGCGCTACACGGTGACGGGGACGCTGAACGGCGAATCCCCCGCGAACCGCAAGCTCGCGCAGGTGCCGTCGCACCGCCCGCTGCTCGGCGTGCACGACGTGGAGCCCTTCCTGGATTCGCTCCAGCCCAACGCGTGGGGTTCGCACTTCCACACGTGGGGCACGCTGACGCCACCGCTGGACTGGGTGCGCTGGTTCCTCCAGCGCTTCAAAGCCCACCGGGGTCACATCCCGTCCGTGCGCGCCGCGCTGGAGGCGGAAGGGCTGCTGAGGCGTGTCGTCACGGCGCGGCCACGAAAGACCCACGGGCGATGATCCACTCCGACGAGAAGGTCCGGCAGATGGCGCGCTCGCTGCTGCCGAGCACGAACCGCAAGGGCGCGCGCCGGGCTCGCGCGGGCATCCACCGTGCGGCGCGCAGGCAGGTCCAGCAGGAGCTGGACGCGTGGCTGAGCCACGGAGACCTGGAGCGGGACACGCCGCCCCTGGCCCCATGGGAGGGGGTGACGATCCACCGCCAGGTGTCCCGGCGGCGCTCGGCCGACAAGGTGAACCCGTTCATCCGCTGGGCCACGGCCCGCACGCGCGACCTCCCATGGGAAGCGCGCTGGGGCCATGTGCGCGGTATCCTTCCCCAGAGCGTCATCGGGGAGCACGCGCTGAGCCACCTGGAGAACACGGCCGCCTTCGAGGATCCGTTCGAAGCCGAGCAGCGCCAGCGCCTCCGGAAGTGCCTGGCCCGGCGCCACAAGGGAAGAGTGCGGGACCGGGGTGAGCAGGCCGGGCTGCTGCGCAGGCTGTTGGAACAACCCGATGGCCAGCGCACCTTCAACCGCTTCCTGCGCGAGCGGCACGCCTGGGCGGCCTCACCCCGCAATGTCGCGTCCCGGCCCCGCGACGGGATCCTTCCGCCGCACCGGCCGCTGCTGGGCGCGCACGACGTGCTCCCCTTCCTGGACACGCTGAAGCGGCATCCCTGGGGCAACGATGTCCGCGTCTGGGGGACGCTGGATCCGCCGGCGCACTGGGTGCGGCTGTTCCTCCAGCGCTTCAAGTCGCACCGGGGCCACATCCCTTCCGTGCGCGCCGCGCTGGAGGAGGAAGGGCTGCTGGGGCGTGACCCGCTGGCGGTCCTCGGCGGAAGGGCCGCGGCGGCCCGGGCACGCAAGCCCCTGGGACGCTGAGCCCTCCCGGCGGCGTCGCCCTGCCCGAACCTGTCCGACTGTCGGACAGGTTCGGGCCGCATGGAGCGGCGGTGGGCCGCCCCGGGTTCCCGGGGCCTAGCGGGCCGGAGCGGCGGACGCGGACTGCGCGCCCTTCAGCTCGTTGACCACGCGGGTGGCGCCGTAGACGTGCTCCAGCGCGGCCATGATGCCGTCGCCGTGCACCGCCACCGCGCGGTGCGTCTCCGGCACGTAGAGGTAGCGGCCGCCGAGCGACGGCAGGTTGCCGTCGAAGATGAGCCCCACCACCTGCCCGTCGCGGTTCACCACCGGCGAGCCCGAGTTGCCGCCGATGATGTCGTTGGTCGTCGCCATGTCCAGCGGCGTCGCGTCCGGCACCTTGCCCTTCGCCTTCACCCACGGCGCCGGCAGCTTGAAGGGCTCCTTGCCCGTGTCACGCCCGTACGCACCGCCGAACGTGGTCAGCGCGGGCACGGCCTTGCCGTTGTCGTCCCAGCCCTTCACCTGCCCGTAGTTGAGCCGCAGCGTGAACGTCGCGTCCGGTGCGCCCGCGGTGCCGTTCACCAGCAGGTACGCCTTCGCCAGCCGCTCGCCGTTGCGCTTGAGCACCGCCTCCACCGTGTCCTCGTAGCGCTTGCGCGACGCGCGCGTCTCCGCGTCCACCTTGCGCGCCAGGACGATCATCGGATCCTTCGACGCGGCCACCGCCGCCTTGCCGCCCTCCAGCAGCGCCTGGCGCACCTTCACGTCGCCCAGCTTCGAGCCCTTCACCAGCGCCTTCGCCAGGTCCGCCGGGGCCTCCTTCTCCAGCACCGTGCGCACGAACGGATCATCCGCGCCCAGCGTCTCGCGCAGCTTGTTGAAGCCGAACGTCAGCGTCAGCGCCTCCAGCTCCGCGGGAATGGGCGCCTCACGCAGCAGCCGCTGCTTCAGCGCCGGGAGCTGGCCGTCGGTGTACTCGCGCAGGCGCTCCCCGTTGGGCTTGGGCAGCTCGTCCGCCGCGCGCACCAGCGCCTGGGCGTAGGAGAACAGGTCGGAGCGGAACGCGTCCCCCGCGCCCTTCATCCGGTAGTCGTTCATCATCCGGCGCCACGCGTCCAGCGCCTGCGCCGTCTCCTCCCACATGCCCTGCGTCAGCGCCTTCGCCTGGGGGTTCGCGTCGATGCGCTTGCGCAGCTCCGCCTCCTCCTGCCGCTTGCGCGCGAGCACCGCGGGGTCCGCCAGCGTCTCCTGCCGGCCCTTCAGCGCCTTGAGCCCGTTCTCCACGCCGCGCAGGCTGGAGCGCGCCACGCGGTAGCGCTCCGGCGACGCGCTGGTGAACTCGCGCAGCGCGCCGCGCATCTCCGCCAGCTGGAGCAGCGTCTGGGGCAGCGCCACGTCGCGCTGGAACTCCAGCTCCGCCACCGTGCTCTTGCGCTCCGTGCCGCCCGGGTGGCCGGAGACGAAGACGAGGTCGCCCTCCTTCGCCCCCTCCTTCGCCCACGGCAGGAAGTCCGGGCTCTTCGCCGGCGCGTCGTCCTGCCACACGCGCACGAAGGACACGTCGTAGCCGTAGCGCGGGAAGTTGAAGTTGTCCGCGTCACCGCCAAAGGCGGCCATGGAGAACTCCGGCGCGAACACGAGCCGCACGTCCTGGAAGCGGCGGTACTTGTAGAGCTGGTACTTGCCGCCGTTGTAGAGCGTCACCACGTCGCAGCGCACGTCCGCGCCGGTGGTGCACGCGGCCTCCACCGCGGCCATCTCCTTCTTGAGCGCGGTGTTGAAGGCGGCGCCGGACAGGCCCTTCGTCGCCGTGTTCATCCGCTCGGTGACGTCCGTCATCTCCACCAGTTGGTTGGCTTCAATCTTGGGACAGCGCCGCTCCTCCTTCGCCGTCTTCGCCTGGAAGCCCTTCGCCAAGAGGTCGTCCTTCGCGGTCGTCAGCTCCTCGATGCAGCTGCGCACGCAGTGGTGGTTCGTCATCACCAGGCCGTCCGGCGACACGAAGCTCGCGGAGCAGCCGCCCGCGAGCCGCACGGAGCCCAGGCGCACCTTGTCCAGCCAGGCCTGCGTGGGCTCGAAGCCGTAGGCCTTCTTCACCTGGGCGGCGGGAAAGGCATCGTAGGTCCACATGCCCTCGTCCGCCGCGGCGGGGAGGGACGACAGCAGGCCAAGCGCGAGCAGTCTGCGGTACACGGGGAGTCTTCCTTCGTGGGTAGGGGAAACGGACGGCCGGTTTTGTCAACGCGGCCGGGCGCGCGTCAACCGCTCGGGACGCCGGGTATTCCAAGCCCATCCCGGGAGCGTGGGGTATGCTGGCGAGCCCATGTCCGTGAAGCACCACGTCTACCTCGTCCCCGGCTTCTTCGGGTTCACCAACCTGGGCGAGCTCCTCTACTTCGGCCACGCGTACGAGTTCCTGAAGCAGGACCTCGCCCGCCGGGGAGTCGACGCGGAGGTGGTGACGATCGTCTCCCACCCCACGGCCTCCATCCGCCAGCGCACCGCGGATCTGCTCAAGGCCGTGAGCGAGACGGCCTCCGGGGACGACGGCCCCATCCACCTGGTGGGCCACTCCACCGGCGGACTGGACGCCCGGCTCTTCGTCTCCCCCGGCGCGCAGGTGTCTGAGTCCCTGGAGCTGGAGCCCTTCGCGCGCCGCGTGCGCACGGTGGTGACGCTGTCCGCGCCCCACGCGGGCACGCCGCTGGCCACGTTCTTCCTGGGCCTCTTCGGCCAGCAGCTCCTGAAGCTCCTGTCGCTGTTCACCATGTACGTGCTGCGCTTCGGCCGGCTGCCCCTGAGCGTGGTGTTCCGCTTCGGGCACCTGATGGCGCGGGCGGATGATCAGCTGGGCTGGAAGGCGACGCTGCTGGATCAGCTCTTCGACCAGCTCCTGGGGGACTTCTCCAGCGAGCGGCGCGACGCGGTGACGAAGTTCCTGTGGGACGTGGGCCGTGACACGTCGCTCATCCCGCAGCTCACGCCGGAGGGCATCGACCTGTTCAATGGCGGCACGCATGACCGGCCCGGCGTGCGCTACGGCTCCGTGGTGACGCAGGCCCGGCCCCCGTCCCTGCGCACGCGCCTGGCCGCGGGCCTGGATCCGTACGCGCAGCTCACGCACACCATCTACGCGTTCGTGTACGGCCAGACGCAGCGGATGCCGCTCACGCAACTGCCCCTGCACACGCCCGCGCAGACGGCGGCGCTGGTGCAGGCCTATGGCGCCATGCCCGGCCCCACCGCGTGTGACGGCATCGTGCCCACGCGCTCGCAGGTGTACGGCCGCGTGCTGGCGGCGGTGCGCGCGGACCACCTGGATGCCATTGGCCACTTCGACCAGCCGGCGCACCAGCCCCCGCACGTGGACTGGCTCATCTCCGGCTCCGGCTTCCGCCGCCCCCAGTTCGAGGCGATGTGGAAGACCATTGGCGACTTCCTCATGGAAGAGGAGCCGGCGCGGTAGCCTCCGCGTCATGAAGACCCTTCGCCTGTGGTCCGCCTGTGTCGCGCTCACCGCCTGCGCCAGCACACCTCCCGCTGTGCAGACGTCCACGGCCGAGCCCGGCGTGAAGCTCTACGCCATCCACTGTGGCCGCGTGGAGCTGGGTGACTCCGGCTTCATGGCGGACGACGGTTCGCTGAAGGGCGTGCCCGCGGAGACCGTCGTCCCGTGCTACCTGATCCGCCACCCGAAGGGGGACCTGCTCTGGGACAGCGGCCTCTCCGAGAGCATCGCGGACCTGCCGGACGGCATGCGTCCGCAGGGGCAGCCCGTGCACTTCGTGGTGAAGAAGAAGCTCACGTCTTCGCTCGGTGAGCTGGGGCTCTCACCGGCGGACATCGAGTTCGTCTCCTTCTCCCACCTGCACTTCGACCACGCGGGCAACGCCAACCTGTTCGCGGGCTCGACGTGGCTCGTGGACGCGGAGGAGCGTGACAACGCCTTCTCCGAACAGGCCCACCGGCGCGGGGAGGTCCCCCACTACAGCGCCCTGGAGCACGCGAAGACCGTGCGCATCGAAGGCGACGCCGCCCACGACGTGTTCGGCGACGGCGCCGTCACCATCCACCAGGCCCCCGGGCACACGCCTGGACACACCGTGCTGCTGGTGAAGACGGCGAAGTCCGGTGCCGTCCTGCTGACCGGCGACCTGTGGCCCCTGCGCGAGTCCCGCGAGCGGCGGCTGGTGCCGGTCTACAATTCCAACCGCGAGCAGACGCTGGAGTCCATGAAGCGCGTGGAGGCCCTGGCCAGGGACACCCACGCGCGGATCATCCGCGAGCACGTGCCCGAGGACTTCGCCGCGCTGCCCGCGTTCCCCGCGCCGCTGGAGTAGGCCCAGCTTGAATGAGGTAAGCGGGTGGGCCACGCGACCGTGAATCGAGTGCCGCACCGCTTGGGGCTGACGCTAAAAAAGAGTCACTCCATCCAGTGCAGAGCGATAGCTCGGCCGTAGAGGCACTGCGCTGGCAGTACGCGTGGACCCTGCGGCGCGTGGTGGCCGAAGCGCTCGTCGAGGTGGACGAGACGGCTGCCGCACGGACATGACCCTCACGCATGGGCGCGCACCTCGCGGAGAGCGGTTGAAGGGCGAAGCCATCCCTTGCAATCGAGGCTGCGGCACGACGGTCATCGGCGCCCTGGCGCTTCAGGGCATCACTCCGTGGACAGGTTGCAGGACGAGTGGGTCCACGACTGCGACCTCGTCGGACAGGACATCACCACCATGAGCGCACAGTTCGTGGTGGCGGAGGGACATGGCCCGAACGCCACCCAGCGTCAGCAGGCGCTCGACCGGGGCGCGAAGGTGAAGGGCGCCGCCATTCCGCCCACGGCCGTGCTCACCCGCTCGCCGCTGGTGCGCGGCAGCGTCACCCTCTTCAACCTCCAGCGCGTGCAGGAGCTGCGCCCGCTGCTCCACGGGGAGCACCCGGTCATCCTGAGGGATCGCACCACGCTGAAGCTCAGCCGGGGCTACCGCGAGCGCCTGGACACGCTGCTGGCCCAGGGCTGATGGCTACCGCGTCCTCCCGGCAGGAGCCCGGGCGGACCAGGTCGGCTGGACGTGGGGGCCGGCGGCGGAGGCCTGGAGGCGGCAGCGCGCTTCGGCGGCCCGCGCCCGCACGGCGTCCTCCAACTGGCCCGTGGCCACCATGAGGGCGGCGGCCCGGGCGTAGTGGTCCGCCGCCTGCTCCGGTGGCAGCACCTGTTCATCGGAGTGCGCCGAGGCCAGCAGGTGCGGCAGTCCCCGCTCCACGCGCCCCGCTTCAATCCAGTGGTGGGCCAGGAGGATGGCGGGGGCCGCGTCCTCCTCCAGCGCCGTGGCGAGCCGGCCGTGCAGCGCCCGCTCCTCCCCGGGCAGCATCCCGGCCCGCACGGCCTCCATCACCAGGTCGTGGCTGAAGCGCTCTCCCAACAGGATCTGGGCCGACTCCAGCTCCACGAGCGCGTCGTGCGCGGCCGCCGCCGTCACCTGGAGCACCCGGGGCACGAGCGACGTGCGGAAGAAGGCGCCCGCCAGCGCCGCGAGCCGGGCGCACTGGAGCGCCAGCGCGGACAGCCGCTCCAGCCGCAATTGGATGAGGGGCCCCACCCGGTCCGGGGGCGGCAGCCGCTGGGGCCAGCCCCGGAGCAGCGAGTCCGTCTCCAGCAGGTGCTTCAGGGTCTCCACCACGTACAGGGGATTGCCGCCCGTGTAGCGCGTGAGGTTGTCCGCGTGCGCCTCCGCGCCGGGCAGCCCCATGGCCGCCACCATGTGCTTCACCTCCTCGCCCGTCAGCGCCTCCAGCTCCACGACACGCGCCAGCCCCGCGTCGAGGAGCCGCGCCACGTGGGCCCGCGTCTGGGCGGGCAGCTCACCCCGGCGGTAGCAGTCGATGAAGCGAAGGGGCTGGGCGCCCCTGGAGGCGGCTTCGAACATCCGGGGGAGCGCGAAGAAGAAGGACTTGGCGCTGGCCGCGTCCCAGTACTGCACGTCGTCCGCGATGCTGATGGCGTCGTGCTCGTGGAGCAGGTAGAGCGCCACCGCGCCCGCGTCGTAGAAGCGCAGCATCCCGGTCTCGGAGTCCAGCGGCGGCAGCAGCCGCGTCTCCCCCAGCTCCGGGAGGATGCGCGACAGCTCGGTGCGCACCCAGTCCGGCAGCTTCACGTCCGGCCAGCGCGCCAGCTGCGTGCGGAAGGCGCGCGCCTGCGAGGCGAACGGCACGTCGCTGTCTCCTTCCCGCCCCTCGACGCGTCCCCAGCGTCCCTTCGCGTTCGCGAACTCCTCCGCCAGCCGCGTCTTGCCGCTGCCGGGGGTGCCGGAGATGAACAGCATCTGGCCCGCCTCCCAGCCGGCCTCCAACTGCCGCCACGCGGCCTCCCGGCCCACCAGCACCGGCGGGCGCAGGACGGACAGGGGCAGCGCCGGGCGCGGGCTCGCCGTGGGGTGGGGGCGCTGCGTGCCCTTCTCCACCTCCCGCACCAGCGCGAGCGTCTCCGGCAGGGGCGTGACGCCCAGCTCGCGCTCGAGCACGCCGCGCAGTTGTTCGAAGGCCGCGAGCGCCGCGCCCCGGTCTCCCTGCAGGTAGAGCAGGCGGATGAGGTGACGTCCGGCCAGCTCGGACTCGGGCTCCTGGCGCGCCCAGGCCTGCGCGAGCCCCAGGGCAGCGCTCCAGTCGCCCCCGGACGTCAGGTGCCCGATTCGCGCCTCGCGCGCCTCGCGCACCCAGCCCTCGACGCCCGCGCGGGCCCCGTCCAGCCAGCGCGCGAGCTCCGGGCAGTCATCGAAGTCGAAGCCGTCCAGCAGCGTGCCGCCTTCGGCCCCGACGGACTCCAGCGCCTGGGCATAGGCCCGGGCCTCGGTGGTGGACTTCAGGCAGGCGACGTCCACGTTCGACGGCGCCACCAATGCCAGCCGCTCGGTGTCGCCCTCCACCAGGGCCTCCCCACCGCTGGCGAGCCGCAGGCGGCGCAGCAGCTGCCGCATGTTGTTGCGCGCCGTGGTGGGAGGGGAGTCCGGCCAGAGGAGGGACGCCAGGGCGTACTTGGACGAAGGGCCCTGCAACCCCAGCCACGCCAGCAGCGCCGCGGCGCGCCGCTCCAACCTCACTCCCTGGCCTTCAGGGCCCCACAGCTGCGCCAGCCCCAGCACCTGCACCCGCCATTGCGTCCCAGCCACCCGCCACCCTCCACGGTCTCGCGCCGTCATGCGGCTTCGTTGCGCCCCGGAGTCTACGGGGAGAATGCCCGGGCGATTTCCGCATACTGGGCCATCCGCGTTTTTCCAGCATGAGCGTCTGGCCACGGAACGGCTGGGACCGCGGGGCGCGGGGGCCGGCCTGCGGTTCAGGAAACCGCCGCTCCATCCAACCGAGCTACGGGGGAGGCGCGGTCGCTACCCGCGCTTGAAGACGGCCAGGAAGCGTGACTCCGCGACGCACTGGCCGTCGGTGCCCAGGAGGCGCACCGGAATCCACGCCTCCGCCTTGTCTCCCGTCGCGCGCAGCTCCGACGCGAGCTTCTGGAGCAGTTCCTCCGGGGGCTCGCACACCGCGCTCACCGCCGTCTTCGCCTTGGCGTGGAAGGCGACCTCCATGCGGTTGACCAGCATCTTGTATTGGCTGGGCGGGAAGCGGCGGAAGAGCATCACGCCCATCGTCAGCTCCATCACCGTCACCTGGGCGCCCAGGTACACGCTGCCCACGTGGTTCTTCGTCTTGCGGTCCAGCGGCACCGTCGCCTTCACGCGCGAGTCCGTCACCTCGTCGATGCGGTAGCCCATGGCCGAAGCCAGCGGGACGATGTTCTTCACCGCGAGCGTCGTCAGCGCATTCGCCACGCCCGGCGACACCTGCCGCACCTTCTCCACCAGCTCCAACGCGAACATCCGGTCCTCCACCCTTCCCGTCTGACGTCCCGCGCGCATCCTATCCACCCGGCGCTTCCGGCGTAGAGTCCGCGGCCCTATGGACGCAAGCGTGGACGTGGTCGTCATCGGCGCGGGCCTCGCGGGACTCACCGCGGCCCGGGACATCGCTCGCACCGGCGCCACCGTCGCCGTGCTGGAGGCGCGCGACCGCGTGGGCGGCCGCACCCTCACGCGCGACGTGGGTGGCGGCCTCGTGGACCTGGGCGGCCAGTGGGTGGGCCCCCGGCAGCGCCACGTGCTGAGGCTCGCGGACAGCCTGGGCCTCCAGCGCTTCCCCCAGCACCACCAGGGCACCAAGGTGCTGGAGGTGCGCGGCGAGCGCCGCACGTACCAGGGCAAGGTGCCCTCCCTGCCCCTGCTGTCGCTGCTGGACTTGCAGCGCATCGTCTGGAAGCTGGATGGCCTGGCGAAGCGCGTCCCCCGCGAACAGCCCGCCGCCGCGCCGAAGGCCGCCGAGTGGGACGCCCTCACCGTGGAGGAATGGAAGCAGCGCCACGTGCCCACCTGGGGCGCTCGCGCCGCGCTGGACATCGCCACGCGCGCGGTGTTCGCGGCGGAGCCCTCCGAGCTGTCCTTCCTGCACTTCCTCTCCTACGTGCACTCCAACGGCGGCCTCATGCCGCTCACCGAAATCGAAGGCGGTGCCCAGGCGGAGCGCTTCGTGGACGGCGCGCAATCCCTCTCACGGCGGCTGGCGGAAGGACTTCCCCCGGAGCGCGTCGTGCTCTCCGCGCCCGTGAAGGCCTTGATCCAGGATGCTCGCGGCGTCACCGCCACCACGGAGGACGGCCGCACCTTCCGCGCGCGCTACGCGGTGGTGGCCACGCCGCCCGCGCTCGCGGAGCGCATCGACTTTGGCGCGGACCTCCCCTCGGGCCGCCGCCGCGCGCACGCGGACATCCCCATGGGCAGCGTCATCAAGGTCGTGGCGACCTACGCCACGCCCTTCTGGCGCGAAGCGGGCCTGTCCGGCGAGGCCGTCAGCGACGTGGGCCCGGTGCGCCTGTGCTTCGACGACTGCGGCCCCGGCGGCCACCACCCCGCCCTCGTGGGCTTCCTCCTGGGCGACACCGCGCGCGCGTGGACGGGCCGGCCCGCGGAGGATCTCCACCGCGTGGCGCTGGCGGACTTCGCGCGCTTCTTCGGCCCCCAGGCCCTCACGCCCGTGGCCATCGCGGCGCTGGACTGGAAGCAGGAGGCGTTCAGCACCGGCTGCTACGTGGGCCTGCCCCGCCCCGGCACCCTCACCGCCATTGGTGACGCGCTCCGGGCACCGTTCGGCCGCGTGCACTGGGCGGGCACCGAGACGGCCATCGAGGGCTGCGGCTACCTGGACGGCGCGGTGGAGTCCGGCGAGCGCGCCGCAACTGAGGTCGCCGCCCGGCTGACCGCTCCGCACCTGGGTTGAGCTGCCTGTCCGCCTGTCCTGCAAGCCAGCCGTGCAGCCAGGCGTCGTACGCCGCGCCGTGGCCAAGGGCCCGGGCCATCCCCACCCTGTGGGAAGCGCCGAGACGTCATGCCGACGGCCTGCCGCGCGCAAACCACCACGAGGGATCCGGACCATGTACTCGACCAGCCACGTGAACCTTCCCCAGGATGCGCGCGAAGGGCTCATCGACATGCTCAACACGCTGCTCGCCAACGCCATCGATCTGCACTGGCAGGTGAAGCAGGCGCACTGGAACATCCGGGGCACGCACTTCTACAGCCGCCACCTGCTCTTCGACGAAGTGGCCAAGCATGCGCGCAAGCACGCGGACTCCTACGCCGAGCGCGCGGGCGCGCTGGGCGGCTACGCCCAGGGCACCATCCGCCTGGCCACCAACAACAGCGAGCTGCCGGAATACGACCTGCAGGCCGTGGACGGCGAGGCCCACATCCGCGCGCTCGTGGAGCGCGTGGGCCGCTACGCCGCCAGCCTCCGCGACGGCATCACCAAGTCCGACGACGTGAATGACCCGGTCACCGCGGACCTCCTCACCCAGACCCTGGGCGAGACCGAGGAGGACCTCTGGTTCCTGGAGAGCCACCTCAACGGCGACGCTCGCGCGGGAATGGTGATGCCCACCAAGGGCGGCAACCGCCGCGGCCGCCCCGCCGAGGACATCAGCCAGGTCACCACCTGACGTAAGCCAGCTCACGCTCCCCCTCCCCGGACAGGTTCTCCTGCGCCGGGAAGGGGCGGAGCGTATAGAACGCGTCCCCGGACTCCAGGAGGACGCGTTCCATGGCAGAGCTTCCCGCAGACCGTCTGGACGGCAAGGTGTGCCTCATCACCGGGGCCACCGGTGGCATTGGCCAGGAGACGGCGAAGGCGCTGGCGAAGCGCGGCGCCACGCTGGTGCTGTCCGGCAGGGACGCGGCCCGCACGGCGGCCACGGTCGCCGCGGTGCGGGAGGCCGCCCCCGGCGCGCAGGTGGAGTCGCTGCTCGCGGACCTGTCCTCGCTCCAGTCCGTGCGCGACCTGGCCCAGGCGTTCAAGGCCCGTCACTCGCGGCTGGACGTGCTCCTCAACAACGCGGGCCTCATCATCGACCGGCGCCAGGTGACGGTGGACGGCTACGAAGCCACGTTCGCCACGAACCACCTGTCCCACTTCCTCCTCACGCACCTGCTGCGCGACCTGCTGGTGGCCAGCGGCCCCGCGCGCATCATCAACGTGTCCTCCGAAGGGCACCGCCTGGCGCGCGCGGACTTCCTGGATGATCCGCAGACGGCGAACCGCCGCTATGAAGGCATCCGCGTCTACGGCAACGCCAAGCTCTCCAACATCCTCTTCTCGCGCGGGCTGACGAAGCGGCTGGCCGGCACGCAGGTGACCGCGAACGCGCTGCACCCCGGCGCGGTGGCCACGGGCTTCGGGCACAACAGCCAGGGCATCTTCAAGCACCTCATCAAGGTGGCCTCGCCCTTCATGCTCTCTCCGGAGAAGGGCGCGAGGACGTCCATCTACCTGGCGTCGTCGCCGGAGGTGGCGGGCGTCAGCGGCGAGTACTTCATCAAATGCCGCAAGGCGAAGCCGTCGTCCGCCGCCCGGGATGACACGCTCGCGGAGCGGCTCTGGCAGGTGAGCGAACAACTCACGGGAGTGAAGGCATGATCGACATCGACCTGTACACGTTCAAGACCCCCAACGGCCGCAAGATCTCCATCGCCCTGGAGGAGCTGGGCATCCCGTACAAGACGCACTCGGTGGACATCACCCAGGGGGAGCAGTTCAAGCCCGAGTTCCTGGCCATCAACCCCAACAACAAGATTCCCGCCATCGTGGACCACGACGCGCCGGGAGGCCGTCCCCTGGCCCTCTTCGAGTCCGGCGCCATCCTGTTGTACCTGGCGGAGAAGACGGGCTCGCTGATGCCCACCGACCCGCGCGGCAAGGCGGAGGTGACGCAGTGGCTGATGTTCCAGATGGGCGGCCTGGGGCCCATGCTCGGGCAGCTCAACCACTTCGGCCGCTTCGCCTCCACGAAGGTCCCCTACGCCATCGACCGCTTCCAGACGGAGGCGAAGCGCCTCCTGGGCGTGGTGGAGCAGCAACTGTCGTCGCGGGACTACCTGGCCACCACGTACTCCATCGCGGACATCGCCACGTACCCGTGGCTGAAGACCTCGCGGGACTTCTTCCCGGAGCTCTTCATCAGCACGCCCAACATCACCCAGTACCTGCACCGCGTGGGCAGCCGCCCCGCGGTCCAGCGGGGCATGCACATCCCCTGACCGTTGTTCCTCCAGACCATGGCCTCGCTCGAACAGCTCGTCTTCGACAACACCTACGCCCGCCTGCCCCCCGGGTTCGCCGCCCGGGTGGCGCCCGCGCCCTTCCCGGACGCGCACGTCGTGAGCGTGAGCCCGGCGGCCCTGCGGCTGCTGGGGTTGGACGCGGAAGAGGCCGCGCGCCCGGAGTTCGCGCGCGTGTTCGGCGGGGCCACGCCGCTGCCCGGCATGGAGCCGCTGGCCATGGTCTACGCGGGGCACCAGTTCGGCGTGTACGTGCCGCGCCTGGGAGACGGCCGCGCGCTGCTCCTGGGCGAGGTCCGCGCCCCGGACGGCCAGAAGTGGGACCTGCACCTGAAGGGCGGAGGGCCCACGCCCTTCTCGCGCGGCGGTGACGGACGCGCCGTGCTGCGCTCCACGGTGCGCGAGTACCTGGCCAGCGAGGCCCTGCACGCGCTGGGCATCCCCACCACCCGCGCCCTGTGCATCCTGGGCAGCCAGCGGCCGGTGTACCGCGAGGACGTGGAGACCGGCGCCATGCTGGTGCGCCTGGCCCCGTCCCACGTGCGCTTCGGCACCTTCGAGTACTTCCACCACACCGAGCAGCCGGGCCACGTGGCCACGCTCGCGGACCACGTCATCGCGGGGCACTTCCCGGAGTGGGTGGGCCAGGAGGGCCGCCACGCGCGCTTCTTCGCGGAGGTGGTGGAGCGCACCGCGCAGCTCGTCGCGAGGTGGCAGGCGGTGGGCTTCGCGCACGGCGTGATGAACACCGACAACATGTCCATCCTGGGGCTCACGCTGGACTACGGGCCCTATGGGTTCCTGGACGACTTCGACCCCGGCTTCATCTGCAACCACTCCGACCCGCAGGGCCGCTACGCGTTCGACCAGCAGCCGCGCGTCGCGCTGTGGAACCTGGCCTGCCTGGGGGAGGCGCTGCTCACGCTCATCAGCGAGGACGAGGCGCGCGCCACGCTGACCCTCTTCCAGCCCACGTTCGCCCGTCACTTCCTCGCGCGCATGCGGGAGAAGCTGGGCCTGATGGACGCGCGCGACGAGGACCGCGAGCTGGTGCAGGACCTGTTCGGGCTGATGGCCGGCTCGCACGTGGACTACACGCGCTTCTTCCGCGCGCTGAACCGGTTCGACTCCAGCGAGGGCGCGCGCAACGACGCGCTCCGCGACCATTTCCTGCCGCCCGAGGGCTTCGACACCTGGGCCGTGCGCTACCGCGAGCGGCTGGGGTCGGAAGGCAGCGTGGACGGCGAACGCCAGGCGCGCATGGACCGCGTGAATCCCAAGTACGTCCTGCGCAACTGGGTGGCGCAGCAGGCCATCGCCCGCGCGCAGGAGGGGGACTTCGCGGAGGTGGACCGCGTGCTCGCGCTGGTGTCCGCGCCGTTCGACGAACACCCCGGCCAGGAGTCCTACGCGGAGGCCCCGCCAACGTGGGGACGGCACCTCGTGGTGAGCTGCAGCTCCTGACGCAAGGGCACAACGGCCTGCCGGGCAGGCGGGCGGGCTGACCTGGGAGGGAATCCCCGCCACGCGGTGCCTAGCTTGGAGGGCATGATCGAACCTCCCGCTCCGCCCCGCATCGTGTTCCGAGCCCTGGGTCCCGGCCTCTACGGCGCCGCCGCGCTGACGCTGGTGCACGAGAGCGCCCGGCGCGTGTTGAAGCACCCGCCGCGCATGGACGTGCTGGGCATGCGCTCCCTGGAGAAGGGCATCCGCTTCTTCGGCGGCGTGCCCGCGAAGGGGCGCGAGCTGCACCGCCAGACGTTGGTGGGAGACATCCTGTCCAACGGCCTCTACTTCTCACTGGTGGCGCTGGGACGCCCCAAGCGCCCGTACCTGCGCGGCGCGATGCTGGGCCTGCTCGCCGGCCTGGGCGCGGTGGTGCTGCCCCCGAAGCTGGGGCTGGGCCGGGCGCCTTCACAGGCCCGTCCGTCCACGTCGCTGCTCACCGTGGCCTGGTACACGTTGGGAGGTCTGGCCGCCGCCCGCGCCACGCGCAAGCTGATGGCGCGCCGTCAGCCGGAGCTGCCCCTGGGCCGGCCCCTGCATTAGCGGCCGGTGACTGGAATGCGTTGCACGCGGTGGATTACAAATCCCCGCGATGCATTCCATCGACATCCCTGCCGGGGAGCTGAACGAGTTCGACCTGCCACCCATCTGCATCGTCACGGGTGAGCGGCAGGGCGTGGTCTTCAAGCCGGTGCATTTCTCCTGGTATCCGCGCTGGATTGGCATTCTCGCGATCCTCAACCTGCTCATCGCCATCATCGTCGCGTCCGTGATGACGAAGCGGGTGAAGGGCACCCTGCCCTTCACGGAGGAGGCCTGGAGCCGGTGGAGGCGTGGACAGGTCCTCATGGGCGTGTCGGTGGTGGTCGCGATCGCGCTGCTCATCCTGTCGTTCTCCCTGCTGGCGTCCGACGCGCCGGAGTGGCAGGGCCTGGTCGCGATGGCGTCGAGCGTGGCCCTCCCCGTGCTCGCCTGGGTGTTCCTCCTGCGCAACCGGGGGCCCCAGGTGCGGCGCATCGACAAGGACACCCTCTCGCTCGCCATCCCCAACGGCCTCGCCGCGCATGCCATCACGAGCCACTTCCTGACCGGGCTGCGCGCCCCGGCAGGGGATGAAGCGGCGGGCCTGGACGTGAACGACGCTCCGGCTCGAGCCGTCTGCGCGAGGCACGAAGGCATCGTCGCGAACCATGCGTGTCTCCGCTGCGGCACGTTCATGTGCCCGCGGTGTGAGCGCCGCAGCCGCCGGGAGGCGATGCCGATGTGCCCGGGCTGCTGGGAGCTGCGGATCCGCTCCATCGAGAAGCCCCCGGCCTCTGTCTTCACGGCACCGAACGTGGGCCTGCAGTTGGCGCTCGTGTCGCTCATCCCCTTCTGCGTCATCCTCCAGCCCGTGTCACTGGTGCTCAACGTCGTGAACCTGGTGAAGGCCCGGCGCGAGGGCGGATCCCGGGCCGACCAGCGCAAGGCCATTGCCAGCCTCATCCTCACCGGGCTGGGCACGATCCTGACCGTCGCGCTGTACGTCCTGGGCTCCCAGCCCTGACAGAAGCGCGGGCCAAGGTTGGCGAGTGAAAGCCCTGTCACGAGGGCACTTGCCGGGGACGGAAGGGCGACCCCAGCCTGAGGGTCAATGGCCACCGACTTCACCCGCCTGCCCCTGCGCGGCGAACAGGATGCGTTGCACGTCGTCGTCGAATCGCCCCGCGGTTCGACGGTGAAGCTGAAATACGACCCGAAGCTCCAGGCCTTCACGCTGTCCCGGCCGCTGACGCGCGGCTTCCGCTACCCGTTCGACTGGGGCTTCATCCCCAGCACGAAGGGGCCGGACGGGGACCCGCTGGACGCGCTGGTGTACTGGGACGTGCCCACCTGGCCCGGCGTGGTGCTGCCCTGCCGGGCGCTGGGCGTGCTGATGGTGGACCAGAAGCAGAAGGGGGCGAAGAACGGCGAGCGCGAGCGCAATGACCGGCTGCTGCTCGTGCCGGTCAACACCCTGCGTTCGGACCACCTCAATTCCTACCAGGACCTGTCCCGGCGCGAGCGCGAGGAGCTGGAGCACTTCTTCCTCGCGGTGGTGCACTTCGCGGACAAGGACGCGCGCATCCTCGGCTGGGAGGGCCCGGACGCCGCGGAGCGCATGGTCCAGCAATACGCCCTCAAGGAGGACTGACACGCGATGCCGCCTCCCACTCCCATCCGGGGCCTGGGCCCCGACACCGCGCTGGGCGACGCCGCCCGCCGCATCCTCGCCGGCCGGCTCGCGGACGTGCGTCACCCGGAGAGCCAGCTGGACGGAGAGCTGGACGAGGACGGCGTGCACGACATGCGCGTGGCCACCCGCCGCCTGCGCGCCGCGCTCCAGGTGTTCCAGGCCACCGGCAAGCTCTCCAAGCTGGAGGCGGACGTGAAGCGCCTCCAGGACGCGCTGGGCGACGTGCGCGACCTGCACGTCCAGGACAAGTGGCTGGACACCGCCGCGAAGGGCAAGAAGGACACGGGCAAGGCGCTGGCGGGCCTGCGCGAGTCCCACCTGTCCGGCCTGAAGGACAAGGAGAAGACGCTGCGCAAGGAATTGGAGCGCTGGACGGACCGCACCGTGCCGCGCCTCCTGAAGAAGCTGGACACGCTGGAGGACGCGCACCGCTTCGCCGGCAAGCGCGTGCGGGGCCACCTGCGCCAGCGCCTGCGCCGCGTGGAGAAGCGCCTGGAGCGCTACGCGGACGCGCCCGACGCCACGTCCGCGCACGCCCTGCGCAAGGACCTGAAGAAGCTGCGCTACGAGCTGGAGATCTTCCAGCCCGCCTTCCGCCGCACCGTGGGCGCGCTGCTGGAGGTCCTGGTGCCGCTCCAGGACGGCCTGGGCGAGCTGCACGACGCGGACGTGCGCCTGGAGCTCTTCGAGCGCGCCGCCGCGGAAGCTCCGCCCGGCCAGCGCAAGGCCGCGCGCAAGCTGCTGCCCCAGGCCCGCGACGAGCGCGCGGAGCGGTCCGCGGAGATCGCCCGCGAGGTGCAGCGCTGGCATGCGGAGGCCATTCCCAAGCGGCTGCGCAAGGCATTGACCTGACGCACTCCGAGGCGCTCCTCCGCTGTCAGGCCATTCTGGTAGACCCTGGGCCGTCCCATCCCCAGGAGTCTGTCCTTGCACCTCCATCGCGTCCGCCGCCTGGCCTTCATGGCCGGGGGCGTCTTGTCTGCCATTGCCCTGCCCCCTTCCGCCCACGCGCAGGTGACGCCCACGGCGGTCTACCTTCCGCCCCAGCTCACCCACGCCACGCAGTCCACGGCCACCGTCCACCCGGGTGAGACGGCATGGCTCCAGCTCCAGGCCACGGATCCGCAGGGCAGCCCGCTCACGTTCTCCTGGGGCGCCACCACGGGCATGCCCGGCACGCCGGTGTCGGATGCAAGCTCCAGCACCCTGGCGTGGACCGCGCCGCAGTGCCTGACGAACGGCACGCCCCAGGTGACGGGCTCCGTGACCAACGCCTACGGCCTGTCCACGCAGGCGCTGTTCGACTTCGGCTTCACGCAGTCCCTGGACTTCGACTACCAGCCGGACTTCACGCCCTCGGGCTTCGCCGGGCTCACCAACATGGTGGTCACGGATGAGCGCACGCTGCGCCTCAACCCGTACCTGGGACAGCTGAACGGCGAGCGCATCCTGTTCCCCGACGACCGGAACCTGAGCGTCACGTTCGTCCACGAGTCCGCGGGCGCCAGCCACTCGCTGGGCTACGTGTACTACGACGACCTCGTGACGCGCGGGTACGTGAACCCCATGACTGACACGCTACTGGATACCAATGGCAACGGCATCGCGGACCTGCACGAGGACCTCTACAACCTGGCCCCCACCACCGGTGCGCAGGCCCGCCCGTACATCGGGACGGCCCGCCGCTGTCCGGCCCGCCCCTTCACTTCACAGGGCATCACCTACAGCCAGCCCGAGCTGGCGCTCAACGCCTCCTGCGCGTCCGCCTTCGTCCGGCAGACCCTCCCGGACGCCCGGCCCGGCTCGCACCCGCCCATCGCCGTGGACGTCGTCGGCAACTCGCCCACGGAGACCACCGCGCCCAGCACCTCGGCCTGGTCGGACCTGGGCCTCTATCCGCGCATCCCCAACCTGCTGGAGCCCGCCCACGCGCTGAACAACCAGCGCGGCCTGGGGCACCTGGTGTTCCTCCTGGCGGACGACGACGACGACCGGACGACCTTCAACCAACTGGGCGTGGTCCCGGACACCGGCGACTTCACGGACGGCATCCCCGACTACGACGTCTCCCGGTACGACGCCAACGGCCTCATGCGCACCGTCAACCCGGATCCGGGCATCACGCCCAATGACCGCACCGTGGAGCTGGGCACCGTTCCGGCCAACAGGGAGCTCGTCTTCTTCCTGGTGACCCAGTACCAGTCCATCCACGACCTGGACAACGGCACCGTCTTCCCGTGCCTGCGCAAGGCGCCCGACGGCCAGTGCACGCTGCACCTGAAGGCGCCCATCCACGTCTTCTTCTCCAAGTCGAAGTGGAACCTGGACCAGGACCCCGTGGGCACGGTGCCCACCGCGCAGCGCAACATCGGCTGCGCCTACGACGACCAGTGCAACCCGGCCTATCCCCAGGGCTCCCCGACGGCCTGCACCGTGGCCACCTCCTCGCAGCGGCTGTGCGGGTGGCTGGACCCGGATGCGCTCATGCGCCTGCGGCAGCCCGCGTACGGCAACGTCTCCCTGCCCATGACCGCCGCCAGCGTCACCACGCCGGGCAACGGCAGCATGCCGCACCTGTTGATGACCACGCCCCCCACGAACCCCGGCCATTGGCTGATGGGCTTCGAGGACCTTCCCGGCGGCGCCGACCGCGACTTCAACGACGTCGTCTTCCTCCTGCGCGGCGTGACGGGGGGCAGCGTGCGCTCGCACGTGCTCAACCAGTACGACGCGCGCTGCCGGATGACCCAGGTGGCCTTCACCAAGTCCGACGCGATGGGACTGGAGTGTGACGCCACGGCCGCCATCCGCTACGAGCTGGCCACCGACTGCACCGTGTGCATGGGGGACGGCTGCTTCCCCAACCCCACGCCCACCTGGCACCCGATGATGCTGCCCGCGGGCCCGGCCAGCACCACCGTGGACGTCTCCGGCACGCCGGGCCAGCAGCTCTGCTGGAGGGCCCTCGTGGCGCAGGGGACGAACCCCACCTGCCTGCCGGAGATCCGCTCCGTGGACGTGGGCTACCTCTCCGAGCCCGTCACGCCCTAACGGCGTGAGGGGCTGCTCCTCGACGCGTTGTTCGACCGCTGCGCCGCGTTCGCCGCGGCCTGGATGACGGCGCCTGACGCCGCGGCGGTGCCCGACACCGCCGCGTTCGTTCCCGCCTCCGGCTTCGGCTCACACACGCAGCCGGAGGAGTTCATGATGATGACCACCGCGCTCAGCTTCATGCCGATCTGCTCGCAGAGCTGGCCACACTCCTGGGCCCGCTCCTTGGGCAGCGGAAGCTGTGTCGGGCTCGCCGTCGTCAGACAGGCCGAGAGCGGAACCACCAGGGACAGCGCCAGGAGGCGGGGCATGTGGGTCGTACGCATGGAGGGCAGCCTGCCATGCGTCATGAGCGGACACCTGCTTCCCCGGTCCCCTGGTGTGGGGGCCGGGCCGTGCCTACATCCCTGCTGGATGTGATCCGCCCTGTGCCCGGGTCGGAGGGCAGGCAACCCTCCCTTCAGGGCACCCGGAAGAAGTGTCGGAACCCCGCGCTGTAAAAACTGCCGGGTTCCGCCCTAAGCATTGAAGCCTTTTCGCGCAACGCCCTGAAATCATTGAGGTTGCCCGTCGGCTGGCATTGGCCCGTGCGTTGCTAAAGGTCTCCCCGTCGCAGCAAACGGCGGTCACACACACCGCCCTCTTCCCCGAGAGAGACCCCCATGCAGGCTTCCAACTCCTTCTCTTCCGCTGACTCGCTCTCCACGTACCTCTCGGAGATCAACCAGTACCCGCTGCTGAACCCGCAGGACGAGCAGTCGCTGTCCCGCGCCTTCCGCGCCGGCGACCTGTCCGCGGGTCACCGCCTGGTGACGAGCAACCTGCGCTTCGTGGTGAAGGTCGCCTACGAGTACCGCTCCTACGGCCTGAAGATGTCCGACCTCATCCAGGAGGCGAACATCGGCCTGATGAAGGCGGTCCAGAAGTTCGACCCGGAGAAGGGCATCCGCCTCATCTCCTACGCGGTGTGGTGGATCCGCGCGTACATCCAGAACTACGTGCTCCGCAACTGGAGCCTGGTGAAGCTGGGCACGACGCAGGCGCAGCGCCGCCTGTTCTTCAGCCTGGCCCGCACGCGCCGCGAGCTGGAGAAGCTGGGCGCCGGCGAGGGTGGCCACATCGTCAACGCGGACGAAATCGCCAAGAAGCTGAACGTGAAGCCCGCGGAAGTGCGTGAGATGGAGCAGCGCATGGGCGGCCGGGACCTGTCCCTGGACGCGCCGGTGGGCGAGGACGGCGACGCCACGCACCTGGACTTCGTGGAGTCTGAGTCGGCCTCTCACGCGGACGAGGTCGCGGACCGGCAGCAGGCGGGCCTCACCCGCACGCTGGTGCAGCGCGCGCTGATGCGCCTGGACCCCCGCGAGCGCTTCATCATCGAGCAGCGCGTGATGAGCGACTCCGAGATGACCCTGAGCGAGCTGGGCGAGCACTTCGGCTTCTCCCGTGAGCGCGCCCGTCAGCTGGAGATCCGCGCCAAGGACAAGCTGAAGGCGGAGCTGGCGAACCTGATGGCCGAGGCCGGTCTGGACCAGGCCGAGCTGGCCGCGTAACGAAGGACGGAAAAAGCGCCTTCACGGCTGCGACACTTCACGGCCCCGGACCCTCGCGTTGGGAAGCGCGAAGGCACGGGGCCGTGGCATGTCCGGCGTCTGTCTTACCGGGGCACGCCGGGCGAGGACTCGCCGCTCTCCGGCGCGGCGGGCGTGGCCGGCTGCGCGCGGGACGTGGCGTCGATGCGCAAGGCCTGCGGCTCGCCGCTGCTCGCGTCCGTGCGGTACGAGGCCCGGACCTGCGCGCCCTCCTGGATGTCCGCCGCGCTCGCGGCCCGGCCGTCCACCTGCACCTGCGTGCTGGGGCCCACCTTCAGGCGCAGCTGCGGCTCGCCGGCCTGGCTCACCAGCACCTCCTGGGCGCTCGCGCTCAGCACGTCACCGGAGATCTGCTGCTCCTGCTGCACGGCCTGCGTGTTCTGCGCGGGGGCGGCCTGCTGCGTGTTCCGGGCGATGGCGGCCTGCTGCGTGGCGGCGTTCTGGTTCGCGGCCTGCTGCTGCTGGGCGCTCTCCTGGGCGAGCTGCTGGTTCGCGGCGGCGTTCTCGTTGGAGGCCTGCTGCTGCTGGGAGGCGAAGTTCTGCTGCGCCCGGCGCTGGGCCTCCAGCGCGCTGGCCTGGGCCTGCTGGGCCACGGACTGGGCCTGCTGGGTGCGGGACTGCGCCTGCTGCTGGCTGGACTGGGCCTCCTGGGCCTCCTTCTGGGCCTTGGCCTGGGCCTCCTGCAGCTCCTGCTGCTTGCGCTGCACGTCCTCCTGGGCGCGGGCGGCCTCGCGCTGCTCGCTGGAGGCCTGCTTCTGCGCGTCGCGCGCGTCGTCGAAGGCCTTCTCCGACTGGGCCTGGGCCTGCTCCACCTGGTGTTCAGGGCTGTTGTCCGCCTTGTCCTGGCGGGAGCGGTCCTGGTCCTGGCAGGCGGTGGTACCCACCAGCAGTGCGGCGACTCCGGCACCCAGCCATGCTGCGCGCGATTTCATGGGGTTCTCCTGTCAAAGGGATGACAGGAGAAAGATGGCGGTGGCCCGTGGAGCGCCAAGCCGTGCCGCCGCGAGCCCCCGCTCGTCCGCCCGCCCTGCGGCAGGCGCTCACTTTGGGGCTACCGCGTCCGGAGGAATGGCGATAAGGGGCGCCCCCCCATGCGCGCCTGCGGACTCGACTTCGGAACCAGCAATACCGCCCTGGCCCTGCCGGACGGCACGGTGTTGCCGCTGCAGCCCCACACCCCGGAGCCCCGGCTGTTCCGCTCCGTGCTCTTCTTCGCGGAGGACGAGCGCGAGGTCTTCACGGGCGCGGACGCCATCCAGCGCTACCTGGAGGACAACAACGGCCGGTTCATCCAGTCCGTGAAGTCCTTCCTGCACAGCTCGTCCTTCCGGGCCACGCAGGTGAAGGGGCGCACGTTCACCATCGAGGACCTGGTGGCCATCCTCCTGCGCCGCGTGCGCGAGGCGGCCGGCGCCCACCTGGGCGAGGCGCCGGACGCGGTGGTGCTGGGCCGGCCCGCGGTCTTCACGCCGGATCCAGAAGCGGACGCACTGGCGGAGAAGCGGCTGCGCAAGGCGGCGGAGCTGGCGGGCTTCACGCACGTGCAGTTCCTGATTGAACCCATCGCGGCGGCGCTCGCGTACGAGGCGCGGCTGCAGAAGGACGAGCTGGTGCTGGTGGCGGACTTCGGCGCCGGCACGACGGACCTGACGCTGATGCGGCTGGGGCCGTCGCGGCGGGGGAACCTGGACCGGCGGCCGGACGTGGTGGGGTCCACGGGTGTGCGCATCGGTGGTGACCGCTTCGACGCGGAGATCATGCGGCACAAGCTGTTGCCGCGCTTCGGTGCGGGGTCCACGTACAAGGTGAAGGGTTTCAGCCACAAGCGGCTGCCCATTCCGCAGCACGTGCTGGCGAAGCTGCTCAACTGGCACGAGATGTCCTTCATCCGGGAGAAGTCCACGCAGGAGCTGCTGGAGGTGATGCTCGACACGAGCGACCACCCGGCGGAGATTCAAGCGCTCTACGACCTGGTGATGGACAACCTGGGCTACCGGCTGTTCCGGTCGATTGAAGCGGCGAAGGTGAAGCTGTCGAGCGAGGACCAGGCGACCATCGACTTCGACGAGGCGCGCATCCACCTGCACGAGCCGATGACGCGCGGGGAGTTCGAGACAGCGAGCCGCACGTTGCTGGATGAACTGTCGCAGTGCACGGAAGGGCTGTTGGCGAAGCACCCGGAGGCCAGGGACATTGACGCGGTCTTCCTGACGGGAGGTTCGTCGCAGATTCCGGCGGTGCGGGAGCTGTACGTGAAGCGCTTCGGAGAGGAGCGCGTGCGCACGGCGGACGCCTTCACCTCCGTGGCGGAGGGCCTGGGCCGCGCGTCCGCGTGGCTGACGGGGTGAAGTCGGCTACGGGGCTCCGCCATCCGGTGGGAGCCCCTCCACGCCTGCATCCAGTTCCGGAGGCACCAGCAAGGCTTCCGGTTCCGCCCCCACGCTGCGCCGCAGGATTCGGCCGTCCAGGCTGACCGCGTAGCGCGCGCCGGTGTCCACGCCGATGAAGGCGTCGCCACACGCGCCCGGGGCCTCGTGGATCAGGATGAAGAAGAGAGCTCCCTGAAGGATGACCCGGTAGCGATAAGCCTCCGGCGTTCCCCAGCACGGCGTGTCCTTGGACCGGGGAGGAAAGAAGTCCGCCATTGCGACCTGGACGGCATGAATCAACCGGCCGTCCAGTTCATAGGTCTTTCCGTCAGCGCCCACCTGCACCGCGGACTGCGCGTAGAACGATGGGAACGCGATGCTCCGGTCTCCCTCCCAGTCAGGAGGCCGGGTTCCCTGCCCGCGCAGGCACCCCATCAGCAACAGCGCGCCGCCCACCAGGGTCAGCCCTCCGCAACGCATCGCGCCTGTCAGTCGTGGCATCCGCGGTGCTCCTGCCTAGCGTGTCGGGACGAACCGGAACTCCGTCTCGCTGTCCCAGGTGACCGAGCCTGCCCGCGTCCGGCGCCAATGGCCTTCTGCATCGGGCGTCCATCGCACCACTTCCGTGCTTCCGTAGGTGTACTCGTAGAAGCCGTCGCAGCCCGCGGAGTTCCCTGAGGTTCCCTCGGAGAAGAAGGCGACGATTCCAATAGGAAGCCGTCCTGCCTTCGTTTCGACGTATCCCCCATGGATCCGCACCATCTTCGCCAACGCGGCGAGGTCGCGCTCCGAGAGATGGGTGGGCGTCGCGGGGTGGTCGTGGAGGAAGTAGAGGTACTTGAGGCTGTTGGGTGGATATCGCGAGTCCTCGACGAACGCGGGGGCACGGCAGCCCTGCTCGAACTGGCTCCGGGTGGCATCGGAGCTCTCCACCAGCTTGCTCAACGCATACCGGTCATCCGGGACGTAATACAGCCAGGCGCAACACTCCTTCGACATGCGCCAACGCACGTCGAAGTTCGCTGCCGCCGCGTTCCCCGCCGTGGCGTTGCGTTGGGACAGGATGAGGGGGCAGACCGCCAGGAGCGCATCCCAGGCACTCTCGAACAGCGGCGTCCCTGGCATCGGGCCTTCCAGCCTGGCCGGCATTCCCGAGGGGTCGAAGCGCACGACGCCGGGGGCGGCGGCGAAGCACACCCTCCCAGAAACAAGGCGCCCCACAACGCCCCCATGAAGGCCCGGTTCCTCAGGGCCCCACGTCCACCGTGCGCGTCGTCCAGTCCGTGCCGCCTCGGCCGTCGCGGGCCACCACCCAGAAGGTGATTCGCTCGGGGGTCCTGGCCGTCGTGTACTTCGTCGTCGGGTCTCCGGGCTTGCCGTCCACCGGCTCCAGCGAACGGAACGAACCCACCTCGCCCTCGCCTGTCGCGAACCAGCTGTAGAAGACCTGCTCCGTCCGCGTCCCGTCCTCCGTCGCGTAGGACTCCTCGCTGCCCTCCCCCAGCACCGGCGTGAACGTCACCTCCGTGTCCAGCGGCAGCGGCCCCGCCAGCGGCGCGTCGTTCCACAGCACGTCCTGCATCACCGGGTTCTGGTTCGGCGCGTCCGTCGAACGCAGCGTGATGCGCCGCACGCCCCGCTCCACGCCCCCCGGCGTCCCGCTGCCGTCCGTCGCCTCGTAGCCCACGAACAGCGGCAGCCCCACCCGCAGCGCCTCCTGCACCGCCGGGTCGTTGAAGTCGAACGTGCCGCCGTTCCCGCCGCCCGTGTTGCCCGTGGCCTTCTGGAAGGACTCGATGAGCAGCGCCTGCACCGCCGGGTCGCTCAGCGACAGCACGCCGTCCTGCAGCGCCACCCCGCTGTCCCCCGGACACGCCGTGTCCCCGTAGGGGTTCACGTCCGGCCGGCACAGCGCGTACGTCACCGTCACCGGCCTTGCGTCCGGCGTCACCGCCAGCGCGCTGAACGTCACCGGCGGCGGCAGCGTGGAGGCGTTCGGATCCAACGCCAGCTCCGGCGGCTCCGCCTTGATGGCCAGCACCCGCACGCTGCGAATCTCACTCTGGGCGTCGAAGTCGGCGCCACCGCACGCGCTCAACCCCAAGAAGGCAATGACACACACGAGGACGGGAGTGCGCATGGCGTCAGAAGGCTCCCTTCAGGCCGAGCACGGGCAGGATGGGCAGGCCCTTGAAGAACTCACGCTCGGAATAGTTGTAGTTGTAGGCCACGCCTTCAACCGACTGGTTGTTGTAGGCGTTCGTCAGGTCCAGGTAGACGTCCAGGTTCCACGTGTCGAAGACGAAGTTCTTGTCCACGCGGATGTCCAACTGGTTGAACGACGGCAGCCGCTGCGAATTGACCAGCCCGTAGTACGGGATGAACACGTCCGACGTGTCGTCGCGCTTCGCCCCCCGCACCGGCGTCGTCGGGTTGCCCGACGCGTAGCGGAACCGCGCGCCCACCTCCCAGCCCTTCGGCAGCTTGTAGCTGGCGATGGCCGTCAGCACGTGCGTCTGGTCGTTGTCGAACAGGCGCCAGCGCGCCCCCGGCGCGTCCCGGCGCTCGCTGCGGCTGAGCGTGTACGAAATCCAGCCGAACAGCCGGTCCGTCAGCGCGCGGCGCACCAGCAATTCAAAGCCGTAGATGCGCCCCACGCCGCCGTTCTTCAGGTTCTCCGGCACCGACTCGCCGTTGCGCACCACGCGCGCGTCCGAGCGCACGATGAGGTCGTCCAGGTCGTTGTAGAAGACCTCCGACCCCACGAACCACTCCGGCCGCGCCTGCCACTCCGCGCCCACGCTGTACTGCAGCGACCGCTTCGCCCCCAGGTCCGGGTTGCCGAACCCCGGCGACGGCTCATCCTGCACCGGAGGGCTGTGGTACACGCCCGCGCCGCCCTTCAAGGTCAGCGTCTCCGTGAGCGCGTAGCGCACCGCGAGCCGCGGGTTCACCGTGCGCTTCACCTCCTGCTGATCCGTGAAGACGTAGCTCTCCGTGCGCACGCCCGGCACCACCAGCAGGTCCTGGATGGGCCGCCACCGCACCTCCGCCCAGGCGGACGGGTAGTACTGGGTGAACTTCCCGTCGATGTTGATGAGGTCCTCCGCCACCAGCGGCGACGGCGGCTCGCCCTCGCGCGGCGGCTGCTGGATGCTGGCCCTCACATCCGCCAGGTTCGTCACCACGTCCAGGCCGCCCGCCACCGTCACGCTGTCGTTGAAGGCGTACTCAATCGTGGGCCGCAGGAACAGGTCCGTGGACGCGATGCGCAGCCCGCGCTCGCCAATCTGGAAGTCCAGGATCGTGTTGCCGATGAGCCCCTGCGTGTCGAGCGTCAGCTTGCCCTCGCGGAACTGGTGCCGCAGGCGCAGCTGGTTGAAGCCCGTCGTCACGTCCAGGTTGCCGTTGACGGACGGGTCGCCCTCCGCCGGCTGGTCCAACAGCAGCGCCAGCCGGTCGCGCGACGTCAGGCCCTGCAACGAGAAGGTGTTGCGGCTGTTGGGCTTCCACACCAGCTTCGCCTGCGCGTCGTAGTAGCGCGGCGCCACCTGGAGGCTGTCGTCGTCGAACGGCACCGCCTTGAGCACCAGGTCGATGTACGAGCGCCGGCCGCCGATGGCGAAGCTCAGCGTGTCCGTGATGGGGCCTTCAATCACCGCGTTGGATTCAATGAGGTTGATGCCCACCGTGGCGTGGAGCCGGTCCGTGCGGGGCTCGCGGCTGCGCACGTTGATGACGCCGCCGGTGATGTCGCCGTAGTACGCGGAGAAGTTGCCGGGCAGGTAGTCCACCGCCTCCAGCAGCTCCGAGTTGTACACGGAGGTGAGGCCACCGAAGTGGTACAGGATGGGGATGCGCAGGCCGTCCAGGAAGACGCCGGACTCCTGGGGGCTGGTGCCGCGGATGACCAGCGCGCCGCCGTTGAACGCGGGCCGCGCCACGCCCGGCAGGTTCTGCACCACCTTGAGCGTGTCACCCTGCGTGCCCGGAACGCGCTGCACCTCCGCCACGGTGATGGTCGTGCGCGTGACCTCCTTGCGCTCGCGGTCGCTGCGGACCACCGTCTCGTACTGGCTGAAGATGCGCTTCTGCACGTAGTACGTGGCCTGCGTGAGCTTGCCCTCTTCGATGGTCTCCTGCGTCTTGAAGCGGTCGTAGTTGCCCAGCACCACGACGACGGGGTGCGTGCCCACGGGGACGCCCCGGAAGCTGAAGCGCCCTTCGTTGTCCGTGACGGCGGAGCGGTCCAGCTCCGTGAGCACCACCTCCGCGCCCACCAGCGGCTTGCGCGTGCCGCGCTCCAGCGCCTGGCCGCTGAAGTTCACCGGCCCCTGCGGCTCCTGCACGCCGCCGTCCGCGGACGGGGCCTCCGGCGGCGCTTCCGGCGCGCGGAAGACGAACTGGTAGGCGTACTGGATGCGAACGGGCGCGGGGACGTGGTCCACCTCCGCGGGCTCGAACTGGAACTGCTTCACCGCCTCCACCGCGGCCTCGTCGAAGCCGTGGCCCGCGGGCTGGGTGATTTCGACGTTCGTGACGGCGCCCGTCTCCGAGATGTCGATGAACATCACCACCGTGCCCTCGAGCTGCTGGGCGGCGGCGTCCGGCGGGTAGGCCGCTTCGACCTGGCGCAGGAGCGCGGGCGGCTTCGTCAGCACGCCCGTGGGAGCGCCGGCATCGCCAGCGAGGGTTCCTGCGTCCGGAGCCTGTGCCACGGCTCCGGTCGCAAGCAATACACAGACGACGCAGAGGAGCGTTCTCATGACGGGTGCGCGGGTCTCCCGCGCACCGTCCTAGCGCCCTCCGAGGCTGGGAGCGAGCACGATCTCGATGCGCCGGTTCTGGCTCTTGTGCTCCGGCGTGTCGTTGGGGACCAGCGGCTGGTACTGCCCGTAGCCCGCCGCGGACAGCATCGTCGGGTCCACGCCCGAGTCCTGGAGCGAGCGCACCACCGCCATCGCGCGCGCCAGGCTCAGCTCCCAGTTGGTGGGGAACTGTCCGCCGCCGGTGGGCACGTCGTCCGTGTGGCCTTCCACGCGCACGATGCGGCCCTGCACCGTCTTGAGCGCGTCGGCGATCTTCACCAGCGCCTCCTGCCCTTCCTTGCCCACGCGCGCGGAGCCGGACGCGAAGAGGATCTTGTCCTTGAGCTGCACCGTCATGCGGCCCTTCATCTCCGACAGCTCGATCTTGCCGTCGGAGATCTCCTGCTTGAGCGACTGGGCCAGGTTCTCGTACTCGGAGCTCTTCTTCTCCAGCTCCTCCTTCGCCTGCGCCAGCTTCTTGGCGTTGCGCCCCAGCTCGTCGTTGAGCGCGGCCAACTGCGCGTTCTTCTCCTCCAGCGCGCGGCGCTCGGCCGCGGCGGAGGTGAGGCGGTTCTCGGAGGCGTCCAGGCGCGTCTGCAGCGCGGTCTTCTCCTGCTCCAGCGCGGCCTGCTTCTCCTCCAGCTCCTTGATCTTCGCCTCGGCCGCCGTGCGGGCCGCCTTCTCATCCGTGAGGTTCTTCGTCAGCCCTTCCGCCTCCAGGGCCTTCTCGTTGAACTTCCCCTGAGAGACGCAGCCCGTGGAGAGGGCGATGAGGGCAGCGAGAACCAGACGTGTCCGCATAGGTGCGATTCCTCCTGACAAGGATGGTGGTGGGTCTGAGAGTACCGCTCTCAGGCCCACCGGCTAGGAGAAACGCGCATCCAATTTGAGGCCAAACCTCCCCGCTGGACGAGCAGCCTACTTGGGGAAGATGGGGTGGGTGTCCAGCCAGGAGCTGAAGAGGGCGTCGGCGAAGGACTTGCCCGGGATGTGGACGCCGCCGGACGCGCCGCCGGAGACGTGGAGGCCGGAGCCGGGCAGGTAGGTGAGGACGAGGTCGTCGCCCTTGCGGACGTCATGGAGGGACGACAGGAGCTTCTCCAGGGACTGGCTGAGGGCGTCCTCGCGCATGGCCGGGTTCTGGCGCAGGCCTTCACGGAAGCTGCCGACGAGCTGGTCCTTGGTGATGGTGCGCAGGAAGCGGAAGTGCAGGCGTTTCAGGCTGTTGGACGCCACGGCCTCCTTGAAGCAGGAGGGCTCCTCTTCCATGTAGAGGCTCCAGACGTAGACATTGAAGAAGAGCTTCTTCTTCAGCTCCATGTGGGTGAGCGCCAGCGTGCGCCCCTCCACCTGGAGGGAATCCGGCATGTTGACCCCGCCCGCCTGTCCCGCATGGGCGGCAGCGCCCACGAGCAGGAGCATCCCCAGCGCGAACCCTCGCGCCCCCTTTTTCCACGCCGTCCCCGTCATCGCCTTCCCCTTCACCCCTGAGTCGGTGATCGCTACGGTGCGCATGCTCCTGAAAACCGCCACCGGCCGCGATCATTGGTTTGTGCACCATTGGACGGCAACGGACGGCTCAAGGCAAGGCTGTTGGGGGCTCAATTGACTCCCCGGTTGTCAAGTAGCCGGGGATGGATGGCGCGGGGCGTCACGGAACCCGTGCTCCGGGGCAGCAGCACCACGAAGCAGGCGCCTCCTCCTGGCGCGTCCTCCACGGAGATGCTCCCGCCGTGGGCGGTGACGATCTGCTTGGAGATGAAGAGGCCCAGGCCCAGGCCTCCCGTGTGGCGGTTCGCGAGGCCGCGGTCGAACCGGTCGAAGATGCTCTCCCGCTGCGCCTCCGGAACACCGGGGCCGTGGTCGCGCACCTCGATGCGCACCCCGTCTCCCTGCTCCTGCAACCGCACCACCAGCGGGCCGCCGGGCGCGTACCGCATCGCGTTCGTGATGAGGTTCGTCAGCACCTGCTCCAACCGGTGCAGGTCCACGTGCCACGGCAGCGCGTGCGGCGCGTCCAGCCGCGTCGGGCACCCCGTCTGCGTGAGCTGCCCGGACAGCCGCTCCAACACGTCCGAGGCCAGCTGCGCCAGGTCCACCTCCCGGACGTCGAGCGCGAACGTGCCCGTCCGGATGCGGGCCACGTCCAGCAGGTCCTCCACCAGGCGCGTCAGCCGGTCCACCTGGACCAGCGACACCTTCAGCGCTCGCGGCAGCCGCTCGGGGCTCACGACACGCCCCTCCGCCGGCTTCACGTACCGCTCCGCCATCTGCAATTGCAGCAGCAGGGAGGTGATGGGCGTCTTCAATTCATGGGAGGCGATGGAGAGGAATTCATCACGGGTCTTGAGCAGCGACTCCAACGCCTGCTGATGCTGTTCCAACTGCTTCGCGTGCGCGGCCTGCTCCGCCGCCCGCAGCCGCATGGCCGCCATGGTGAGCTGCGTCCGCACGCGGGCCAAGAGCTCCTTCGCCGCGAACGGCTTCGTCAGGTAGTCGTCCGCGCCCAGCTCCAGCCCGCTCGCCGTCTCCTCCTCGCCCGCGCGCGCGGACAGCAGGATGACCGGCAGCGTGCGCAGCGCTTCGTCCGCGCGCAGCTCGCGCACCAGTTGGACGCCGTCCATCACCGGCATCATCACGTCCGACAGCAGCAGGTCCGGCCGCGACTCCCGCGCCGAGCGGAGGGCCTCCGCCCCGTTCGCCACCGCCGTCACGTCGTAGCGCGAGGCCAGCAGGCGCCCGACGTAGTCGCGCATGTCCGCGTTGTCGTCCGCGAGCAGGATGCGCTGCCGGGGCCCCGGCTCCGTCACCGGCACTGGCGACGCCTCGGGGCCCGCCGACCAGTGCAGCGACTCCTCCACGAAGGCATCGATGCGCACGGGGTTGGCGGGCAGCCGCTCCGCGTCCTTCGGCGCGGCCACTCCCGCCCAGGCCCCCTTGCCGAACGGCACCCGGACGGAGAAGGAGGAGCCCTGCCCCTCCACGCTCTTCACCTCCACCGAGCCACCGTGGAGCTTCGCCAGGTCCTGCACGAGCGCGAGCCCGATGCCGCTGCCCTCGTGCGTGCGTCCCCGGGCCTCCTTCACCCGGTGGAAGCGCTGGAACACCTTCTCCAGCTCCTGCTCCGGAATGCCGATGCCCGTGTCCCGCACCGTCAGCCGCGCGAAGCCGCCGTCGCGCTTCAGCTCGACGCGGATCTCCCCGGCGTGCGTGAACTTGAACGCGTTCGACACGAGGTTGAGGACGATCTTCTCCCACATCTCCCGGTCCACGAAGACCGGCTCCTCCAGGGGCTCCGCGTCCACCACCAGCCGCATGCCCGCGCGCTCGAAGGCGGAGCGGAACGCGCTCGCCACGTCGCGGGTGAGGACGGACAGGTCCGTGGGCTCGACGTGCGCCTGGGCGCGGCCCGCCTCGATGCGGGAGAAGTCGAGCAGCGCGTTCACCAGCTTGAGCAGCCGCAAGGCATTGCGGTGCACGACCGCCAGCTCCCCGCGAGCCTCCTCCGGCAACGCCCCTCTCAATCCCGCCAGCAGGTCCTCCAGCGGCCCCAGCATCAGCGTGAGCGGCGTGCGGAACTCGTGGCTCACGTTGCTGAAGAAGGCCGTCTTCGCCTGATCAATCTCCAGCAGCGCCTCCGCCCGGCGCCGCTCCGCCTCGTAGGCCCGCGCGTTCCCGAGCGCCGCGTTCACCGCGCCGCTCAGCACCTCCACGAAGGTGCGGTAGGAGTCGTTGAGAGGGAGCCGCTGGCTCACCCCGATGACCAGGTACCCGATGGGCGCGTCCACGCCCGCCACGCGCACCGGGAGCACGAACGACGACTTCAGGGGCTCCGGGTACGGCCCCGCGACGACCAGCCCGAACCGGGCCTCCAGGTCCGTGACGGGCTCCGCCCGTCCGCTCCTCGCCGCGCGCGCCAGCGGCCACGTCCCCTCCTCCCCGGCGTCCTGGAGGCGGATGACGTCCGGCGCGAACGGCGCGCCCGCGGGCACTCCGCATTGCCCCTGGAGCCGGGCCTGGGTGCCGTCGGGAGCGGTCACATAGAGCAGCGCGAAGGGCAGGTCGAAGGCGTACTCGCCCAGCGTCGCGAGGAGCAGGCTGCACGCCTCGTCGAACATCAACGCCTGCCCCGCGCTGTCGGCGATGTCGCGCAGGGCCCGTGTCCGCCGCTCGGCGAGCATCGTGGCCGTCGTCTCCGTCACCGGATGGAAGAGGCCCACCACCTTGCCGGACCCGTCGCGGATGGGGCTCAGCGAGTAGGTGAAGAACGTCTCCTCCGGGTAGCCGTTGCGCTCGAGGAACATCCGCTCGTTCTCGAGAAAGGAGGTCTCCCCGGCGAGCGCCCGCTCGAACGGTTCACCAATCGCGGGCCAGGCCGACGCCCAGGTGACCCGGTAGCTCTCCCCCATCGCGCGAGGGTGCGCCGCGCCGCACACCACGCGGTAGCCGGCGTTGTAGATCTGGGTGTGACCCTCGCCCCAGATGATGTTGATGGGGAAGTTCGACGCGAGGCACAGGCTCACCGTCGTGCGCAGGCTCTGGGGCCACGACTCGATGGGCCCCAGCGGGGACTTCGACCAGTCGAGTGAGGCGATGAGGGCGGCCATCTCGCCCCCGCCTGCAAGCCATTCGAGCTTCCCGGGGAGCGGCGCCATCGTGAGGAGATAAGTACCCCGGTACGAGCCCTCAAGGAGAAAGACCGATTCCCGGGCATTTGGACCGTCCATCACCCAACGGTCCCCCACGCGGGGAAGCCGGCGTAGGCTCCCCACCCATGAGCACTCCCGGTCCGTCCCAGGTCCACTTCCGCACCTGCAACCTGTGTGAGGCCATGTGCGGCGTGCGCATCGAGGTGGCGGAGGCGGTGAGCGTCAAGGTAGTTGTCGCGTGAGCGGATACAACCGATGCGCTTCAGCTCATGCACTTCCCGTGAGGGGCTGAGGCGCACGGGGCCTGCTGACGTCCAGTCGCGGGTGTCGCGGCTCCAGCGCTCGGGGTGGCGGACACGAGCGCGCTGCTACACTTGGTGGCGCTGGGCGAGCAGCGCGGCGTCGCGGCCGAAGTGCCTTAGGGGCTGTCCTTGATCTCCAGCCCGAAAATCAACCTGGCGGATCGAACCTTGGGACTGGACCCAGCGCCGAAGCGGCTCTGGAGGTTTCCAGCCAGCGTCAGGCGTGATCAACGCTGGCTGTGCGCCGACATAAGCTGACCGATGCCGAATGGAGCCGCCTTGAGCCCCTCCTGGGCTCTCGCAGCGGACCACCTTCGAAGCGTGGGGACCGCGACTTCATCAACGCCGTCATCTGGCGGGTGAAGACGGGCGTGCAGTGGCGCGACCTGCCCGAGAGGTTCGGCCACTGGAAGACGGTCTACAACCGTTTCCACCGCTGGGTGCAGGCCGGCAGATGGGAAGCCATCTTCAAGGCCCTGCGACTGGAAGTGGATGAGCGCGGCTCGCTCGCGGATGCATCTGTCGTCCGAGCGCACCAGGACGCCTCGGGCGAAAAGGGGGCCGAAGAAATGCTCTGGGGCGTTTTCGAGGAGGTTTTTCAACGAAGGTTCATGCCGTCACAACGACGGGCGGTAAGCCGCTCCACATCGAGGTAACGCCCGGCCAGCAGCATGAGTCCACCATAGCGGAGGAGTTGCTGGTGCACGCCGAGGGCGACGCCTTCATTGCGGACACCGGCTATGACGCCGAGCGTATTCGCACCAATGCCGAGAAGGCGGGGATGACGCCTGTGATTCATCCCACCCCAGCAGAAAGCAGCCGCCTCCGCTGGACCGCGCCCTCTATCGGCTGCGCTACCGGGTGTAGTGCTTCTTCCACGACCTCAAGCGCTTTCGCGCTGCGGCTACCCGCTACGACAAGACGGCGACCTGCTACCTCGCCGTCCTCCACGTCGCATCCATGCTTCTCTGGCTGCGTTAATCAGGGACAGCCCCTAGTCTTCTCCAAGCCATACTCACCGACGACACCCACGATTCACTACGACGATTGAACAATCCCATCAAACACTCCTGCAAAGTAGGATGGGTACCTAAGAAGCACTTCACGCACCGCAGCATGTTCTTGGGACAGCGCCCACAACACTGCTTCCCGCGAATAGCACTCACCAATACATCCAGCAACCTCCTGCGCCAATTCCCTGTCAGCCAAACCAAGCTCATACACAAAAACAGAAGCCCCATCTGGCAGGCCGTACTTCACCCGAGCCTGGAGCGTACGCAGCGCCATTCCAAGCTGCTGCAAGTCAGGACGAACCAACCCTAGAGCCTCAGCCACGGCCCCCAGAGCAAGTGCACCCTCGAATCCCACACATCCCTCACACAACTCAACTAAATGCTCAACTCGAACAGCACGCCCGACCTCCCCATGAACAAAACGCGCCTGAACAAAGTCCACAACTTGAGAAATCTCCCCGAAAGAAAATCCATCAATCCACAAACTGGCCACATAAAAAAGAAAATCATTTGGTTCAAACTTATGAAAAGCATGCCCCCTAAACCGAGCAACCATCAACGGCCAAACAACCGACAACAGGCCAAACTCACCACCCGAGCCTTCCATTCGCTCAACATTGTCAACAACCCACAGATTAATTGAAACCGCCTCATCAACACCATACATCATCCTTGAGAACACGGGGCGCCGTTCAGATATCCCAATCTTCTCTTGAACATTCCTGGCCAACAACGCACACACTTCCACCAACCTGTCTCGCTCATCATCCTCAGCCAAGTAGAAAGCCAAGGTCTCGCCCACCACATCCAACAGGCGTGCATCCAAGTCTTCAGGCTCGCCGTCCTCAAGATGTGCCATCAGGAAGCTTTCCACAGCTGCAAAACTAGCCCACCTCTCCAGAAACTGTCGTTCTAAGCTGGGTATCGAAAACCCTATCTCAGCATGGGCCGAAGCCATTTCGAACGCCCACACAGCTCCAACTGAAGCGCCTGCAACGTACGACTCTGCAATTGAATACGGATCTACATCCAACTGAACACCAGGTTGATCGCCATCTAGAGGCAAAACCATTTTCAACAACGAGCTAGCACATGGGGCCGCCGACTCAAACCTCAACAAATCCTTAACCTCAGACCACAACCGCCTACCAGCATAACTCTTTCTCAGGTCGTATACTTCTGGATTCGAGAAGATGACACTACCTTCAGTGTGCATTCCCGATCTGCCGACACGCCCAATCAGGTTGTGAAAGTCTCTAGCAGTAACTTTCTCCGCCCCTTGCCACACACTCGAAACAATCAAATACCGTATTGGGAGATTCACCCCTTGCGCCAAGGTGGAGGTACATATCACCACCTTTGCGAGATTCATTTTCATTGCATACTCAACAGCTAGCCGAACACCGTGGGGAATATTGCCGTGGTGGCTAAAGACGCCGGCTCGCGCGCTAGCAGTCACAGCCGCATCCTCACCCATGTTGCTCGCAAACAAGTCTCCCAACAGGCGCACCTCAGCACTATCTGAGTGCACAGCCGGGGCAATCATTGGAACATTTCGCTCAAAAATATCCACCACGAGATCGCACATGGCCATTGCAACGGCCTTCGTTCCACAAAAGACCGCTACACTACCCTGGGCAGACAGCTTAATCCCCAGATACAATGCGATTGACGTTCCACTATCCTTATTGGGGAAATAGCGAACTGCTCGCTCGCGCGGCTTCAATTGAAGCTGCAATTCCTCAATCACACGCGGCACGAAAAACCGCTGCTGTTCAGGAGCAAGCGGCTCAACAAATTCGAGCCTCCCTAGCCTATCTTGCCAACTCGCAAAGGCAACTGTTCTTTCCGTAGGGAGCAAATCGCGCCCTGATACAACCCGCAGGCGCTCTCCGCCAAGCCAATCACCAATGCTTTCCGCGTTTGATATAACTGCGGAAATCATCACCACCTGAACATGACCAGGAAGCATTCGCTTCAGTGACGTTAGAAGCAATTCATACGTGACGCCGCGAACACCGGCATCGAACTGGTGCCCCTCATCAAAGAAGATCAAACCAACCTTATGGGCCAGTTCCGGCGCATGCCGCAGGACGTAAGCGAGTTTTTCTGGCGTCACAACAACTACGCCATACCCAGACGTTATCTCGTCGACATCAAGATCCATTCTAAAAACATCCGTCAATTCGTTAACGGAAACCAACTCGCCACGAAACGCCTCTGCTAGGTTGTCGCGGATCTCGTGACAAAGGGCGCGAAATGGAGCAACAACAACTGCCAGGGAGGCTCGTCCGCCCAAAAATGCAGCCCGAATAATAATTTCAATTGCCCGGCTCTTTCCGGCGCTTGTGGGCATTTGAATCACTGCGGAACCGCCCTTCAACACTCCTTGCTCTCCAATTAAGCGCTGAGCCGGCCAAAATTCTCGAATGAATTTCGGGTTGCTCAAAACATCTGCCCAAACTCCCTCTTCAAGACCTGAGTAGAGCGGCAGACAGCGCCAACTAGAGTTCTCACACTTACGCCGAACAACAGCAGCTATCACATCCGCAAAAAGCAACTCACGCGCAGTTCCAGCACTATACGCATAGGCTCGCAACCGACCCACTAAATCCAAAAGAAGCGACGTCTCACCGCCGCCAGACATATGCCCCACCAGCGCTCGACCAATCACATGGATCGACTCTTCATACCTACCGCGCCTAGCAACAGGAGGACTAATCAAGTCTCCCTGCAATACCCATGAAAGCAAAACCTCCAATCCATCTACCTCTAGCTCCAAATTATCCAAGTCGACTTCATCAACTAGAACTTTTGCACTCCCGGGCAACCCGCATAGATAGTACGCTGCGGCCCCAAGCACCAACAGATAGGTATCCAACGAGCCTGCAAGATGAGACTGCCTAAATGCATCAAAGTAGCGAGCCGCAAAGCGCAATGACTCTCCCGTTGGATTCTCGTCGCCACCCGAACCATTACTCTCTGCAGTCAAGTCACCTAAAATACCTATCGTAAGAACAAGCAGATCAGCGGGCCGTGAGGAGAGCTCAATATGCTCTCCAGCTGGAACTGCATATTCATACATCTTCGCCTTTGCCCTTGTCACACGCAGCAAGCCCAACGACTTTGCATCAGGCCTCATCTGCAGCCCTCCTGTACAGCTCATGCACCAAGGACATCAGATTGACGCCATGAACAACCAGGAGCTGCACATTAGCCCTTGCCGGATGTGCCGCCACATCGGTCAGCCTAATGACATTTCGATCAAAGGCATCCGACGAAATAACTGCCGCAGCACCGAATTTTTCTTTATACGGCCGAGCAACTAGGTCTTGAAACCTCGCCACTCTCTTAGCTTGACTTAGCGAGAGACTCCCCCCTTCAGCCACCAAGCGTTGCTTGATAGCGTTTAGCGACTCGGCCCGTCTCCTCAGGTCTTTTGCTGAATCATCGACCGCATCCTGTAGTCTGCTTGAGGGGGAGTCACTAGAAAGCCTTGCTTTAATCTCAAAAACCAACAACAAATCATCTACAGACTCTCGGCCAGCAGACACGACCTTAAACCCAACAACGTCACTTCCCTTCGGCGATTCATTTCGAACCATCTTGTCTGCATACCGGGTGCGCGGAACCCAGAAGCCAAGTAAATATTCAACATAATCGGCTATCAATATTTCCGCGAAATCTCCGGCCCGGATACTGGGACCTGGGGCAACGGCGGGATCAGGGAACTTCAAGGTATTAAGATACTCACCACGCGAATGGCCTGTCCCATCCCGCAGAATGTCGATTTTATTGTCCGCACAGTAGTGGCTTCGAAAATGACGAGCCCAGTCAGATAGGACGCCATCGTCATTCTCGTGTCTCAACTCCCAAACCGATATTTCGCAGCCATTAGCGCCCTGCAGCTTTTCGCCCGTATCAAACAGCCATCGAACCTGCAGCGGGGGGCGCACTTTGCTTCTAGAAGGCACAAACAAGCTCCAGTATCTATTGACCGTTTAAGCTCTGTGATGCCGCAATAGCAATCTAGCATACTGCCGCTGTGCCTTATGGAGAGCCACAGGCGTAACGCCGAGCCAAATTCCTTGAGCCTCTTGGTGTCCTTCACGACCCGGCGTCAACCCTTCACCGAAGGCCGCTGCGGTTAGGTTGCTGTACGGTTTCCTGAGTACTCACGCCCAGCCCAGTAAAACCGCAGCTTCGGCTCACTCATCAAATTGAGATAGGCTAAGTCAATGGCATTGCGCGCAATCTCAAGTCAGAATAACGTCCACTTCCGCACCTGCAACCTGTGTGAGGCCATGTGCGGCGTGCGCATCGAGGTGGCGGACGGGCGCATCACGTCCATCAAGGGCGACGCGGAGGACCCGTTCAGCCGAGGGCACATCTGTCCCAAGGCCGTGGCGCTGCGCGACCTGCACGAGGACCCGGACCGGCTGCGCCACCCCATGAAGCGCACCGCGTCCGGCTGGGAGCGCGTGTCCTGGGAGGACGCGTTCCGCGACATCAGCCAGCGGCTCCATGACCTCCAGAAGGAGCACGGACCGAACGCCGTGGGCGCGTACCTGGGCAACCCCAACGTGCACAACCTGGGCGCGATGATGTTCGGGCCCATGCTGCTTCGCGCGCTGCGCTCACGGAACCGGTTCTCCGCGACGTCTGTTGATCAGCTCCCCCACCAGCTCGCGGCCCACCTCATGTTCGGCCACCAGTTGCTGGTGCCCATCCCGGATATCGACCGCACCCGGTACATGCTCATGCTGGGCGCGAACCCGCTTGCGTCCAATGGCAGCCTGATGACGACGCCGGACGTGCGGGCCCGGCTGCGCGCCATCCAGGAGCGCGGCGGCAAGGTGGTGGTCATCGACCCGCGCCGCACGGAGACGGCGGGCATCGCGGACCAGCACGTCTTCATCCGTCCTGGCACGGACGCGCTCGCGCTGTTCTCCCTGCTGCACGTCGTCTTGGAAGGCAACGCGCACCGCATGGGCCGGCTCGCGGCGTTCGTGGACGGCTTGGACACCGTGGTGCCGCTCGTCCGGGACTTCGCTCCGGAGCGCACGGCCCTGCACACCGGCATCGCGCCGGAGGTGCTTCGCGGCATCGCGCGGGGCTTCCTCGCCGCGGATGGGGCCGTCTGCTACGGGCGCGTCGGCGTGTCCACGCAGCCGTTCGGCTCGCTCTGCCAGTGGCTCATCAACGTCCTCAACATCGTCACCGGCAACCTGGACCGGGAGGGCGGCGCGCTCTTCACCCTGCCCGCCTTCGACCTCATCGGCGGGCCTCGCGCGTTCGGCGTGGGCCCTGGCAGCCATGGCCGCTGGAAGAGCCGGGTCCGCGGCCTGCCGGAATCCTCCGGGGAGCTGCCCGTCGCGGCGCTCGCGGAGGAGATCCTCACTCCAGGCGAGGGACGCATCCGCGCGCTCATCACCGTGGCCGGCAACCCCGTGCTGTCCACGCCCAATGGCACGCAGCTGGACGCCGCGCTGGGGCAGCTCGACTTCATGGTGAGCGTGGATCCGTACCTCAACGAGACCACGCGCCACGCGCACTACATCCTGCCGCCCGCGTCGCTGCTGGAGCGCGGGCACTACGACCTCGTGTTCCACGTGCTCGCGGTGCGCAACACGGCGAAGTACTCGCCGCCGGTGTTCCAAGCGGGTCCGGACTCCTTGCAGGACTGGGAGATTGCCCTGGAGCTCCAGCACCGGCTGGAAACCCTGCGCAAGGGGCGGAGCGTTCGTGCCCGGCTCCAGCACCAGGCCCTCAAGCGGCTGGGGCCGGAGCGCATCCTCGACCTGGGCCTTCGCATGGGGCCGTATGGCACTCGCTTCCATCCGCTCAAGAAGCACGGCCTGTCGCTCGCGAAGCTTCGCGCCGCGCCGCATGGCATCGACCTGGGGCCGTTGAAGCCCAGCCTGCCCGGCCGGCTCCGCAACCGCTCCAAGCGCATCCAGTTGGCGCCGGAGCTGTTCGTCGCGGACGTGGCCCGGCTTCGCGCCGCGTTCCCGGACGACGCGGCCCCCCGCGAGGGCGAGCTGCTGCTCATCGGCCGGCGGCACCTGCGCGACAACAACTCCTGGATGCACAACGTGGCGGGACTGGTGAAGGGCCGCCCGCGCTGCACGCTGATGATCCACCCGGACGACGCCTCACGCATCGGGCTCACCGATGGCGTGAACGCCACCATCCGCTCGCGCGTGGGTGAAGTGACCGTGCCCGTCGCCGTCACCGCCGACGTGATGCCCGGCGTCGTCAGCCTGCCGCACGGCTACGGCCACCAGCGTCCGGGCATCCGCCAGCAGGTCGCCAGCGCGCATGCGGGCGCCAGCATCAACGACCTCACGGATGATCAAGCGCTGGACGTCGTCAGTGGCAACGCGGCCTTCAGCGGGACGCCCGTGCAGGTGCGTCCGGCCTGAGGCTCTTCAGCGGTACACGGGCGCGGGCAGCACGGGCGGCACCACCGGCGCGGCGGCCGCCACCTTCGCCTTCGCGCGCCACACCAGCGGCGTGAGCGCCCCCACCAGCACGAACACCGCCTGCACCGTGTGCGCGAGCAGCGCGATGGACATGGCCTTCGCGGCCGTGGTCCCCATCGCTCCCGCCGCCAGCGAGAACATGCCGTCCGTCACGCCCACCTGCCCGGGCACCAGCGAGCCCATCGCCAGCGCCACCAGGTAGAGCCCCTGCGTGAACAGCGCCTGCACCACCGTCGCGTCGATGCCCACCGCGTGCGCCAGCACCGCGTACTGCATCACCTGCAACACCCGGCTGCCCAGGAACGCCAGCATTGGCCGCCACGGACACAGCCCTCCGGCGCACACCGACGTCTGGAATGCCTCCGCGTGCGTGCCCCACTTCCCGCACCGCCTGCGCATCCACGCGCCCAGCCGCTTCGCCCGGAGCGCCGCGCGCACGCCCAGCGACGCGAGCAGCAACACGAAGCCGTGCACCAGCATCGCCACCGTGAACGCGCTCCAGCCCGTCATCACGTAGGCCGCCAGCGCGCACGGGAAGGAGATGAGCCCTCCGGCCCCCAGCGACGCCGACTGCGACGTGGCCGCCGCCGCCGCCGCCGCCGCGCCGCCAGTGTAGGGCGTCAACATCGTCGCCTTCGTCGCCTCCGCCGCCGTCCGGCCCGCGGGCGCCATGCTCGACACCGCGGTGCCAATCAATTGCGCCCTCACCAACACCGACAGGGGAACCTGCCCCGAGCGGGCGCCATAGGACAGGCGCGTCGCCGTGGCGTCGCAGGCCTGCCGTCCCATTTCGAGGAACACCACCCAGGGGAGCAGCGGCAGCGCGTCCGCGAGCGTCGCCTTCAGTTCCCCCGCGCCGGCCTTGTGCACCAGGGTGCCCAGCATGCCCAGGCCCCCCATCGCGAACAGGGGCTTGAGCACCGTGAGCAGCCTGCGTCTCCAGACGCACGGTGTGGTGGAAAGCCCCTCCCTGACGACGGCCCCCGGCCCGGCCAGGGCCCCTTCGTGGTGCACGTTGCTCACTCGCCCTCCTCGCCCGTCCCCACCCGCCCCACCGAGGGGTCCATTTCGGAACCTGTGCAGCCCCCACCTTCATGGCGAGGCCCGATCGTCGACGGCCGGTAGCCTCCTTCCTCTCGCGTCCTCGGGTGGACAGAGCACCGCGCCCCGCGGGCGACGAATGCAGGCCGGGCGGATCCATCCACTCGCGGATGCACACCGCGCGTGGAGTCACAGCGCACGCTCGGCAGCAGCGCGGAAGGCGGTTAGGGTGGCGCCGCCTTCACAGCGCGGGAGCAATGCCATGAAAGCAGTGCGCTTCTCGGCCTTCGGGCCGCCCCCCGATGTCGTCCAGGTGGTGGAGGAGCCGCCTGTGCCGCTGAAGCCCGGCGAGGCGCGGCTGGCCGTGCTGGCCACGCCCATCAACCCCTCGGACCTGCTCACCCTCTCCGGTGAGTACGGCGTGCTGCCCAAGCTGCCCGCCACGCCCGGCAACGAGGGCGTGGGCCGCGTGGTGGAGGTGGCCGGCACGGACGCCGTGAACGTGGGCGACCTCGTGTTCCTGCCGCTGGGCGCGGGCACCTGGCGTACCCACCTCACCGCGCCCGCCGCGCAGCTGTTGCCCGTGCCGCCGGGCCTGGACCTGCTCCAGGCGAGCATGCTGCTCATCAACCCGCCCACCGCCTACCTGATGCTGCGCCAGTTCGTGACGCTCCAGCCCGGCGAGTGGGTGGTGCAGAACGCCGCCAACTCCGCGGTGGGCCGCTACCTCATCACGCTGGCGCAGGTGATGGGCCTGAAGACCGCCAACGTCGTGCGCCGCCAGGAGCTGGCGGACGAGCTCAAGGCCCAGGGCGCGGACGCGGTGCTGCTGGACACGGATGAGCTGCCCAAGCAGCTGCGCGCGGCCACGGGCGGCGCGAAGGTGCGGCTGGGCATCGACGCGGTGGGCGGCGACTCCGCCCGCAGGGTGGGCGACTGTCTGGCCACGGGCGGCGTGCTGGTGAACTACGGCGCCATGAGCGGCAAGGGGCCCCAGCTGTCCGCGGCGGCCTCCATCTTCAAGGACGTCACCCTGCGCGGCTTCTGGCTGACGCGCTGGCTGCGCGACGCCCCGCGCGAGGAGCAGAACGCCACGCTCGCGCGGCTGGCGGAGCTGATGGGCGTGGGCACGCTCCAGGCGCCCGTGGACGGCACCTATCCGCTGGAGCGCATCCACGACGCGGTGAAGCGCGCGCTGGAGCCGGGCCGCAACGGGAAGATTCTCCTCACCCCCAACCCCGCGGCGTGAAGCACCCGCCGCTCACATGAAGGAACGACGACCATGAAGCGAGTCGAAGGCAAGGTGGCCCTGGTGACGGGCGGCGCGGGGGGCCTGGGTGCCGCGTCCGCGCGGCTGCTCGCGCGCGAGGGCGCGAAGGTGGTGGTGACCGACCGGCGCGAGGCGGAAGCTCGCGCGGTGGCGGAGGAACTGGGCGACGCGGGCCTGTTCGTCGCGCTGGACGTCACGCGCGAGGACCAGTGGGTGAGCGCGCTGGCGCGCACGGTGGAGAAGTTCGGACGGCTGGACGTGCTGGTGAACAACGCGGGCATGGGCATCGTGAAGGACATCGAGGAGATGTCCCTGGACGAGTGGAAGCTCGTGCACTCGGTCAACCTGGACGGCGTGTTCCTGGGCTGCAAGCACGGCATCCGCGTGATGCGGGAGACGAAGTCGCAGGGCGGCTCCATCATCAACATCTCCTCCATCGCGGGGCTCGTGGGCGTGCCGCAGTTCCCCGCGTACTGCTCCAGCAAGGCCGGCGTGCGCATGCTGTCCAAGTCCGTGGCGCTGCACTGCGCGTACAAGGGCTATGGCATCCGCTGCAACTCCATCCACCCGGGCTACGTGGAGACGGCCATGGTGGAGGCGCTGGCCCAGGCCGGCGGCCAGGCGGACAAGACGCGCGCGCGCATGCTCAAGGGCATCCCCGCGGGCCGCTTCGGTGAGCCGGACGACGTGGCCAACGCCGTGGTGTACCTGGCGTCGGACGAGTCCAAGCTGATGACCGGCGCGGAGATGGTCCTCGACGGCGGCGCCACCGCGCAGTAGCGCCCCGGGCCTTCACGGCGGCGCCCGGGGACGTCACTCCCAGGGCGCCGTCAGCAGCTCCCCGAAGCGCAGGGCCAGCTCCATGCGGCCCACCATCCGCTGGCCCCAGGCGTTCGCCTGCGCGGCCCAGGTGACGGGCGTGAGCCCCAGCGTGTCGAAGAGCTTCATCACGTCCGCGCCCCGCTGCATCGCGATGATCATCCGCGCGTAGTCCACGAGCGTGGGGAAGGCCGTCTCCGGGAAGACCACCTCCTGGTCCACGGGCTTGGGCGGCACGCGCGGCTGGAGCGTGGACAGCATCAACTGGGCCTGCACGCGGGCCTTCGTCTCCTGCTGCTCGCGTTCGATGGCCTGCTGGGCCTCGCGCGCCTCGGCGTCGCGGCGGGCAACCTCGGCGCGGCGCTCCTGGTCGCGGCGGCGGGACTCGGCCACCTGGCGGTCGATTTCGCGCCGGCGCTCGCGCTCCTCGTTCTCGCGTCTGCGCTCGCGGCGCTCCCGCATCATCCGCAGCGCGTCGTGCGTGTCGTCCAGGAAGTCGCGCTGGATGTCCGACTCCTCCGCCGGGGACGGCGTGGTGCGCACGCGCCGCTCGAAGGCGGGCAGCCACGCCTCGAAGTGGTCCAGCTCCGCGTCCAGCGCCGGGAGGACGGCCGCGTCGCGGGACTCCAGCCCGTTGCGCAGCGCCATGGCGCCCCTCGACACGGACAGGGACGCGGTGCGCGGGCGCATGACCACCAGTTCCTCCGCCGCGTCCCAGAGGGCGCGCAGCCGCCGGGGCAGCGCGTCCACCGGCGCGTCGTCCAGCAGCCATCGCGTCTGCTGGTAGAGCCCTTCGGGATCCACGCGCCACCAGGACTGGAAGCGCGCCAGCGGATCCGGCTCCACCTCGCACTGGTATTCCCAGAGGTGGTTGCGCCAGCCGGCGAAGGCGGTGAGCAGGGCACCGCGCTCCGCGGGATGGGATTGGAAGCGCCGCCAGACGGCCTCGACGAGCAGCTCCCGGCCGGAGAGGGCGCTCCAGGAGCGCACCACGCGCGACAGCGGCGTCACCAGGAGGTGCTGGCCCGGCCCCTCCCAGACGGCCATGAGCAGCCGGCCCGCGTGTCCCGGGTCGGGGTGCTTCTCTTCAATCCGGGTGTCCGGGACCAGGCCCATGCTCCGGGCCCGCGAGGGGAAGGTGATCAACGCTTCCAGCAGGGTGTTGCCGCTGTACGCATCGCGGGCCCAGTCGTTCAGCCGCCGCTGTTCGTCCACGCCCGAGTGGTGCAGGAAGCGCGCGAACGCGGTGTCCCCGAAGCACGCGATGCGCTCCTTCGTCGTGCCCCGGTCGATGGCGTGCACGGTCTCCTCCAGGAAGGCCCACATCGCCTCGGACTCCTCCTCTTCGGGAGCCTCGTCGTCGTCGCGGGGAGGCGTGGCGGCCCACTCGAAGAAGTCCAGCGCGGTCTCCGCGGGCAGGTCGCGCAGCACCGAGCGCGCCCAGCGGGCCCACTGCTGCTGACCCTCCACGCCCCAGGCGCGGAAGGAGAGCCGCTTCGCGAAGGAGAGCAGCTCACTCGCGAGCGACCCGACCGTGCGCAGCGACACGGTGAGCAGCGCCTCCAGCGCGCCCTCGGGCGGAGGCGAGGGCAGTTCGCGGAGGACCTCCTTCGCGAAGGCCGCGTCGCCGTCCTGCCGCAACCGCGCGAGCAGCCGGCGCGAGCCCCACTGGCTCAGGATGCGCCGCGCGAAGCGGGCGACGTCCGCGTCAGTGGAGTCCAGCGCCTGGGAGACCTCCATCTCGTCGTGGAGGCACAGGGCGCATTCGAAGCGGACGTCGGCGTCCTGGCCATACAGCCCCCGGTGCAGCGCGGCGGAGACGCTCTCCGGCGTCGCCTCCCGCGATACGCGCGACCACGCGACGGCGGCGCGCGAGGACAGCTCCGGTACGTCGAGCACGCCCAGGGCGAGGAGGCGGATCCGCTCGCGTTCCTCGGGACTCAGGCGCGGGGAGAGGCCGTTGCGCCAGCGCGTCAGGGCGAGCATGGCCTCCACCGCCATGCGCCCCTCGCCGTGCAGCAACTGGTTGCTCACGGAGAAGCGGGCCTCCCGCGACCCGTCGCCCTGGTGCACGCACGCGAGCGCGGCCAGCAGGCGCAGGGTCGGATCCGGAGACTTGTCCGCCAGCCACATCAGCGAGTCCGGCATGGGGCTGAAGGGCGCGAGCATCTCCTCCAGGGCCGTCTCTTCGATGGGCAGTATCAGCGCCCAGGCGTCCTCCAGCTCCCGCGTGAAGCCGCGCTGCACGAGGTGGGTCTCGATGCGCCGCGCGTCCTCGGCGAGTCGCAGCACCGCGCCCCACTGCCGTGCGTAGCGAGCCTCCAGCACCGCCACCTGTGAGGGCTCCAGCGCGGCGGTGCGGGCCGCCAGGGCGAAGCGATCCACTCCGGACTTCAGCAACGCCCGCGCGGAGCCATAGCGCTCCGGAGGGATGGCACCACACAGGCAATGCGGGCACGCGGCGTCAGCAGGGATGAAGCGGATGCATCCAGGGCAGCGCACCTCGGCGCCCGGGCGCACGCCGCTGTCGAGCAGGGCGGACATGCCGTGTGTCTACCCCGGTCCGGGGGCGTCGCGCACCGTCTGCTCCAGGCCCCTGGGAGAAAGAGCCAGACTGGTCCGCTCTCTTCGTATGTCTTTCCAAGGAGACACACACATGGGCGCATTGGACGGGAAGATCGCGGTCGTCACGGGCGGAAGCACGGGCATTGGCTTCGCCATCGCGGAGCGCTTCGCCAGGGAGGGCGCGGAGGTGGTCATCGCCGGACGCCGCCAGCAGCGCCTGGACGACGCGGCGGCGAAGATTGGCCGGGGCGCCCGGAGCGTCGTCACCGACGTAGGCGACGACGCGCAGGTGAAGCGGCTCATCGACTCCGTGCCTCGCGTGGACCTGCTGGTGACGTGCGCGGGCGGCGCCGTGTTCGGCGCGGTGGAGTCCGTGCCCTCGCAGTCGTGGCGGGCCCTCTTCAACGACCGCTTCTTCGGCCAGCTCTCCGCCTGCCATTACGCCGTCCCGAAGATGGCCCCGGGCAGCGCCATCCTTCTGTGCTCCGGCATCGCGGGCCACACGGCGCTGGTGAACTACGCGGGCGGCGCGGGCCTGTGCGGCGCGGTCAACGCCATGGGCCGCTCGCTGTCCGTGGAGCTCGCGCCCAAGGGCATCCGCGTCAACGTCCTCTCCCCCGGGCTCACCCGCGACACGGACATCGACTGGGGCGTCCCGCCCGACCAGGTCGGCGCGTTCCTGGACGCGCTCGTGAGCAACGTCCCGCTCAAGCGGCCAGGCACCGTGCACGACATGGCGGACGCGGCCTTCTTCCTCGCGACGTGCGCCTACGCCACGGGGCAGGTGCTCGACATCGACGGCGGCTGGACCGCGGGCTGAGCCGGAGCGCGACGCCGGGACCTCCGCACGCGGAGTGGGCGAGCATCCAACCTGGACCCTCGTCCCACTCCACCGCCAAGGGCAAGCCCGCCGGCAAGGCCCGAGCGAAGACCAGCGGACGCGCCGCGTCCAAGCGCGTCCACTGAGGCGCCGCTACTGCACCGTGAAGGTCGCGGCGCAGCCGTTCCACACGTACCAACTGGACCAGTCCCCGGTGGAGACACCGGTCGCCAGGCAGTAGCCGCCAGGGGCCAGCGTCGTCGGGACCGCGTAGTCCACCTGGAACGTGCGCGTCTGGCCCTGCGTGAACGCCTGGTTGGCCAGGGGGTTGCTGGCGACCGTGGTCGTGCCCGCCAGATTGCGCACGTCCAGCTTCACGTTCACGCCGCTCGCCGCGCCCGCCGCCTGGAAGGTGCTGGTGAGCCGCACCGTGCCGCCCCGCGCTACCGTCGTGGGTGACGTGGACGCGGACACGAGCGTGAAGCCCACCTGCGGCACTGGCGCGTTGGACACCGTGAACGACGCCGCGCAGTTGTCCCAGTAGAGCCAGGTCGCCCAGGTGGCATCCGCCACGCCCGACGTCAGGCAGTACGTCCCGTTGGCCAGGGTGGACGGAACCGCGTAGGCCATCGTGTAGGTCTTCAGCTCGCCCTGCGCGAACGCCTGGTTCGCGAACGGCACACCGGCCAGGTAGGTGCCCGCCGCATCCCGCACGTTGAGCTTCACGTTGCGGCCCGACGCCGCGCCCGCCGCATGGATGGACACCGACAGGTTCACCGTCTGCCCCGGCGCCACGGTGGAGGGCGACGCCGACGCGGACTGCGTGGCGTAGGCCTCGTTCACCGGCGGCGGCGTGCCGCCCGGCAGCGGGAAGTTGCGCGTGGTGTCGTCCAGCACCAGCACCCAGTCATTCCCTGCCCCGCTGCCAGGTGGCGTGAACTGCCGCGTGCCCGTGTTGGCGAAGGTGCCCGACACGCTCGCCGCGCCCGTGCGCGGGTTGTACCAGGTGGCGCGCACCGTCCCGCCGGTGAGCCGGCCCATGTTCACCGTGAAGGCCAGCCCGGACGCGCTGTAGACGAAGGCGTAGGCGCCGCTCGAGGAGCGCGTGGCCTGGATGCGCTGCGTGCCCGTCCCCGCGCTGGAGGCCAGCAGGGCCTGGTCCGGCGTGCGCTCCAGCATGGGCCGCGACTCGATGAGCCGGCGCAGGTGGCGCATCTGCCCCGCGCCCGCGTGGTTGAGCGCGTCGTACCAGTAGCTCAGCGGGCTGAACTGCGGCGAGCGGCCCGGCGCGTACATCTGCCAGACGGCGTTGTGCCCATAGGTGTGACCGAGCGCGCCCGCGAACACGCTCCAGTACGCGTACTTGCGCACCTCGTAGTCGTTGGAGAAACCGTTGGCGGCGTTGAAGCAGATAGGGAACTGTTCGTAGAGCGGCTCGCCATCCAGCGACGGCTTCGCGGGCGACAGGGCGTAATCGCTGGCCATGCGGTTGTAGACGTCCGTGTCCGTGCAGTGGCCGTTCTGCTGCATGTTGAAGTCCAGCCACGCCTCGTTGTGGAACCAGGTGGAGGACCTGGCGCCGCCCTTCGGGTGGAAGGTCATCAGCACCTGGCTGTAGTCCTCCGAACCCGACGCGCCGATGGCGATGCCCTTGGCCAGCGCGCGCCAGACGGACTCGTAGCCCGCGGGGCTCACGTCACCGCCGAGCACCCAGATGATGGAGCGGCCCGCGTACCGGCTGCCCAGGAACTGGCCATACGCCTGCGCGTTGGACAGCGTGAGATAGCCGTCCTGCACGAGCGTGCCCCACAGGGGCAGCAGCGCCACGTAGAGGCCGCGCGCCTCCGCCTGGTCGACGACGGAGTCGACGTGGTCCCAGAAGTCGTACTGGGTGGCATTGGCCGGGTCGCTGCCCGGCGTCACCGCGGGCGTCGTGAAGTTGTTGTTGAGGAAGGGCACGTCGCCCTGCGCGTTGGAGTACAGGCCGGTGAGCGGCCCCAGCACCACGGCCTGCACGACGGTGAAGCCCTGGTCCGCGCGGTTCTGGAGGTACGTCGCCGCCTGGTCGCGGTTGAGGTACGGGATGAGCTGCCAGGCCGTGTCCGCCATCCAGAAGAACGGCGTGCCGTCCGCCTTCACCAGGAAGCGGCCGTTGCTGCTCACGCGCAGCTTCGACAGGGTCAGGGGCGAGGACACGGTGACGGGAGCGGCCACCACGGGCTCCGGCCCGCACGCCGACAGGAGGGACAGGCACAGCAAGGACATCCAGGCGCGTCTCACGATGAGGTTCCTTGGAAGAAGGGGGAGCCGCGCGCCATAACACAGGCAGCAAGAAGGGAACTCCGATGAGCACGCCAGACGAAGCGCGTCGCGCGCTGGAGGCGCGAGCGGCCGACATCTCCGGCAGCCATGATTGGTGGCCCTGCCGCCGTGGCTGTGATCACTTCCCGAGTCGAAGCGCTGGCCCGGCAGGAGGCCTGCCGCGTCTATGCGCACCGGCCGCTGGCGTGCCGTTCGTATGGCTTCGCCGCCGCGCGCGATGGCGGCCTCTTCTGCCACTTCATCCTGGAGCTGGTGGGCCAGCACGGCGACGCGGACATCGTCTGGGCCAACCAGGACGCGCTGGAGGATGCGGTGGCGCGGCTGAGCGGCCCCACGCGCCCATTGCCCGAGTGGTTCACGCTCCCGGACTACACCTGAAAGCCTGGAAATCGTCAGCGCCCTGGCATATCCTCTCACGCGCCTGGAAACGCCTGGAGCGCCCAGGACAACCATTCATCCCGCAGGGGGAATCCACATGAAGAAGATGGGAATGATGTTCGGTCTGTGCCTCGCCATGGGTCTGTCCACCGCCAGCTTCGCCGGCAGCAAGGGCGGCTTTCCCGTCACCGTTGATACCGTGGGCCGCTTCTTCAGCGGGAGCATGGGGACGGCCCGCAACAGCACGGACAGCAATCAGAACCTGTATTGCTATACCAACTCGTCTGGCTACGGCGTGTGCTTCGCGACGGACTCGATTGGCACCAACGCGAGCTGTTACACCACCAATGCCAACCTGGTCTCGGTGATCCGCTCACTGAACTCGGATTCGTACCTGCAGGTCGCCTACGACAACACGGGCGCCTGCACCAGCATCATGGTGGGCACCGGTTCCCACCACGACCCCAAGCAGCCCTGAGCGTCGTTCGTTAGAGGCAGCCCCGCGCCATGTCTTCCTTCAGCCGCACGCTCGTCGTGCTCAACCTGATGTTCTTCGGCGCGGGGCTCGCCCTGTTCGTGCAGGGCCAGCGCGCCTCCGCCAGCTCCCAGGACCTGGAGGCCCGGCTGGAGCGGATGGAGGAGCGCCTCGACCAGTTGCTCGCGCAGCGCCAGGGCCCCGTGGCCGCGCTGCCCGGCGCACCGGCCCGGGCGCCCGAGCTGCCGGCGGACCTGGACGCGCGCCTGGAGCAGGCCGTGACCCGCGCGTTGCAGGCGCAGGCGGCGCAGGTGGCCCCGCAGGGGCCCGGGCCCCAGGACGACGGCCGGCCGCCCCAGGAGCCGCCGGTGCCGGAGGCGCAGAACGCCGCGGCGTGGGCGCACACCACCGACGTGGTGGACCGGGCCCTCTCCGCCCGCCGGTGGGGTGAGGCCCAGGCGCGCGAGCTGTCCGCGTCCGCGCCCTCCCTCACGATGCAGCAGCGCGAGGACCTGCTGCGCCGGCTCATCATGGCCATCAACCAGGGCCAGCTGAAGGTGGAGACGCGCGGGCCGCTCTTCGCGTTCTAGGCGGTCGCGGCGGCTACCGCGCCTCCGCCGCCCGCTTCAGCTCCGCGATGTCCAGCTTCACCATCTTCAGCATCGCGCGCATGACGCGGTCCCGCTTCGCCTCGTCCGGGTCCTGCATCACCTGCTGCATGTAGGTGGGGACGATCTGCCAGGACAACCCGAAGCGGTCCTTGAGCCAGCCGCACTGCACGGGCTTGCCTCCGCCCGCGAGGAGCTTGTCCCAGTACGCATCCAGCTCCTCCTGCGTGTCGCAGTCCACGCTCAGTGACACGGCGTCCGTGAAGGGAAGGCCGGGTCCGCCATTGAGCGCGATGAAGCGCTGTCCCGCGAGCTCGAAGTCGATGGTCAGCACCGTGCCCTTGGGCGCGGGGCCCGCGTCCGTGTACCGGCTGACGCTCAGGATCCTCGAGTCCTTGAAGACAGACGTGTAGAGGGCGACGGCCTCCTCCGCGTTGAAGTTGCACCACAGGCAGGTGACGATCTTCTGGGGACCGGACATGGGGACTCCTCCTGGGGCTACGGTGTACGCCGTGCCGGCCCCGGGCAGTAGCACGAAGCCAGGCCGCCCGTTCAGGGAGCGGGCTGCGTGGGGACCTTCAGCTCCCCGGAGACGATGCGCGCCCGGAGCGCGTCCACGGTGCGCAGCGCGTCCTGCTTGCCGGGGAAGTCCAGCCGCACGGGCGCCAGCCCCATGCCCCCTCCTTCAAACCCAGCGAGACGTTGCCGCCCTGGAGGCGCCCCTGGCGCTGCTCGCGGATGGCCTCGTAGACGACCAGGTCCACGTGCTTCACCACGGCGGACAGCACCGCCTTGGGCGCCAGGTGGGACGGGTCGGTGTCCACGCCAATGACATACACGGCCTTGCCCGCGTCGCTCGCCTCCTTCACCGCCTGGATGGCGCCCAAGCCGTCCACGCCGGCCGCCGCGAAGAGGACGTCCGTGTTCTTGAGCAGCAGGTCCTGCCCCACCTGCTTGCCCAGGGCGAAGTCCGTGAAGCTGCCGGTGTAGTTGACCAGCACCGTGGCGTTCGGGTTCGTCGCGGCCACGCCCGCCCGGAAGCCCGCCTCGTAGCGCTGCACCAGGGGAATCTTCATCCCGCCGACCATGCCCACCCGGCCCGTCCGGGTGGCCAGTCCGGCCAGGGCGCCCGCGAGGAAGCAGCCCTCCTCCTCGCGGAACACCACCGTGCGCACGTTGGGCAGCGTGATGACCTTGCCCTGCGCGTCCAGCAGCGGGCTGTCCACCAGCAGGAAGGGCAGCGACGGGTTGCGCCGCGCCACCGTCTCCACGGCGTTCTCCAGCATGAAGCCCACGCCCATGGCCATGGACACGTGCTGGTCCGCGAGCAATTGGAGGTTCGGCTCGTAGTCCTCCGCCACGCGGCTCTGGAGGACCACCGGCGTGATGCCCAGCGGGGCCAGCTCCTGCGCGCGCGAGGCGATGTCCGGGGCCATCGAGGCCTGCCGCTCCTGCGCGGAGGCCTCCTGGTAGCCGGCCTTCTCGTACTTCATCCCCGCGGACCACAGCTCCAGCCCGCGCAGGGCGGAGTCGTTGAACGCGTGGTCGCCCCGGCCTCCCAATCCCAGCACCAGGCCGATGGTGGGCCTGGGAGGCGCGGCCGGCGCCTCCTTCTTGCAGCCGGTGGCGGCGGCCAGCAGACACAGCGCGAAGGAGACGATTCGACGGTGTGGGCTCATCACACCGCCCTGTGTATCACGCCCGGCGAAGGCTCCCGCCGCTCACAGCCGCGTCAGCGTCGCGGGCCCGTGGCCCTGGTCGCGCAGGAACTCCAGGTTCTCCAGCAGCGCGTCGAACAGGTCACGGCCGGTGCTGGTGACGAAGTAGTTCGCCAACGAGGTGATGTCGGGCGAGAGGTTGTCGCCCCAGGACGGCCGGGCGTCGCGGTCCCGATGTCCCAGACCACCTGTCCCGGCTCCGTGGCGACATTGTCGATCATCAGCGCGATGCCCATGGAATCAACGCCAGCCCTTATCACAGGCGGCACGCTAGGCTTGCGTCCCATGACCTACCGACGCGCTCCGGTGAAGGCTCCGCGACTCTCTGGCATGCCCCTCAAGGCCATGGTGAACACGCTGGAGCGGGGCGGCGTGGGCCCGGCGCTGCTGGAGAAGTTGATGCGCGACAGCGGCATCGAGCAGTGGCGCGAGCTGTCCGCGGGCGATGCCCCGCCCATCCAGTACCCGCTGCCCCACGGAGCGCCTCCCGCCGAATCACAGACACCGGTGGAACAGGCCGCGCGCGCCGTCGCGGCGTCGCCCGTGGAGCCGAAGCGGGAGACGGTCGCGGCGTTCGCTCGGGCCTACCGCGACGGGAGCGCGGATCCGGTGGCCGTGGCCCGCCGGGCCCACGAAGCCATCGAGCGGCTGGATGGCGGCGCGGACCGATTGGGCCTCTTCATCGCTCGCAAGCCGGAGGAGGTCCTTCAGGCGGCGGAGGCGTCCTCGGCGCGGCTGCGCGCGGGGGCGCCCTTGAGCGTGCTCGACGGCGTGCCCGTCGTCATCAAGGACGAGCTGGACCTGGCGGGCTTCCCCACGACGCTGGGCACCACGTTCCGCACCGAGCCCGCGCGGACCGACTCCACCGTCGCGGCGCGCTTGAAGGCCGCGGGCGCCGTCATCCTGGGCAAGGCCAACATGCATGAAATTGGCATCAACCCCATCGGGTTGAACCCGCACCACGGCGCCGCGCGCAACCCGTGGAACCGGGGCCACATCACCGGCGGCAGCTCCAGCGGCTCCGGCGCCGTGGTGGCGGCGGGCCTGTGTCCGGCGAGCATCGGCGCGGACGGCGGCGGCTCCATCCGCATCCCCGCCGCGCTGTGCGGCGTCGTCGGGCTCAAGGCCACCTGGGGCCGCATCCCGGAGACGGGCGTGCCGCCGCTGTGCTGGAACGTGGCGCACGTGGGCCCCCTGGGCCTCACCGTGGATGACGTCGCGGCGGTGTATGCGATTGTCGCGGGGACGGACGGACTCGACGTCGCCTCCCGGCAGCAGCCGCCACATCACCTGTCAGGCTACGAGGACGGCACGCTCCAGGGCGTCCGGCTGGGCCTCTGCACGCCGTACTTCGAGGACGCGGATCCGGACGTGGTGGCGCGCTGCCGCGAGGCCGTGCGCGCCCTCACCGACGCGGGCGCCACGGTGGTGGAGCTCCCCGCGCCGGACCTCAACACGATTCTCTGGACGCACAGCTGCATCATCCTGAGCGAGATGGCGGAGGCGATGCTACCGCAGGTGAAGGCCCGCGCGTCGGTGTTCGGGCTCGACTCGCGCACCAACCTGGCGCTGGGGCGTCACTTCCGCGCCACGGACCTCATCCATGCGCTGCGGCACCGGCACCGGCTGACGCGGGAGCTGCTGTCGCTCATGGCGGACGTGGACGTCATCGTCACGCCGACGACGGCCAGCACCGCTCCCGCCATCCCCGAAGCGGCGCTCCCGGCGGGCGAGTCCAACCTGCCGGTGGTGGACGCGCTCATGCGCTTCATCCGCCTGGCGAACCTCACCGGCTGCCCTGCCCTCTCCGTCCCCGCGGGCTTCGACCGCGCGGGCCTGCCCGTGGGCGTGCACCTCATGGGGCGGCCCTACGAGGAGCACCTGCTCTTTCGCCTGGGGCGCGTGGTGGAGCGGGCGGCGGAGCGCCGCACGCCGGGCCTCCACGTCAACCTTCTGCCCTGAGGGACGCGCCGTCAGCGCGCGTCGAACCACGTGATGCCGTAGTCCAGACACAGCTCCTCGCCGGGCTGGATGTCACGCAGCGCCACGGCGGCGCCGGTGTCCGGCACCGGCCCGTCGATGAGCTCCACGTTCGGCGTCTTCGAGTGGTTGTAGAGCGCCAGCATGCCCCACGCGTACGCCTTCCCCCGCCCGGGCTCCGTGCCCCAGGTGAAGACGTGGTGGTGCGCCTGGCAGTCGCGGTGGTCCACCGGCTTCAGGTCGCTCGCGGGGAAGCGGCTGATGGGCGCCCACTCCACGAGCGTCCCCTTCGGCAGGAACCGGCGCGCGAAGACGCCTCGTCCCTTTCCGGCAACGAGGCGCCATTCAACATTGGGATGGAACTGGTTCTCGGAGATCAGGCGATCGAGTTCGGGATTGTTCATGATGAGCCCCTCCCGTGGGGAGGGGGCCTGCCCGAACTTAAGCACGCCCCGGATTTACGGGGAGGCGGGCGCCTGCTCCACGTCCCGCACGCGGTTGGGACGGCGCTCGGGGACGGGCGCGACGCCGCCCAGCCAGCTCCAGTCCTCACCGTTCCACAGCTGCTCGCACCAGCGCAGGTCCGTGGCCAGCTCCCGCGCCTTGGCGCCGTGAGGGACGAGCGCCCAGCCCATGCGGGACTGCTTGCACTCCCCGCTCTTGAACCGCAACAACCGGCGGTGCGTCTGGGCCTCGGCCCGCTCCGCGTCCCACAGCGCCTGGTTCTTCAGGCCGTCGCCCTGGGCGTCCACGCCGTTCCAATCACACCAGGCCAGCACGTCCTTCAGTCGGACCAGCTTCGATCCCCGAGAGAGTTCCGTCACGGCCGCGACGAGAAGGTCGGGGGTGATGACACGCATGGGTGGGGCCTCCGGTGCAGAGCGGCGAAGGACACCAACCTACAGCGTAGGAATTGGCGGAGGGCCTTATCTCCGCCATGCGTTTGTCATGGTTCTGTCATGAAGCGCGGCCATGACGCGTGCTGGCAATCGTGCTCAAGGCTTCTTGGCAGGCGGCTGCGCCGGGGCGGGCGGTGTGGCTGGCTTTGCCTTCGAGTACGTGGCGATGCGGTTCGTCACCTCGCCCATCAAGTCGTTGGGGATGGGGACGGAGAGGTTGTACTGGGCGATCTTCCAGCCGGCCGCGTCCTTCACCAGCACGCCGCTGCCGCGCGCGGGGCCCAGGTTGGGCGTGTCCAGCGCCTCGTCGAACCAGGCCACCTGTCCGTCCCTGGAGAAGAAGACGTTGCGGGACACGGACTTGAAGGACCACGCCTTGCCCTTGGAGAAGTAGGGCTTCGCCCACGCGCGGAACTGGTCCACCGTCCAGCGCTCCGTGCCGTCCGTGCCCATGAAGACCGCGTCCGGCGTGAAGAAGGAGAAGTAGCGCGGCTCGTTCGCGACGGCCGCCGCGCGGTGCCAGTCATCCAGCACCGTGGCCACCGCGACCTTCGGGTCCGCCGGAGCCGGGGCCGGGGCCGCGACGGGGTTTGCAGCAAGCGCCAGCAACAACCAGGAGACGGATGCCATCGGGTTCACCTCGACGCCAAGGGGGTTCGCGGTATGAAGCGGCAGGCGTGCCTCCAGGTCAAGGCATGCGACACAAGGCGGTGGTGGCGTGGTGCTCGAAAGTTTCCAGGTGGGCACGGGCGACGTGCCCACGGTGATGCTGCACGGCTTCCTCGGGACGGGGCGCAACCTGCGCTCACTGGCCGTCGCGTGGACGCAGGCGGATCCGCGCCGCCGCATCCTCCTGCCGGACCTCACCGGCCACGGCACCTCCCCGGCCCTGTCCCCGGACGCGGACCTGACCACGCTCGCGCGCGACGTGGTGGACACGCTCGAGGCGAAGGGCTTCACCGGCGCGGTGGACTGGGTGGGCCACTCGCTGGGCGGCCGCGTGTCCCTGGCCGCGAGCCTGGAGGCCTCCGAGCGTGTGGGCAGCGTGGCGCTGCTCGACATCGCGCCCGGCCCCGTGCCGTTGGATTTGTCGGAGAGCGGCTACGTGCTGGACATCCTCTTGAGGGCCCCGCCGCGCGCCGACAGCCGCAAGGACCTGCGCGCGAACCTCGTGGGCAACGGCCTGTCGGAGGGGCTGTCGGACTGGCTGCTGATGAACCTCACGCCCGACGGTGACGGCGTGCGCTGGCGCTTCGACCGCGACGCGCTCCAGCGGCTGCACCGGCGCGTCAACGGCGAGGACCTGTGGCCCGCGGTGGAGCGCCCCGTCCACCCGCCCCTGCGCTGCATCCGCGGCGGGCGCAGCCGGTACGTGTCGGAAGAGAGCGCGCGGCGGCTGGAGGCCGGCGGCTGCCCCGTGGCCCTGCTCCCCGATGCCGGCCACTTCGTGCACGTGGATGGTCCCCAGGCCGTGCTCGCGTGGCTGATGGCCCCCTGATGGATACACGGACCGTCCTGCTCGTCTTCATCGCGGTGGGGCTGGACGGCCTGGCCGGACTCGCGGGCGGCGTGCTGTCCGAGCGCTGGCTGCAGCGGCGGCTGCCCGCGCTGGTGGCCTTCGCCGCCGGCACGCTCTTGAGCACGGTGTTCCTGGAGGTGCTCCCGGAGGCGGTGGAGGCGCGGGGCGAGGCCGCCTTCGCGTGGGCCTTCGCCAGCTTCGTCGCGCTGGCGCTGATGGAGTGGGCGCTGGGCCATCACCACCATGACGCGGAGGCCGCCGCGGGACACGCGCACGGCCATCACCCGCATCATCATGGGCACCCCGGCGCGCCCACGCTCCCCGGCGCGCTGCTGGCGTCGGATGCGCTGCACAACGTGGGCGACGGCGCGGCGGTCGCGGCGGCCTTCCTCGTGTCGCCGCACGCGGGCTTCGCCACCGCGTTCGCGGTCATCGTCCACGAGCTGCCGCAGGAGGTGGGCGACTACGCGCTCCTGCGCGCCGCGGGCTGGTCGCGAGCGAAGGCGCTCGTCGCGCTGGGCGCGGTGCAGCTCACGGCCTTGGCGGGCGCGGTGGGCGTGCTCCTGGGCACGCGGTACCTGCCCTCGCTCCAGGGCACGGTGCTGGCCATCGCCGGCGGCTCGTTCCTCTACATCGGCGCGGTGGACCTGCTGCCGGAGCTGCGCCGGGGCCCGGACTCACGCCAGCGCGTGGTGGGCTTCCTCTGCGGGCTGCTGCTCATTGGCGGACTGCACTTCGCGGAGCGCTTCGCGGGAGGCCATGGCTGACGGGCCGCGCCCCTGAGAGGATGGGGCCATGCAAGGAAAGACCGTGATTGTCACCGGTGCCTCCGCGGGCATCGGCGAGGCGCTGGCGGTGGCCCTGGCCGGCCGGGGCGCGACCGTGGCGCTGGCGGCGCGGGATGCCCAGGCGCTGGAGCGCGTGAAGGCGCGCTGCGAGGCCGCGGGCGGCAAGGCGCTGGCGGTGCCCACCGACGTGGGCGACCCGGACGCGTGCCGCCGGCTGGTGGAGCGCACGGTGGAGGCGTTCGGCGGCGTGGACGTGCTCGTCAACAACGCGGGCATCACCATGCACTCGCGCTTCGAGGACGTGAAGGACCTGGGCCTCTACGAGCGCCTCATGCGCATCAACTACCTGGGCGCGGTGCACTGCACCTTCCACGCGCTGCCGTACATCAAGGCGCGCAAGGGGCTGCTCGTCGCCGTGTCGTCGCTGACGGGCAAGACAGGCGTGCCCATGCGCACCGGCTACGCGGCCAGCAAGCACGCCATGCAGGGCTTCTTCGATTCGCTGCGCATCGAACTGTTGGGCACCGGCACCGACGTGCTCGTGGTGTCGCCGGGCTTCGTGGCCACGGACATCCGCGCGCACGCGCTGGGCCCGGAGGGCCAGCCCCTGGGCAAGAGCCTCCGCGACGAGTCCGCCCCCACCATGGACGTGGACACCTGCGTGGCCCTCATCCTGCGCGGCATGGAGCGCCGCGAGCGGGAGGTCGTGATGACGCTCACCGGCCGCGTGGGACAGGTGCTCAAGCTGGTGGCGCCGGCGCTGGTGGACCGGCTGGCCGCGCGCGCCATCCGCGGCAAGCAGCCCTGACGCTACTTCTCCATCCGCGACACCATGCCCCACAGGCCGTCGAAGGTGGCGTTGCCCACCTGGTGCAGGCCGAAGCCCCAGAGGAAGGCGGTCATCCACGCGCCGGAGCCGCCCCACGTAGGCGCGAAGACGTCCAGCACCTGGAGCCCCAGCAGCACGGCGATGATGGACATCATCCCCAGCACCGCGAGCTCCACCTTCCACAGGTCGCGCGAGCGCGGCAGGGGGATCCAGTCCAGGCTCACCAGCACGTCGGTGCTCGCCTTCGTGGACGACGGCGGCAGCGGGGAGAGGTTCCCGCTGGCGGGCCCACCGGGCAGCGGCGACGGTGGCGCGGGTGACTGCGGCGCGGGCTGCGAGAACGGATCCAACGTCACGGCGGAGGGGACGTGCTCCAGGTCCATCCGGCCGCCCATGGCGACTGGGGGCGGCGGAGGCGTGACGTGGCGCGCGAAGTCGTCGCGGGCGGCGCGGTACTCCGGCGCCGCGAGGTTCGCCTCGCCCTTGTCCAGGTGCGCCCGGGCCGCGGCCAGCCGCGTGTCCACCTCCGTCTGCCAGTCCGCGCGGGCGTGCAGGTCACCGCCGGCCTGGGCCTGGAGCTGCGTCAGCGCCTGCTCCAGGGTGTCCACCAGCTCGCGCAGGTACAGCGCGTGCGCGGACTGGTAGTAGAGGAACGCCTCGTCCACGCTGGCGTGCATGCGGGCCCTCGCCCGGGCCAGCTGTTCGCCCACGCGCAGGCGCAGCTCCGCCCACGCCTCCTGCGTGAAGCCGCCGGGCAGCTCCTTCGCGGTGAGGGCGTCCTCCAGGTCCGTCAGGAGGATTTCGAGGAACGCCTCGCGCGCGGTCTCCACCAGACGGCGGGACGCCTCCAGGTCGGGGCCGGGCAACTGCTGACGCGCTCGCAGCACGTAGAGGGGCAGCTCGCCCTGGAGCCGGCGGCTCACCGGATCATCCCCGCGCTGCGAGGCCAGCGTCCGCGACTGCTGCTCCAGCTCCGCCAGCCGCGACTCCAGCACCGCGCGGGCCACCGCCTCCAGGTCGAGCGTGCGCATCATCTGCGCCTGTTCGGAGAAGTCCGCGGCCGTGGCCTGATCATTCTGGAGCAGCGTCTCCACCGCCTTGAGCTTGCGCTCCGCGTCCAGCAGCGCCACGCCCTTGAGTCCCTCCAGCTGCCGCAGCAGCACGGACCAGAGGGAGAAGAGCTGGAGGCGCGCCTCGAAGAGGGTGAGCACGGAGTCCTGCACCACGAGCCCGCTCAGCGGCCGTTGGATCTCCGCGAGGAGCGCGTCTATCTGACGTCGCAGCGACGCGACCACGGCGGCCTCGCGCTCCAGCGGACGGGCGGGCACCAGCGATTGCAGCTTCTGGCGCGCGGCCTCCGCCCGGCTGCGCAGGTTCACGCGCGGGCGCACGCGCTGCACGTAGAAGCGCACGGCCGCGGACGTCACCACGCCCAGGAAGATGAGGAACGCGCCGAACATCGCGGGCGTCTTCACCCAGACGGTGAAGGCCTGCTCCACCGCCCCGCCCTCCGGCACGAGCAGCCGCACGGTGCCGGTGTACTCGCCGGACTCCGGCAGGTCGCCCACGTCCAGGCTCAGCAGGCCGGTGCCATACGCGGGCACCTGGAGGACGCCTTCCCTGCCCGGTCCCAGCGGCTGGCCGTCCGGTCCCCGGAAGAACCACTTCGCGTCCTGCGCCTGCACGGGCGCCGCGCCATCCCCGGCGCCACCGGCCTTGCGGTCCAGCTGCACCACCGCCGGAGGCCCCACCGCGCCGCCCACGCCCGCCGTCTCCCGGAAGGTGAGCCGCACCGTGGCCTTGCCGGAGAACGGCCCCAGCGTCCAGCCGCGCGCGGGCGCCACCGGATAGAACTGCACCGTGGGCGCGGACGCCACGCGCTGCACGACGAGCGGAGTGACCTCCCGCGCGCCATCGCCCAGGAGCACCACGCGTCCCTGGTAGTCACCGGGTGCCGGCAGGTCCGCGGACAGCGTCACCGTCACGGGTTGCCGCACGGAGATGGGGACCTCCATCGCGCTCCGCTCCGTCCCCACGCTCACCGTCACGGGCACCTGCGTGCCGTCCGCCGCGAGCAGCGGATCCACCAGCACCGTCACCCGCGTGTCCTCCATGCCCGCGTCCGGGGACGTGGGCAGCAGGTCCACGCGCAGCACCGTCTCCAGGTGCGGGGTGGACGTGCGCAGGCGCACCTCGTTGTTCGAGGACAGGCCCGCGAGTCCGAAGCGCGGCGCGGCGCTCGCGAGCACGGGCAGCAGGCAGAGCATGGCGCAGGTCAGTGGCATGCCCGTGTGGACCCAGACCTTCGCGGCCATGAAGCTTCGAGCGGGAAGGCTCATGCGCGAGGACGATAGCAGCCCCCTCCCCTGCGCTCGCATGCGCGTCCACTCGCGCGGATCCGAAGCCCGGTCACAGGGGTGTAGCACTCGCGCTTCGGCGCTCAGGCCGAGCCCCTGATGCGCTCAGCCCCAGCCGAGGCGGCGCAGCACGCTGGTGGACAGGCTGGCGCGGATGGTGTCCAGGGGGATGCCTTCGTCGTCCTCGGCGGACTCGTGGCCCGGGCGTGGGTCTCCGCTGTGGTGCAGCGCGACCAGGTCCAGGTCCGGCGTGAAGCACGGTGAGCCCGATGAACCCGGATGCGTGTTCGTGCAGTACGTGACGCGCGTCTGCGACCGGTTGACCGCCTGGAACGTGTCCAGCGCCACCGTCATGGGCCGGCCCTTGGGGTGCTGCACCACCAGCGCCAGCGCGCCTGGCGTGAACGCCGTGGGCACGGACGGCGCCAGCGGGATGAAGCCTCGCGGCCGGTTCCCCAACTGGTCCTCTCCCGGGGCGTCCTGGATCTGCAGGAAGGCGTAGTCCAGCTCGTCGCGCGTGGCCTCGCGCGGACGCGGGTGCATCAGGTCCGCCGGGCTGTGCGGACTCTGCGCCAGGCATGCCGTCACCGCGTACACCCGGCCCGGGTGCACCGCGATGCGGTCCGGCAGCACCTTCAAATCAAAGCGCACGCGCAGCGCCTCCAGCAGCCGGTTCTCGATGACGTGCGAGTTCGTCAGCACCACGTCCGGCGCCACCAGGAAGCCCGTGCCCAGCGCGCGCCCCCCTTCCAGCTCCACGCGGCACACGCGCCGCGACAGCGTGGTCAGCCGGTCGCGCCAGGCCTCCGGCGTCAGCGCCAACCGGGACTGCTGGACGATGCGCGCCAGCGCGCTGCCAGACACACTGCGTTGCACGGAGGACAGGTAGCTCTGGAGGAAGCGGCGGATGCGCGGATGGCCCGGCGCCGCCGCGTGCGCGCCGCGCACCAGCACGTCCGTCCACCCTTCCGCCTCCGCGGTGCGCACGAGCGCCCGAGCCCGCGCCGCCCCCTCCCGCTCGACGGGGGGCACCAGGCTGCGGCCGCATTTCGCCTCCACCATCCGGTGGAGGTCCTCCACCGAGGCGAACGCGCCCAGGAGGGCGTGGGTCAGTTCCTCCTGTTCGGAGCCTTCAAGCTCCATCCGTTTCCTCTCGCAGCCGCGCGATGTTCACACCCGTCGTGTGACTTGCAGTGTACGCATGCGGGCAGCGATTGCACCGGGCGTGGAGCGCCTGGCGGGCCGGGCCCCTGCCGCGCTTCCGGCGCGCATTCCACTCGCACCGGCGGCCAGACGGAAGGGGCCTGCACCGGCGCCGTGAGTGGAGAATGACCCCACGGCGCCAGCGTGCGTCAGCGCACCGCCCAGGTGGACGGCGGCAGTGACGCGGTGATGTCCGGACGGCCGGGCACGCCCAGCCGCGCCGCGCCCGCCTGCAACGTCCCGCCGAGCGTGGGGAGCACGCGGAACTCCACCTGCACCGGCGCGCCCTGCTCGCGGGGGGCGAGGCTCAGGCTCAGCGCGCCGTCCTGCACGTCCCACTCCGTCACCTGGCCGGAGGACACCAGCGCGTCCAGGCTGGCGGGATCCACCTGCACGCCCGCGGGCAGGTCCTGCTGGAAGCGCAGCGGCAGCGAGGACGGCGCGCCCACCTGGACGCGCACGCTCGTCAGCTGCCCCACGCGCGCCTCCTTGGGCCCCGTCACCGCCAGTTGCAGGCCGCCCTTCGCCTCGCCCTTCCACGGCACCGCCGCGGACAGCGCCAGCGAGAAGCCCAGCCCCGGCACCGCGGGCTCCGCGCGCACGGTCCACGCGTGCGTCCCCGCCGAGCCCGGCGCGGCGGCCTCCAGCGACAGCACCTCGCGCAGCGCCTTGGTGTCGTAGGTGCCCTCGGTGACGACCTGTCCGTCGCGCGCCACCGTCACGCGCACCTGCGCGGGCAGCGGGGCCTTGAAGAGGGCCAGCGCCGCGCGAAGGCCCACGCGGTTCGCCTGCCCATCCCCCCAGCCCAGGCCCGGCGTGTAGTGCGCGAGCAGCCAGGCGCCCAGGTCCGGAAGCGGCGCCTTCGCATCACCCTGAAGGGCGAGCACCGCCATCGCCGTGGCCTCCGCCTCCGAGGGCCTCTGGCCGTCCGCGCGCACCGTGTCCGGCTCCACCGGCAGCCACGCGGTGCCGTCCGCGCCGGACTTCAGCGCTTCACGCACGCGAGCGCGCAGGGTTTCCGCCACGCTGCCCTCCGCGCCGCCCTCCGCCAGCAGCACCGCCGCCGTGTAGCCGTCCTTCACCTGCGGCAGGTAGCGCTCGACGACGCCCGACGCGCGCACGGTGAAGGCCGCCGCGCGCTGCTTGCCTTCGGAAGTGCCCTGCGCCGCTCGCACCACGCGGGTGCAGTCCGCCGTCGCCACCAGCAGGCGCTGGAGCGTCCAGCCCTCACCGCCCTGGCAGGTGCCGTCCGGCCGCTGCGCCTGGGCCACCTGCGCCACCAGCCGCTCGCCCAGCCGCGCGAGCACCGGGTTGTCCGGGTGGGCCAGCGCGCCCTCCGCAAGCCGCGTCGCCACGTCCACCGTCGGCGCCCGCGCCGCGCGCAGCACCCGCTGCGTGGACACCAGCGCCAGCGCCTTGAACGTCGCGGGGTCGGCCGTCTCGCCCAGCGCCTTCAGCAGCTCCGGCGCCTGGCCCGCGAGCAGCAGCGCGTACGCGTCCCCGGCCACGTCCACCGGCCGGCGCTCCACCGCCGCCAGCTCCGCGCGCACCACGCCCAGCGCGCCCGGGTAGACCTGCAGGCGCAGCCGCTCGCTGCCTGCCTGCGCATCCACTGGGCCCGTCAGGGACAGCGTGCGCGGTGCCGCCAGCGAACCGCCGCGCGTCTGGACCACGGGCTGCCCGGTGGCCCACACGTCGAAGTCGCGCACCACCGCGTCCGTGTCCCCCAGCGAGGCGCGCACCGTCACCGGCCCCGCGCCTCCGGCCTTGACCGTCACCAGCCCCACCACGCTGCCGCGCGCGGGCACGCGCACCGTGCGCGTGCCGGCCTCCACCTGCGCGCCCTTCACGTCCACCTTCAGCGCCGCTTCCACGGCCTTGTCGGTGGTGTTCACCACCTGCACCGGCAGGCGCACGGTGTCGCCCGCGCGCAGGAAGGGCGGCAGCACCGGATCCACGTACGTGGGCAGCGTGCCCGCGAAGGACGTCACCGCTCCCGCCTGCGCGCCGGAGCGCGAGTGCGCCAGCGCCAGCACCCGCCACTGCGTCAGCCGGTCCGGCACGCGCACCGGCACCGTCGCCTGGCCGTTCGCGTCCGTCACCACCAGGGGCTCGAAGAGGAACGTCTCCGGGAACCACGCGCGGGTGGGCGCGGCCGCCGCGCCGTCCTTGCCACCGACGGCGTCCCCCGGCGCCTCCTCCATCTCCGGCTCCGGAGGCGCCGCCATCTCGGCCACGGGCGCCGCGGCGGGCATCGGTGGAGGCTCGGCCCGGCCACCGCCTCCGCGCGACGCGCCCTCGTCGTCGTACGCGTTCGCGGAGCCGAAGTTCGCCATCTTCTTGCGCGCCAGGGAGTTCGACGCCATGCCGTCCGAGTCCCCCGCGAGCGCGGCGGCGGAGCTCCCCGAAAGGCGGCGGATCATGTCCCCCGCCACCAGCGCGAGCGTCATCCCGCCCAGCACGAATCCCACCCCGAGGCCCACGGCCCCGGACATCCACGAGCGCTGCTTCATGGCGCCTCCTGGGCGACCCACGCGCCCCAGTTCACGACGTCCTCCGGCAACCGCGTTCCATTCACCACCACCGCGCGCGGATCCGTCAGGGCCAGCAGGTCCTCCGGCAGCCGCGACAGCCGCAGCTTGCGGCCGAACGCATCCGTCACCTTCTGCCCGCGCTGCTCACAGGCGGCCAGCGACTCCGCCCACAGCCGCGCCAGCCCCGCCGGGTCCAACGTCTCACCCGCGGGCGCGGTCTCCTCCCACTTGCGCGTGCGCGCGTGCAGCTCCGTCAGCACCGCGTAGAACGGCTCCGTCAGCTCCGCGTCCGGCGAGAAGGGGCTCGTGGCGCTCGCCATCAGCGGCGTCTCCAGCGCCTCCCGCGCGGGCACCTCCGTCACGCGCAAGAGCGCCGCCGCCGCCGCGTTCGCGCCCCGGATGCGGCCCATGGCCAGGGCCTGTCCATCCAGCACGCCAAATGCCGGCGTGGCCACCGACGGAGCGGGCCGCAGCCCGTCCAGCGCATCCGCGCCCGGCAGCGGCGCCAGCTGGGCGAGCGTCTCATCCACGCCGAAGAGGCCCACCGCCGCCTCCCCTTCCTTCCCGTCCACGCGCGTGTGGATCTGGAGGTGCGCCAGCTCCCCGGGTGCGTACGCGGGCTTGTCCGGCGACACCTCCACCGACAGCGCCGCGCGCGGTGCCACGTACACGCGCGCGGACGCGTCCACGCCCTCCACCTCCGCCCAGCCCTCGAAGTCCGGGGGCAGCGTGAAGCGCGCGGAGCGCGTGGCCGGATCCACCGTTTCCTTGAGCCGCGCCTGTCCCGCCACCAGCACCAGCGTCTTGGGCAGCTCGCCCTGGAAGCCGGGGCCGCGCAGCAGGTCCACCTTCACGGACTCGCCCGCCTTCGCCAGCACCGGCGTCGCGCGCAGGCGCAGCGGCGGCAGGCTCGCGGGGCGCAGCACGAACTTCGTCTCGCCCATGTCCTGGCCGTCCCACTTCGCCCGGACCTTCAGCTCGTAGCCCAGGAACACGGTGGGCTGCGGCGGACGCGGCACGCCGTTGCCGCCATACGTGGGCTGCGCGGTGAAGCGCACCACGCCCATGGCCTCCGCCGGCCGCCGTCCCGCCAGCAGCTCCGCCTGCGTCGCGGCCGGCACGCGGATGCGCGCGATGCGCTCCTGCACGCACGCCAGCGCCGTCGCGGGGAGCGCGTCGTCCCCCGCGGCCTCCCGCACCCAGGACAGCGCCAGCTCCGGCCGGTCCGCCCACCGCCGCCACGTCAGCACGGCGGGCACCGTCGCGACGCGGTCCAGCGCGGGAGGCAGGCACGCCCGCGCATCCAGCGCGGCGACCGTCAGCCCTTCGTCCACGCCGCGCTCCTCACCCGAGGCGGCCTGGGTGCTCCACCTCAGCGAGGGCAGGCCCGCATCCATCACCTGGAAGCGCAGCTGGAGCATCCGCTCCCGGCCCGCGGGCAGTCCCTTCGCGCGCACCGCGGACGCCATGCACGCGTCCAGCCCGTCCTCCGCGCCGGCCACGTCCTGCACCTGCCCGGACGCGCCCACCCGCACCGCGAACTCCGCCATGGAGGCGCTGGAGTTCGGCGCGACGAAGCGCGCGCACGGATGCAGGGCGGGCAGCAGCCGCTCCAGCGCGACCTGGTCCTCGAGCGACGCCTGCCCCCCCTGCGCGCCCAGCAGGTCGCGGGACGACACCAGCGACACGGACGGCGGACGCGGCTGCACGCGCACCGGCAGGGGCGGCACCACCACGTTCACCGCGGGGCCGGGGTCCAGTTGGAAGGCGGCCACGCCATCCTCGTCCGCCACCGCGCTCACGCCCTTGTCGCGAGGGTCCCACGCGCGCGTCACCGTCACCTCCGCGCCCGGCAGCACCTGGCCGGAAGCGGTGGTGGCGCGCAGGTAGACGCGGTTGCTGAAGCCCGCCACCAGCCCGTCCTCCAGCTCCGTCACGGAGGACACGGCCAGCGCGTCCTCGGACAGGAGGAGCGACACGGCGCCGCGCACCGGCTCGCCCGTGGGGTCCTTCGCCTCCACGCTCGCGCTCAACGTGGCCTGGCCGCGCAGGTCCTGGGGCACGCGCGGCAGCGTCACGCGGAAGCGGCCGGATGCATCCGTGCGCGCCTTCGTCGGCAGCTCACCGCGCAGCCACTCCGTCGGCGGTGGCCATGCGCCCGCGTGGCTCCACGCCAGCGTCACGTCCGTGTCCGCCACCGGCGCGCCGGACGCGTACGACACCTGCCCCGTCACCTCCGGCGTGTCGTTGGCGCGCCAGAAGGGCCGGGGGCTCCTCGCCTCCAGCCGCAGGCGCGGCAGCGTGAAGGGCTCCACGGTGAAGGACTCGGAGCCGGACGCGCCGCCGCTCGTCCACGCCACCGTCCACGTGCCCGTGGGCGCGCCCCGGTCCAGCGGGAACTCCCCGGCCACCACGCCCCAGTTGCCCGCGGGCGCGCGCTCCTCCAGCACCACCTCGCCGTCGGGGTCGGTCACCTTCCACGTCCCCGGCCGTCCGTCGAGCGGCGACAGGTCCTTCGCGCGCAGGGCCACCGCGCGGAAGCGCACCCGGTGCCCGGGCTCGTAGAGGGGCCGGTCCGTCAGCACGCGCACCCGCGCGGGCGCATAGAGGGGCAGCGCCGCGTCCACCACGTCGGTGCCCAGCGGGGTGGTGACGCGCGCGCGCAGCCGGTAGTCGCCGTCCGGCACCTGGGGCAGCGTCACCGGCGCGGTCATGGGGCCGTAGCCGTCACGCTCCCAGCGGCCCTTGGCGTCCAGCGGCAGCGGCGTCTCCTTGCCGTCCGCATCCACCAGGAACAGCGCCGCGGTGCCCCGTCCCACGACGGACTGGAACACATTGCCCTTCGCGTCGACGCCGTGCGCCTGGGCCCAGACATGCACCTGGCTGGAGGCATTTCGCGCCAGGCCCTGGGCGGACACGCCCACCGTCTGGCGGAACTCGCCGTCCGGACACATGGACACGTCCACGCCCTGGAACATCCAGGCGGACAGACACCGCCCGGAAGCCACGAAGGCCAGGCCTCCCCCCAGAAGCAACAGCCCGAGCCCCCCGGCCACCCATCGCCGGCGCTGGATGCCACCTGTCATGCGTTTTCTCCCCGTCTGTCCACTGTACGCCGGAAAGCCGGGAGCCGGTCCCCACCTCCCCCCGTTGACGTATCCGTGGGGTGGCTGGGCTAGGGTGGCGCGCCATGGCCGTGCCGCCGAAGAACCGCCCTCCGCAGGATGCCCTGCCGCCCCGCCTCGATGCCCTGCTCGAGGCCCTGATGGACCGCGACTTCGCGGCGCGGCTGCGCAAGGTCTACCAGGCGGCCGCCGTCGCCATCGACCGGCTGGGGCACCTGAGCATCGTGAAGTACGAGCCCACCACCGCCGAGCCCGACGACGCCGCGGACCTGTCGCTGTGGGAGACGATGGCGCCCGCCATCGGCGAGACGCTGGTGGACGTGAACCGGCTGGTGGTCGCCATCCGCGACGCCTTCCCCCCGCCCGCGCGCCCCGCCACGTCGAACGACGGCGGCTGGGCCCCGCCCCCCGCGAGCTCCGACGAGCGCCTGTCGCAAGAAGCGGAGGCCGTGCTGCACGCCAGCGCGGAGCGCCTGTCCAGGCGCGTGCAGGAGCTGGGCGTGCAGATGCGCCGGCCGGAGGTGGTGAGCGACCGCTGGACGCTGATGTCGGAATTGGCCGCGTCGCGCGCGGACTTCCGCAACCGCATCGGCGACCTCGTGTACCTCACCGCCGCGGCCTTCGCGGACGTGCGCCGCGAGGACGTGGTGCCCGGCTACGCGAACCAGGTGGGCGCGCGCGTCGCCCTGCGTGGCGCGGCGGCGGACCTGCGCCGCTCACTGACGGGCCGGCTGGAGCGCGCCGCGAAGGCGACGGACGCGCAGCGCCCCGCGCTGGCGAGGCAGGCCGAGGAGAGCCTGGCCGCGTTCGTGTCCCTGCCGGCGTCACTCGCGCTGAAGACGCCCACCAAGCGCGAAATCGTCGCGGCGCGGGGCCGGCTGCGCGAAGCGGGCACGCAGGCCGCGCTGGGGCCGGAGGTGCTGCCGGGGCTCGTGGAGCCCTTCCTCGCGCTGCTGGAAGAGGCGATGGAGGAGCTGACGCGCACGTGGCTCACCGTGCATGACCGCGCCGTGTGGGCCGCGAGCGGCGTCCGGCTGGAGCAGGTGGACATGCACCTGGAGCTGGGCTCCCCGGGCGCGGCGCGTGTGTTGGAGGAGGCGGTGGCGGCCGCGGGCGCGCTCTCGGGCCGCTCGGCGCCCTTCGACGTGTTCCTGCGCAAGGGCCGTCAGGAGGCCGCGGAAGGGCTCAACGAGGCGGGCGCACGCGACCTGCTCGCCCGCTTCCGCGAGCGCCTGGCCAGCCTGCCGTTCAGCTGACGGGCCAGGGCTTCACCGCCGGAGCTCAACGCCGCGGCTTCAGGGCTTCGTGGGCGACGCCGGCGTCGGCGCGGGCAGCACGGGGACTTCCTTCTTCGGAGGCAGCACGCGCAGCTCCTCGAAGCGCGCCGCCAGCGTGTCCGGAGTCATCTCCTCCTGCCACTGCTTGGGGTTGGTGTTCCACCCGAAGTCGGCCGGCACCTTGCCGCCGCCCTGGCTGCTGTACCCGATGGTGTCCGGGAACTGCGCGGACCAGCGGCCACCGGGATCCGGCTCCTTGGTCACGTGCTGCCGGTTGGGGAGGATGAAGGGCTTCGTCTTGGGAGCATCACTCATGCAACCAAGCCTCTCCGAAAGAGACCTCGTTGTGTAGGGGCAAGCTGGGCTGCCGCCGCCTTCGCGCATGGTTCTTGGGAGGCAGCACGCTCGGCCCCAGCTCGAACACCGCGGCGAAGTAGCGCGCCTGGGATTCGCTGCGGTACCGGAAGCGCCGGACGAAGCCCTCATGGGCCACCTCCACCCGCCAGCCCTTCGAGTCGCACATCACCGTCACTGTGTCCCCTGAACCCATCCACCCCTCCCCCGTCCCGTTGTCGTCCGGGGGAGTGCGATCTCCGTGCCATTGCCTGCACGCCTGCCCAACGGGTTGCGGTGTCAGCGGGTGAGCAGTCGGAGGGGGACCGGTAACGTTTGCAGCCTGCCCTGGGGGGCCGGCTTCTGTCCCGGAAAGGCGGGGCGGGGTGCCCGACGGGTCCTCGCGGGGCGATGCCGGTCTGCTTGTGTCGCGCGGATCCTGCGTTAACTCAATGGCATGACCCAATTCGAGACCCAGAACGGAGAGCGGTTCGCGGACTTCGATCTTCCCGAGGGCTGCATGATGTGTGGCGGCGCGGTCTCCATCCGGGCCACGCCAGCGGGCGCGCACGGCTACTGCGCCCACTGCCACGTGCTGTCCCGCCCGCAGATGCGGGTGAAGCCCAACGGCGTCGAGCTCTCTTTCGAGACCACCGCGCTCGCCTGAAACGCGAGCGCTTCACCCCTGGTGCGCTGAGCGTCAGTGCACCAGGGACAGCAGCAGCGGCGCGCTGAAGAACGACAGCGGAATGCCCACGCCCACCATCAGCACCGCCAGCTCTGGATCCAGGTCGTGCTCGGCGGCGAGGATGGCCGCCGTCACCATGGGCGCCATCGCGATTTGCAGCACCGTGGCCTGCCTCACCACCAGCGCCAGCCCCGGCATGAACGTCAGCAGGCCCAGCACCGCCAGCGGCGCGAGCACCAGCTTGTAGGACAGCCCCAGCGCGAGCGCAGGGACGCGCGGACGCAGGCCCTGCAGCCGCAGCTGGAACCCCACGATGAACAGCGCCAGCGGCGTGAGCAGGTCCCCCAGCCGCTGCAGCACCGACTCCAGCCAGTCCGGGAAGCCAAAGGGGCGCAGCACCAGCGCCACCACCAGCGCCTGGAACGGCGGGAACACCAGCACCTTGCGCACGAGCGTCCGCACGGACACCGCGGATTGGGCGCTGGCCCTCGCCGCCGTCAGCGTGCCGAGCGTGGCCATCACCAGGAACGACCCCAGCTGATCCGCCACCACCGCCACCGGCACGCTGGAGGGGCCCAGGAGCGCGGTGGCCATGGGCAGGCCCACGAAGGCCGTGTTGCCCAGCCCCGCGGTGAGGATGAGCGCCGTCACGGACGGGCGCGACAGGCCCAGCCGCGGCCCGAGCAGGCGCAGGTACAGCACCGCCCCCACGAACAGCAGCCACGGCGCCACGGCGGCCACCAGCAGGCCGGGCTGGAACTCCAGCCGGTGCATGGAGCGCAGCACCAGCGCGGGCAGGGACACGTTGAGGAGGAAGGCGTTGAACGCGGGCGCCGTCCCTTCGGGGAACCGGCCGCTCCTGCGCGCCAGCACGCCCAGCACCAGGCACACCCCCAGGAGTCCGATGACCTGCCCCATGCCCGCCTCGCGCCCGCCTTCCCAGGTGTGGATTGGCGCGGCAACCTGGAGGAGCCCGTCAGCGATGTCCAGCGCCATCAGGGCACGCGCGGGGAAGTCGCGTTTCGCGCGCGGCTGGAATGCGTGAGGCTCCAACCAGCACGCCGTGACGGGGCGGCCATGGAAACGCGCGGGGCGTGGGCGCATGCTCGCGGGTGCCCGCGGTCAGACCTTCCTCCCCACGTCCGTCGGGCATCCGCCATGAATCCCGTTGCCACGGTGTTGAGAGCGCTGGGCGGGGGTGGCCTGCCACGGACGTACTGGGTCCTGTGGGTGGGCACCTTCGTGAACCGGCTGGGGTCGTTCGTCGCGCCCTTCCTGGCGCTCTACCTCACGCGTGAGCGCGGCTTCAGCATCGAGCAGACGGGCTTCATCGTGTCCCTCAACGGCCTGGGCGCGGTGCTGGCGGCGCCGCTGGGCGGGATGCTCGCGGACCGGGTGGGGCGCAGGCTGACGCTCGCGGGAGGCCTGTGGCTGGGGGCCGGGGCCATGCTGTTCATCGGCTTCTCGGAGACGCCGGGGCGCATCGCGGCGGCGGCCTTCCTCCTGGGCATCCTGGGGGACCTGTACCGGCCGGCGGTGTCCGCGGCGGTGGCGGACGTGGTGCCACCCCGGGACCGGGCGCGCGCGTACGGGCTGCTCTACTGGGTCATCAACCTGGGCTTCGCCATCGCGCTGCCCCTCGCGGGCCTCCTGGCGGGGCTGGGCTACCGGCTGCTCTTCATCGCGGACGCGGTGACCACGTTCCTCTACGGCTGCTGCGTCTGGGCGTTCGTGCCGGAGACGCGGCCCCCGGAAGCGCGAGCGGCCCACGCGTCCCACTCCCCGCTGGGCGCGGTGCTGTCCCCCTTCCGCGACAGCGTGTACCTGGCCTTCTGCCTGCCGGTGTTCGCGCTGGCCCTGCTCTTCCACCAGAGCTTCATGAGCCTGCCGGTGACGCTGACCCAGCAGGGACTGACGCCCGCCGAGTACGGCCTGGTGATGTCCGTCAACGGCGTGCTCATCGTCGCGCTCCAGCCGTTCGTCGTGCGCGGGGTGGGCCGGGTGCGGCGCTCCACCGCGCTGGCGGTGGCGGGCGTGCTCACCGGCGTGGGCTTCGGGCTGCACGCGCTGCCGGCGAGCGTGCCGCTGGCGATGGCCGCCGTGACGGTGTGGACGCTGGGAGAAATCGTCCACTCGCCCGTGGCGCCGTCGGTGGTGGCGGACCTGGCGCCCGCGGAGCTGCGCGGCAGTTACCAGGGCGCGTACCACATGATGTGGGGGCTCGCGTCCAGCATCGCCCCGGCGCTGGGCGGCGCGATGCTGGGCCACGCGGGCGCCACCGCGCTGTGGGCGGGCTGCTTCTGCGTGGGCCTGGCCGCGGCCCTGTGGCACCTCACCATCGCCGGAGCGCGCCGGCGCCGCGTGGAGACGCTGCGCCTGGAGCGCCCGGAGATGAGCGCCAGCCTGGACTGAAAGCAGCGGCCTACTTCCCGAGTCCCAGCAGGGCCTCGGGCTTCGTGAGGCCGCGCGCGCGGGCGACGGGCTGGAGGATGTCCTGCGGGGGCGCGTCCGCGGTGAGCAGCAGCGCGCGCACGGCGGTCTCCACCACGTCCTCGGCGCCGGGGCGCACCATGCCGCGCCGGGCGTCCTCCACGCGCTTGCCGCGGTACAGGTCGAAGCGCTCCTTCACGTGCTTCGCCACGTCCGCCACGGCCTTGTCGCCCGCGTCCACGCGCAGCTCCAGCTCGTTGCGCAGCTGCACGGGGTCCGCGAGCACGCCGTAGCGGTCATAGCCCTTGTGCGCCAGGTCCTCGTGCAGCACCGCGTAGTCCTGCGTGTTGGGCGCGGCCACCTGCTGCGGCGCCAGGAGGTCGCGCATCACCGCCGTCACGGTGGCCGTCACGGTGAGCCGGTGCAGCTGCACGTCGTAGACAAAGTCCGAGTACATGGGCTCCTCCACGGTGATGGGCTCGCGGAAGACGGCGTCGCGGTTGCGCTGCACCTCGGCGCGCTGCAGCTCCGCCTTGTCCAGCGCCGCCTGCACCGCCAGCTCCAGCACGCGCGCCGCCTTGGCCTTCTGCACCATCAGGCCTTCATCCTGCGTGCACTGCCCCGAGCACCGCTCCGGGTCGCACTCGCTGGGCATCTTGCCGGGGCTCTTCGCGTCGCGGGCCTCTTCACCACACTCCTGGATGGCCTCGCGGCACTCGCGCTTCTCCCGCTCGCGGCAGCGCTCGGCGGCGTCGCGCAGCGTGCCCAGCTCCACCTGGGCGCGCAGGTACTCGCGCAGCACGGCGGCCTGCTTGCGCTCCACCGATTCCAGGGTGCGCTCCGTCTCCAGGAGCTTCTTCTCGAAGTCGCCGCGCTTGGGGTTGGGCACGGAGCGGTTGCCCGCGAGGTAGCGCTGGCTCTTCTGCGAGTCCTCCACCGCCTTGAGCGGCAGCACGCGCTCCAGCGCCAGGTCCAGCTTCACGCCCACGCGGCCCGGGGGGGCCTCCGTCACGACCTTCAGGGGCAGCTTCGTGGGGAGCGCCGCGGCCAGCCGTCCCGCGCTCAGCCGCTGGGCCACGTCGGGGGCCTGGGCGTTGTCCTCCACGGGCGTGGCCACCACCAGGAAGGCCACCTCGTCGCGCAGCCGCTGCCGCACGGCCTCCGCGCGCTCCCGGGCGGCGGTGGCGCCCACGCGCTCCTGGTCCGCGCGCACGTACGCCACCAGCGCGTTGCCCAGCTTGCCGGCCTTCTCCAGCGTGTCCGCGCTGGCGAAGAAGCGCTTCGCCCATGCCACCTGCACCGCGTCCACGCCCTTGCGGGCGTTCACGTGGTCCGGCGACACGGCCAGCACCGCGTCCAGCTCCGCGCGGGCGTCCTGGAGCTTCTCCTCCTTGAGCAGCCCCAGGGCCACGCCCACGCGCGCCTCCAGCGTCTGGGCGAGCAGCGCGCGAGCCCCCTCGTGGTCGGGGTCCAGCTCCAGCACGCGCACCAGCAGCTTGGTGGCGGACGGCAGGTCCCCGGACGAATGGGCGGCGCCGGCCTCCTGGTACACCTCCGCGCCCCACTCCTTGCGCACCGCGCGCAGCTTCACGGTGATTTCGGAGGCCTCCGGGTCCGCGGCCAGGGCGCGCAGGTAGGCCGCTTCGGCCTCCGCCCAGTGGCGCTCCTTCACGGCGCCGTCGCCCTCGCGCACCGCGCGGGAGAAGGCGGAACAGCCGCTGAGCAGCACCAGGGACAGCAGGGCCAGGGCGCTCAGCCAGCGGGAGGGGGCGGGGGGGATTCGGGCGGGGGAGCTCACGCGCCGCATTCTCGCGGGAAAGCACGCCGGGCGTGAAGATTCCGACGGCCCGCCCGGCCGGTTGCTCCGCGTGAAGGCAGACATCCTGGTGGGTCGGGCCAGGGGCGCCCGTCGTCATTAGGCTGTTGTGCCTTTTGGATGTTTCACACCCACACAGTCTTCTGCTGGCAGCGATGAGACGGGGTGCAGGCGTTCAGTGTCCGGGCAGCGGCACTCCGGGAATGACGCGACGCACCAGTCAGTAGAGGGAATCAGCACCCACGAGGGGGGCTAGAGGAATCCAATGCCTTGTCCACAGCCGCGTCCCACCAAGTTCCACCTCCCGCTGCGGGCCGACTCGTTCTCCATCGAGGAGTACCGCAACGTCCACTGCCGCTTCTACGGCGGCTGCATCGACGTGGCGGTCCGTCAGGACTGGGAGAGCTTCACCTGCGCCAAGTGCCCCCTGTTCCAGCAGGACAAGGCGCCGGGCGCCAGCTCGTATGCCTTCACGCAGCCCGCGAACTTCGGGCAGCCTTGAGGCGTCTCCTGTTTCAAGTCTGTGATTGAGACGGCCGGGCGTCCTGCCCGCTTCCGCGCCTCTTTGCTGGCAGGGGGAGCAGGCTGGAGGGGCGCCCGTCGTCCGGTCCCGCGTCTTGTACCTCCGGACACTGCGTCCCTGAAGGACAGGGGACACCTTGTCAGGCCGTGGGGGAACAGCGGATGCAGGAGCGGCGTGTCACATCCTGGCTGGAGCTGCAGGACCTGCTCTTCGCGGGCTCATGGAATGAGCCGCTGGGCCGGTTCCGCACGAGCTTCGTGTTCCGGGGCGTCCCGGACGCGAAGCTGGATTTGACGGCGACGCTCAACCGCCAGGGTGCCTTCGTGCGGCACGAGCGCGACCTGCTGCGGGCCTTCCGCAAGTACGCCAGGGGCGTGCCGGGCACGGAGCGGCTGACGTCCATCTGGGACTGGCTGGCGCTGGCGCAGCACCACGGGATGCCCACGCGGCTGCTGGACTGGACGTTCAGCCCGTACGTGGCGCTGCACTTCATGACGGAGCGCATGGACCTGCTGGAGCAGGACGGCGCGGTCTGGTGCGTGGACTACCACCAGACGAACCAGCAGTTGCCCAGGCCGCTGCGTGAGCAACTGCGGCTGGAGGGCGCGGACGTGTTCACGGCGGAGATGCTGGCGTCGGTGGCGGGGGACCTGGCGACGTTCGACGGGCTGGGGGCGGAGCCCTTCGTGTTGTTCTTCGAGCCGCCGTCGCTGGATGCGCGCATCGTGAACCAGTTCGCGCTGTTCTCGGTGATGAACGGGCCGGACCTGAGCCTCAACGACTTCCTGGGGCACCAGCACCAAGGGGTGCGAAGGCTGGTGGTGCCGGCGAAGCTCAAGTGGGAGGTCCGGGACAAGCTCGACCAGGCGAACATCACCGAGCGGGTCCTCTTCCCCGGCCTGGACGGCCTCAGCCGCTGGCTCCGCCGCTACTACGCCCCGCGTCCCCGGTAGGTACAGGTCCGTTCGCGGGCGCTTCGGGAGCAGGCGGTGGGGCATCCTGTGGTGGGGGCGGCGTCACAGGAGGCTGGGGGTCCGGAGCCGGTGATGGAGCTTCTCCTGGCCCCAGCGGATCCTTGGCGACGACCTGTCCTTGAGGGGTGACGGCATAGACGTCCCACCCATCCAGGATGCGAAAGCGTGGCCCGCGACATCGGACGAAGTCGTGGATCACCCTCACGTAGTAGAGCCCTTCCGTCGGTCCCGTGAAGACCACGGCTACCAGCCCCTGCTCCGGGCTCGAGCAGCCGTCGAACAGGCGTGGATAGGGGTTGGTGCGGATCAACTCGCGGATGGCACCCGCGGCCGCGAGAACGGCCCCAGCCTCCATGGGCTGTCCCACCAGTTTCGCGGACTGCTCATCGGGCCATTCAACGGTTCCCTTCCAGGCAGGAGCCCGGGCGGCGCATCCCGTCACCATCGCCACGACACCGAACAGCGCGCAGACGTTCCTCATCCCAGTTCCTATTCGGGAAGCAGTTGGATTGCTCCGTCCCGGCACAGCGGGGCGGAGCTGTAACGGGTGTTCGTCGGGACGCAGGTGCCCAGGAGCCGCCAGCGCCGCTCCCGCTGGCTCCACTGTTCAATCTCGCCCGTGGGAAAGTAGCGCAGGAAGACGCGTGAACCGTCCTTCTGCACCGCGACGAGGGCGGAGGCCATCAACAGAGCCTGTCCCTTGAATGTCGCTGGCGCGGGGTTGCCCGGAATCATCCGGAACTCCGCCATCGCGGGCCTCCCAGCGAATGCATCCGTCGGCCACACGGTGAGATCGAGAGTGGAGGGTGGAGTTCCGCATGGATGATTGTGGATGTAGCCGACGATCCAAACGTGGTCCGAGGGATGGTCGCTGTCCGTCACATCCGAGGACGGCTGGCATCCGTTATAGGACCCGCGTAGCGGCTTCGTGACCCTCCAGGACAGGGCTTCATCCGTCCCGGCGACGTACACCGTCGAGCAGTACTCCATCGACATGCCCACGATGGGCCGCTGACTGACGGGATCGCAAGCCTTCGCGCCAGGCAGCTTGAGCAATGCGTCGGCGACGTCCTTGAGCAAATCAATGGGGAGGGTGACATCGCCTGTGGGCATTTCGAACGAGGCGACTTCCGACCAAGGCCCTCGAACGGGTTCGCCCCTCCCGGGTTCGGTGTAACGCTCATTCGAAGCGGGCGCGCTCGCACAAGCAGTCACGAGCAGGAGCCATGGCCAGAGGCGTGTCATTGGGGCTCCGCTCCACCGTCGCGGCTCATTCCATCGTCCGCCAGCGGAGCACCCTAGCCGCACGCCTCTTCGGCTCCAATACCGTGTTCACGCGTGCACGGGCTCTCCACCCATGGGCCCGGACCTGTCCCGGTCTCGCCGCGTTGCGCGCTCGGCGTCTTCCCTGGCCCAGCGTGCGACATCGTCGCGCGCGTTCTTGTGCGCGAGCGCACCTCCGACGATGACCCCGCCAATCACCAACATCATCACCAGGATTCCCACCACGAGCGCGCCGACGATGAGCATGTGAGCTCCTCCACTGCCAACGGTGCATCGCGCCCGCCCCTCCCGCAGGCCCGGGGCGGCGTGCGCTGCGGGACCCTGCCTCCCCGTCCGTTCCCCCCGCCTGGCAATGGACAGCCATGGGACACACCTTCGTCTCAGCGCCACCGGAACGCCCCACATGGAGGTGCGCCAATGCAAGACGCTGGCACCGGGCGACACGACACCCCACCCCCTTCCTGGAAACCCAGGCCCTCGCTGCCCCCGCCTGCTCCCCGCCCCCCCTCCTCCCACCCGGACTCCGCCCCTCCCCCGTCCGGCGGTGGATGCCCGCCGCACGACGACTTCGACGGCCCCATCGCGTCCTGGTAGGGAACCAGGGCATGAGCGTGCCCCGCCCCAATCCCCTGCTGTCGGACCGCGACGTGGACTTCCAGCTCTACGAAGCGCTGGACACCGCCGCCCTCTGCGCGCTGCCCGCCTTCCAGGAGCACTCGCGCGACACCTTCGCGCTCCTGCTCGACAGCACCCGCCGCTTCGCCCGCGAGGTGCTCGCGCCCACCTACCGGCCCATGGACGCCGCCCCGCCCGTCTTCGAGCACGGCCGCGTGCGCGTGCATCCCGCCATGCGCTCGCTCTACGCCGGCATGGTCGACCTGGGCCTGCTCACCGCCACCCGCCCCCCGGACGTCGGCGGCCAGCAGCTCCCCCTCACCGTGCACGCCGTGGCCAGCGCCTACCTCATGGCCGCCAACCTGAGCGCCTATGGCTACCTGGGCCTCACGCTCGGCGCCGCGCACCTGCTGGAGGTCTTCGGCACGCCCTTCCTGCGCGACACCTTCATGGCGCGGCTGTACCGCGGTGAGTGGACCGGCACCATGGCCCTCACCGAGCCCCAGGCCGGCAGCAGCCTCGCGGACGTGAAGACGCGCGCCACGCCCGCGCCGGACGGCTCCTTCCGCCTCCAGGGCTCCAAGATCTTCATCAGCGGCGGCGACCAGGACTTCACCGACAACGTCGTGCACCTCACCCTCGCCCGCATCGAGGGCGCGGAGGGCGGCACGCGCGGCGTGTCCCTCTTCGCCGTGCCCGCGAAGAGGCCGCAGGCAGACACGCTGGTCCCCAACGACGTCCAGGTGGCCGGCGTCATCCACAAGATTGGCTGGCGCGGCCTGCCCAGCCTCGTGCTCAACTTCGGCGAGGCCAATGACTGTCATGGCTGGCTCGTGGGCCAGCCCGGACGCGGGCTCGCGTGCATGTTCCAGATGATGAACGAGGCGCGCATCATGGTGGGCCTCAACGGCGTGTCCACCGCCGCCGTCGCCTACCAGGAATCGCTCTCCTACGCGCGCGAGCGCCCCCAGGGCCGGCCCGCCGGCATCCGCGACACCACGCGCGCCCAGTCCCCCATCATCGAGCACGCCGACGTGCGCCGCATGCTGCTGCGCCAGAAGGCCATCGTGGAGGGCGGCCTCGCGCTGCTGCTCACCACCTCCACGCAGGCGGACCTCGCGAACCACGCCCCGGACGAGCCCACGCGCAAGCGCGCGCACCTGCTCCTGGACCTGCTCACGCCCATCGCCAAGACGTTCCCCGCGGAGAAGGGCTTCGAGGCCAACGCGCTCGCGCTGCAGATCCACGGCGGCTACGGCTACTCCAGCGAGTACCTCCCGGAGGCGTGGCTGCGCGACCAGAAGCTCAACAGCATCCACGAGGGCACCACCGGCATCCAGGGCCTGGACCTGCTCGGGCGCAAGGCGGTGGCGGAAGGGGGCGCCGCGCTCCAGGCGCTCGACGAGGAGGTGCGGGCCACCACCGCGCGCGCCCGCGCCGCCGGCGTGGAGCCCGCGTGGAGCGACGCGCTGGAGGACGCGCTCGGACAGGCCACCGCCCTCACGCTGGAGCTGGGCGCGCGAGGCATGGCGGGTGAAGTGGACGTGATGCTCCGTCACAGCACGGACTTCCTGGAGCTGTTCAGCGTGGTGACCGTGGCGTGGCGCTGGCTGGCGCAGGCCGCCGCCGCGAAGGAGGGCCTGGCGCGCACGGCGAGCGCGGAGGACACCGGCTTCTACGAGGGCAAGCTCGCCGCCGCGCAGTACTGGTTCGCGGTGGAGGTGCCGCGCGTGCCGCTGCTCGCCCACCTGTGCCGCACGGGCGAGGACTCCTACGCACGCATGCGTCCGGACTGGTTCTAGGAGATGTCCGTCTCCTTCCACCTGTGCCAGCCCGGCAGGGGCGCCTCGTGCGGCGCCTGCTGCGGCCTCTACAACTTCCGCGACCACTCCCGCGCGGCGCTGACCCGGCGGCTCACGGCGCAGACGGAGCGGCTGTCCCGCACGCCGCACACGCCCGAGGCCTACGGCGAGGCCGCGCGAGAGCTCACCGCGAACCGGGACGCGCCCGCGCTCTTCCCCATCGTGCGGGTGTGTCCCCTGCTGGGCTTCCTGGACGCGGAGCACCAGCGCGTGGGCTGCCTGGGCCATCCCCTGGTGACGGGCGGCACGGACCTGCGCGACTGCGGCGTCTACCGCGCCGAAGTCTGCGAGACGTTCACCTGTCCGTCCTTCGGCTGGCTCACCGACGCGCAGGCCCGGCTGGTCCAGGCCGCGTGCGCGGACTGGTACCTCTACGGGCTGGTCATCACCGACGTGGAGTTCGTGCGCGGCTGCCTGAAGCTCCTGGAGTGGGAGCTGGGCGGCCCCGCGTCCCCGGACGTCCTGCGCGAGCGCCCCGAGTCGCTCGCCGCCATGCGCCGCCTCTTCGCCCTCAAGGAGACGGCCCCTGGCCGCGACGGACAGGCGACGGTGTTCGGCCGCTTCGCCCATGACACGGAAGGCGAACCCACTCCGCGCTCGCTCGACTACGCGGTGCTGGGCACGCGCGCCGCCCCCGAGGACGACGTGGTGCTGTGCCTGGGCTACACGCCCGCCGACGCACCGGCGCTGCTGGCCGCGCGCGCCCTGGTGCGCGAGCACGTGCACGCCGTGGCCGTCACCTTCCCCGCGTAGCCCTCGCATCCAGAAGCCAACACCCTTCCGGATGCATGACGCTTGCAACGGCAGGGGGTCGTCCGCAGGTTCGCCTGCGGGAGGGTTGGCGGATGGGTGGACGGTGGATGTGGTTGGGGATGGTGGGGCTGTGCTCGCTTGCTTCCGGCTGTCAGGAGCACGACACCGCGGACACGGTGATGACGGAGACGCCGACGGCCATGCAGGCCCGGGACTCCGCGACCGGTGGGCTGATGGTGCCCGCCACGCCGGCGCTGGCGCGGAGCACAGTGGACGGCGACCGTTCCCTGAGCGGTGACGCGCTGCCGGCGGCGAACGCGCAGGTGCCCGCGGACACGGCACCGCCTCCACCCGGCGCCCGGCCCCTTCCCGGCCCCCGGGTGAACGAGCCCGCGCAAGGCACCACGGCGCAGGCTCCCGCGACCACGCCGGCCCGTCAGCGCACGGCGGCACCGAACACGAATGCCCAGCGGCAGGCCCAGGCGAACCCGAACGCGAACGCCCAGCAGGCCCCGGCGAACGCGAACGGCGCTCCCGCGACACAGGCGCCCGCCGAGGGCCGGGTGATGATTGGCGCACAGGCCGTGCAGGCCAGCGACGACGAGGCCTGGTACGAGGGCGCGGCCAAGGCGGCTCAAGCGGCGGTCACGGACAACTCCTCCAACCGCCCGCTGGAGCAGGTCATCATCGCGTCCAGCACGGTGAACGGCCGCGTGACGCGCGTGGGCAAGGACACCCTGCACGTGCGCGACGGCGAGGGCACCGTCTACGAGCTCCAGCTCGACCAGCGCAGCCGGGGCCTGCGCCAGGGCCAGCGCGTGCCGCTCAAGGAGCTCCAGGAGGGCACCCCGGTGCGCGCGCAGTTCGTCCTCATGGGAGGCCGCACCGTCGCGCGCGACGTGCAGGTGCGCAAGTAGCCTGGCCCCAACGCAGTCCTGAAACGACGACACCCGGGAAGCCATGGCGGCTCCCCGGGTGCCTGTCTTCATCCCGGACTCCCCTCACGCGAGAGGAGCCGGGCTGGAAGCGGGTGCGACTAGTAGACGGCCTTGAGCGTCACGCCCGAGTAGGCCGTGTAGCCGCGGACCTTCACGTAGTACTTGCCCGCGGTCGTCTTGGTGAGGGTGCAGGTCTCCGTGTTGCCGGACAGGTACGGACGGCAGTCGTACGCGGTCGTCGTCGGCGAGGAGCCGAAGCGCACGTACAGGTCCGCGTCACCCGTGCCACCGGAGGTGGTGATGGTGACCGTCTTGTTCGCCGGCACGTCCAGGGTGATCCACTCGTTGGTGAAGGAGCCGGAGGCACCGGAGACGCCCGTCACCGGCACGTTGCTCTGCAGCACGTTGCCGCCACCGCCACCGCCGGGGGTGTAGGAGCCCTTCAGCGACACGTTCGAGTACGAGGCGTAGGCGTTCAGCATCACGTAGTACGTGCCCGCCTGGATGTTCGTGATGGTGCACGTCTCCGCGTTGCCACCGACGTACGGACGGCAGTCGTAGGTGGACAGGTCCGGCGCGGCGCCGAAGCGCACGTACAGGTCCGCGTCACCCGTGCCACCGGAGATGGTGAACGTCAGCGCCGTGGCGCCCGAGGGGACGACCAGCGAGTAGTACTTGCTGTTGCCCGTGCTGTCGGACACCGTCACCGCGGTGCCGTTGGTCAGCGGGGTGGAGGTCGGAGGAGGCGTCACGACGCCCACGCCCACCGCTTCCCAGGCCGCCTTCACCGCGTCCTGCGTGGCCTGGTCGTAGCCCAGGTCCGCCGCCGCCTGGATGGTCAGCGTCTTCGCCTGCGCGAAGTTCGTGCTCGCGCCGTACAGGTCGGTGTTGGCCTTGTACCAGATGCGGCCGGCCTTCTCGACGCCGATGGCCGGCACGTTGATGGTGCTGCGGCCGCGCGGGTGCACGCCACCCTTGGAGAGCAGCGCGAACGCCAGGTTCGGCACGCCGGAGCTGTAGTGCACGTCCGTGCCGGACGTCACGTTGGCCGCCCAGTCCTTGGACACGCCGTCCTTCGCCGGGTCGTCCATGTAGCGGAGCGCGTCGTTCGCCGTGCCCGGCGTCCAGACGTCCTCGCCCACCATCCAGATGGCCGCCGCGGTGCTCCACGTGCCGGACTGCCAGCTCTCGCAGATGGCGCCGAACGTGTCGGACATGGCCTCGTTGAGGCCGCCGGACTGGCCGGAGTACGTGAGGTTGGACTCGTTCTCCGTCACCGCGTGGGTCAGCTCGTGGACCGTGACGTCCGCGTCCTTGCCCAGCTCGATGGAGTTCACGCCGTCGCCATCGCCGTACACCATCTGGGTGCCGTCCCAGTAGGCGTTCACGTAGTTGGTGCTGTAGTGCACCGTGCTGATGAGCGCCGTGCCCGCGTTGTTCAGCGAGTCGCGGTTGAACAGCGTCTTGTAGCAGTTGTAGGTGTAGCCCAGCATGTCGTAGTTCATGTCGACATGCGAGTCACCGGTGGCCGCCTGGCCCTCGCTGCGCTTGAGCGTGCCCGGGGTGCTGGTGCCGTTGTTCGCGCTGTAGACCTTGCGGTTGAGCGCGGTGTGGATTTCCGGCGCGCGCAGCACGATGGAGCCGTCCACCGCGCTCACGTAGACGCGGTCGCGCAGGGGCATCAGGTCGTTCTCGCCCGTGACCTTCACCTCGTACGCCAGGCGCAGCGCGCCGTCCTCGGTGCGCACGTACACCAGGCGGGGAGCACCCTGGGCCTGCAGGCCCGTGCCCACCGTCGCGCTCAGCGCCGCGTCACGCGCGGAGGCCGCCGCGATGCGGGGCAGCGCGGAGACGTTCACGCCGTCACGCGCGGAGCCGTTGGCGCGGAACACCGTGCCGTCCGGGCGCACGTGCACCACCAGCTCACCGCCGACGACCTCCAGGCCGTTCTTCGTCTGCGTGAAGCGCAGGTGCTGGTTGCCCTGCTCGTCGATGTTCGACTTGCGCAGCACCAGGTCGTCCGGGTTCAGCCGGAACGCCTTCGCCACGCCCGAGACCGCCTGGCGGCTCGCGGCCAGCGTGTTCAGCGTCCGCTCCATCCGGCCCAGCTCGCCCTGGATGTTGTCCGGGATGCCGTCCGCGTGCAGGCCCACCACCTGGGCGCTGGCCAGCGCGTTCAGCGAAGTCTGGATGTCCTCGCCCGACTTCTCCTGCTCAGGCGCCTGCGTCTCCTCCCCCGTGGAACCCTGCGTACCGCACGCCGTCAGAGCCACGCCGAGCCAGGCCGCGCCAATCGTCTTCAACAGTCGATGAGCCAACGCGATACCTCCATGAAGAAACAGCGGGATGATACGTGACACACTCGAATTCATCAGGGCAACTACTTTTTGGAGAAAGTGCGTTTAGTCACTTTCCCCCACCCTGCGGACCAAGCCAGGAGAACCTGATTTACCGCTTAAGCAAGCATCCTCCTGCTTCCGCTTCTTCAGCGGGTCTGTGGAGGGAACGGACGTGTGCCGGGGATGTCTCAAAAAATGTTTCATGAGACGGGGGGCAGCATGCACGGGGAGGCTGACATGACGCCAGGGCCCGGCCGCCGGTGGACGGGGGCGCTGTGCGTGGGGGTACTGCTGACGCTCACGGCATGCGCGTCGCGGGCGCCGGTGGCGGCGCAGGTGCCGGCGGTGCCCACGCTGTCGGTGGCGCAGGTGGCGCGCCTGCTGCCAGCGAAGGTGAAGGGCACGGAGCGCGAGGGCTGGGCGCGCGACGTGCTGGCGGCGCTGGACGCGGAGGAGGTTCCTCCTTCAGCGCCGGTGGTCTGTCAGGTGCTGGCCATCATCGAGCAGGAGTCCGGCTTCCAGGCGGATCCCGCGGTGCCGGGCCTGTCCAAGATGGTGCGTCAGAAGCTCGACAGCACCGCCGGACGGCTGGGCCCCCTGGGGCGGCGTTTGCTGGAGGACGTCCTCGCGGCGAAGGCGAAGGGGGCGAAGCGCAGCTTCGGCGCGCGGCTGGACGCCCTGCGCACGGAGCGGGACCTGGACCGGCTCTTCCGGGACATGCTGGCGTACTACGAGGAGGAGCACCCGGCGGCGTACGCGGCCGCGGACCTGGCCAGCTCGCTGTTCGGTCCGTCCTCGTTCGCGGGGCAGAACCCCGTCACCACCGCGGGCTCCATGCAGGTCAGCGTGCGCTACGCGGAGGAGAAGGCGGGGCCGGACGCGGATCCGGTGGCGGTGCGCGAGTCGCTCTACACGCGCGCGGGCGGCGTGCGCTACGGCACCGCGCGGCTTTTGGGCTTCGAGGCCGCGTACGACGCCCCGCTCTACCGCTTCGCGGACTACAACGCCGGCGTCTACAGCTCCCGCAACGCGGCCCTGCAGGCCCAGGTCAGCCGGCTCACCGGCGTGGCGCTCGCGACGGACGGCGACCTGCAACTGTATGACAAGGACGGCGAGCCGCGTGGCGAGGACAGTCAGACCCTCAAGGCGCTGCTCCTCTTCCGTCAGCGCTACGCGCCGGACCTGAGCGAGCGCCGGGTGCGCCGGGACGTGGAGGAGGAGAAGACGGCGGACTTCGAGAAGACGGACACGTATCTCGCCGTGAAGCGCGTCTACGCGAACCAGACGGGAGAGGCGCCCGCCTACGCCCAGCTCCCGCAGGTGACGCTCAAGAGCGTGAAGCTGAGCGGGGAGCGCTCCACCGCATGGTTCGCGAAGTCGGTGGACGCCCGCTACCAGCACTGCATGGCCCGCCACCGCCAGGCTGCGCGGTAGCGGGCCGGACCCACGACGGGGACTACGGCGTGGTGAAGACGGCGCTGAACGTGTCCGCGCTGACCGCGGGCAGCAGCTCCGCGGTGACGTACGGCGCGCGCGAGGGCTCGTAGTACGGCGAGTCATCCGCCGTCACGCGCACGTAGTAGCTCGTCCCGGGCAGCAGCAGGCCCGGCGGCAGGCGGACCTGCGTCCGGTCACCGGGCACGTAGAAGCGCAGCGTCGGCGTGGCGGTGAAGGTGCTGATCAACTGGAGGACGGACACCACGTAGTTGCGGGGCGCGCGCAGCGCGGGAGCCCGCCAGCTGATGACCGGCTGGTTGGTGCCCACCACGCGCGGCACGTAGGCGTCCACGCCGTCGATGCGCAGCTCCCGCGGCGGCGAGATGCCCGGCTGGATGGGGCTGGCGATGAGGTGGTCCATCCGGTCGGTGATGAAGATGTTGCCGCTGGGGTAGTGGGCGCGGGTCCCCACGATGACGGGCGTCGGAGACCGGAACGAGTAGCTGATGGTGCCCACCACGCCCCAGCTCGACGGATAGGGATTGCCGTAGGCGAACCGGTTCGTGATGACGCCGTCCTCACCGCGCGGCAGCCACAGGTTGAACAGCTCGCCCTGGTAGCCCACCCAGCCGTGCTGGTAGCCGAACGGAATGGGCAGCAGCGACATCGAGGCCAGGTTGATGGTGCCGGTGGGGTTCGAGTCCGTGCGCCAGCGGGAGAACTCGTTCAGGCGCCACTCCAGCGAGAAGGGCGTCTGGCGCACGGGGGTCATCGTGGCCGCCAGCGGCAGCGCCGTGGTGCCGTCCGGCGTGAACGAGAACGACGGCAGGTGCGCGCTGCTCACCAGCGTCTGGTACGCCAGGGTCCCGCCGCTCGGCAGCGTTCCCACCGCCACGGAGTTGAGCTGGTTCACGTAGAGGCGGTCGCCCTTCGCCTGGTCCAGGGCGGCCAACCCGTAGCCGTTGCTGGAGAACGCATAGGCGTACGGGTCGACGATGGACGTCGCACCGACCGCCAGTTCCTCGCTGGAGGAGAACGAGCTGTACGCGTCCACGTCCGCGCTGATGAGCTGCACGGCGCTGCCCGGCTCGGCGCTGGAGGACCACTGCTGCCAGGGCTCCAGGTTGAAGAGCTCCGCCGACACGGGGGTCTCGTTGAGGGACGTGTAGACCGCGTCCGGACGGCCGATGCGGTTGACGCCCAGGTCGAAGTGGCGCTCCCGCGTCAGGTAGTAGAACCGGTTCGAGCGCAGGAAGTACTCGCCGTCCGGCACGTTGTCGAAGCGCAGGCCCCCCGCCACCGGCGTGCCCGTGCGCCGGTCGAAGTCGATGCCGTTGGGGATGAGGATTTCGACGTCGCGGCCGGACAGGTCCTGCGGCACCACCGTCACCCCGGCGTTGGAGTGGAAGCGCGTGTCCGCCGTCACCAGCACGGAGGTGCCCGCGTCCACCGGCCCGGTGCCGGCGTCCATCTCTCCGCAGCCCGGCAGCACGTCCTCGTTGGAGATGACCGCCGTGCCCTCACGGGGGTCCATCACGATGGGGGAAGGGGTCTGCTCCTCGGAGGGGAGGGGCGCTTCTCCGCAGCCCAGCCAGGCCGCGCAGGCGGGAACGAGCAACAAAGACAGACGACGCAAGGACATGATGGGCCCAGGTGACAAGCGATGAATGGCTGTCCGGTCCCGGCCCAAACCCGACGCCGCCTCTATACGCGAAGCGCGCCAGGGGTTTGCTGGATATTTGCGTTTTGATGGGTACTTCAGGTGGGCGCGGATGGAGGCTTGCGCCCACCTGGGTCTGTCTTTCAGCGGGCGGGCGCCGCCGGCGGGGCAAAGCGCTTGTCGGAGATCTTCATCTCCGTGACGGGGCCGTACTTGCGGGCCACGTCGCGCAGGGCCTCCGCCTTGCCGATGAGGACGAACGTCAGGTCCTCCGGGGCGGGCAGGACGCGCTGGAGCACGGTGCGCACGCTGTCGCGGGTGGCGGCGGACACGGCGCCCGCGAACCCGTTCACGTCCTGGGCGTCCAGTTCGTAGAAGGCCAGCTCCGACAGCTTCATGGCCAGCTGGTCCCCCGTCTCCAGTGTCGGGGGGAACTGCCCCAGCACGTAGGCCTGGGCGGAGGCGAGCGTGGCGTCGTCCATGCCGTCCTGGCGGTAGCGCGCGAGCACGTCCAGCGCCAGGTCGATGGCGCGGCCCGTGGTGGCCGTCTGCGTATAGGAGGTGAGGACGACGGTGTAGGGCTGACGGGCCTGCTGCATGGCGGAGCGCGCGCCGTAGGTGAGGCCCGTCTTCACGCGCAGCTCGGTGTTGAGCAGCGAGGTGAAGCGGCCGCCGAGCACGGTGTTCCCCAGCTCCGCCACGACGCGGTCCGGGTCCGTGCGGCGGATGCCGGTGTTGCCGATGGCGAAGTACGTCTGGGTGGCGTCCGGCTTGTCCACCAGCAGCACGTGCCGGCCCTTCGTGGGCGCGGTTGCGGGCACGGCGGGGAGCTTCTGTCCCGCGGGGGCCCAAGCGCCCAGGGCGGCCTCCAGCTTCGCGGCCAGCTGCTTCGCGTCGAAGTCCCCCACCACGGAGAGGATGAGCCGGTCCCCGCCCAGGTTCGCCTTCGCCCAGCCGAGCACGTCGGCCCGGCCAATCATGGGCAGCGACGCCTCACTGCCCACCGAGGACAAGCCGTACGGGTGCGAGGGGAAGTGGAAGGCATTGAAGTACACGCCGATGAGCGCGCGCGGATCGCCGTCCTTGGCGGAGGCGATCTCCGACACGCGCAGCGCGCGGGCCTTCTCCAGCTCCTGCGCGTCGAAGCGCGGGCGCACGAGCATGTCCGACAGCAGCTCCACCATCAGCGCGGTGTCGCGGGCCTGGAAGCTGCCGTTGAGGATGAGGGCCTCGCGGGCCGGCACGACCTCCAGCTCGCCGCCCACGCCGTCCACGGCCTCCGCGAACTGCTGGGCGTTGCGGGAGCCGGCGCCCTTCTGGAGCAGCTCGGCGGTGAGCGCGGCCAGGCCCTCCTTGCCAGCGGGGTCGGTGACGGAGCCGCCCTTGAGCCACGCGCTGAAGGACACCAGCGGCAGCTCGTGCTTCTCCACCAGCAGCAGCCGCACGCCGTTCTTCAGCGTGACGGTGGTCGCCTCCGGCAGCGTCACGCCCTTCGTGGACAGCGGCGCGGTGGGGGCCGGGGTGGCCGGAGCCTTCGCCGGGGCCTCCGGTGCCGGCGGCGGCTGCACGGGCGCGGCGTCGGGAGCGGGCGCCTGCGTGGTCGCGCACGCGGAGACGAACAGCAGCGCGGCGAGGGTGGAGCGCAGCGGACGGGGGGTCAGCATCGGGTGGGCACTCATCGCGCGGCCTCCTTGCGGGCCGGGGTGGCGGACTCAGTGGTGGGGACGAGCCAGCCCACCGTGCGGTGGTCGGGGTTGAAGATGCGGGCGGCCAGCGCCTTCACGCCGTCGCGGGTGACCTTCTCGTAGCGCGAGGGCGCGTCGAGCAGGGCCTTCCAGTCGCCGCGGAAGGTGGCGGCGCTGCCCAGCTCGCGGGCGCGGCCGTCGTTGGTCTCCAGCTTGCGCCAGAAGGTGGCCAGGGCGACGTTGCGCGCCTTCTGCAGCTCCGCGTCGGTGACGCCGTCCTTCACCACGCGGTGGAGCTCCGCGGTGAGCAGCGCTTCCGTCTTCGCCAGGTCGCCGCCCGGCGGCAGGTCCACGTAGAACCAGGAGAGCGTCGGGTCGAAGCCGCCGGCGGTGGTGCCGCGCACGCGGATGGCCACGCGGGCCTCGTCCACCAGCTTGCGGTGCAGGCGCGACGAGTCTCCGTGCGTGAGGATGAGGCCCAGCAGCTCCAGCGTCTCCGCGTCCGGGTCGTTGGCGGCGAGGCCGTGGTAGGCGACCTGGAGCAGCGGGGACTGGGCCAGCCGCTTCACGACGATGCGCCGCTCGCCCTGCTGCTCGGGCTCCTTCGTGCGCACGGGCTCCGGCGCGGGCTGCGAGGGGATGGTGCCGAGCGTGGCCTCCACCTGCTCGAAGACGCGGGCCGGCTCCACGTCGCCCGCGATGACGAGCGTGGCGTTGTTGGGGGCGTAGTACGTCTTGAAGTAGCGCTGGAGGTCCTCCATGCGCCAGGACTCGATGTCGGACGGCCAGCCGATGACGGGGATCTGATACGGGTGCGCGACGAAGGCGGTGGACTGCATCTGCTCCTGCAGCGCGCCGCCGTTGTCGTTGTCCACGCCGGAGCGGCGCTCGGAGTAGACGACGCCGCGCTCGGACTCGATGACCTTGGGGTCGAAGGCGAGCGACTGGAGCCGGTCCTGCTCCAGGTCCAGGATGAGGGGCAGCGCGGAGGACGGGAACCAGTCCAGGTAGACGGTGACGTCCTCGGAGGTGAAGGCGTTGTTGGCGCCGCCGTTGGCCTCCATGACGCGGTCGAACTCACCGGGGCCGTACTTCTTCGCGCCGTTGAACATCATGTGCTCGAAGAAGTGGGACAGGCCGGTGATGCCGGGGCGCTCGTTGCGGCTGCCCACGCGGAACCAGTTGGCGAGCGCCACGTTGGGGATGTCGTGGTCCGGCCAGACGATGACGGTGAGCCCGTTCTTCAGCGTGCGGGCCTGGATGTCGGAGCCCAGCTTCGCGGCGGGGGTGGAGGCCCCGGCCTGGGGCGCACCCAGGAGGGCCAGACAGGCGAACCACGACAACGGCGGACGGAACATCCTTGCTCCTGGGGAGGGACCACGGCGGCGCCCGGGAACGGGCGGCAGCGCACCCTATTCCAGAAACGCCGCCAGGGTGCCCCCCGAGGAGCGTCCGGCGAGCCTCAGGCGCCCAGCACCTGCCGCAGCACGGACTGGAAGTAGTTCGTGCTGCCGATGTGGCCCGCGTGCAGCTTGGCGGACTGGTGGAGCCGCTGGGCGACGGCCTCGAACTCCGCCTGGCTGACGTCGCGCAGGGACAGGTACAGGCGGGCGGCGGCGCGCAGGTAGGAGAAGAGGGGGTTCTTGTGGTGGCCGTCGGGCCGGCGCGCGAGGTGCCGGTAGAGCTGGGAGAACTCCTGGTCCACTTCCGCGTGGCGGGTGTCGCGGCAGAAGCCGGCGGCGGTGGCCTCGACGAGGAAGAAGAACGGCTCGTACTCGGGGAAGGGGGGCCGGGTGAAGTCCGGGGGCTGCTTGTTCCCGGTCCACAGCGCGGCGATGGGCTGCAGGCGCACGTGGGCGGTGACGTCGCCGAAGCGCACGGGGACCTCGTCGCCCACGGGCTTCACCTGGCCCTGTTCGTCCCGTTCCACGGGGATGAACAGGCGCATGGGGTCCTCCACCTTCACGCCCGCCTTCTCCAGCTCCGCCACCACGTTCGCGTCCATTGCGTTGATGAACCTCCGGGTCCCCGATCTACCGCGTCGCGCCCGGATGTGCACCCGGTAGAATCACCAAGGATACTGGCGATATCGCCAATAAAATTGGTAAATCATCTTCGTGCTCGACGAGGGTTCTCAGCTCTTTGGTACCTCAACTCGGACCGTGGTGCTCGTGGCCATCCGTCTGCTCGAAGGAACCTATCCCAGTGAGTTGGCGGCGCTGATTGGCGTACGCCTCTACACCGTCCAATCCATTCTGGTGTCGCTCGAACGGGAAGCAGTCATTGTCAGTCGGCTGCTGGGACGAACACGGATGGTTTCACTGAACCCCCGATACTTCGCGCATACCGAACTCAGTGCCCTGCTCTGGAAACTCGGGGAGCGCGACATGGACCTGCAGGCCAGGCTTGCCGCGCGGCGGCGCCGTCCCCGTCGTGCTGGCAAGCCGGGACTCTTGTGATCGGGCCCACTTCATCGCTGACGGATATTGTTTTCGCCGTGTGCACAGCACTGGACCGCAATGGATTCAATGCAGTGATCAAGAGCTGGAGCACTGTCCGTCGTGACGACGAGGTGCTGTACGTCTTGTCACCGACTGACTCATGCCGTGACCGGCTCGCTTCCTTCCTCTTCTGGAACGACTTCAGCGGCTTGGAGCAGGCCCTCGCTGTCTTCCATGCTCGAAGCAAGGAAGTGGACCTGAACCTCATCGAGGACTGGTGCCGACGAGAGCGTCACAGCCAGAAGTTCGGCCTGTTCGCATCACGCATTGGCGCCGCGAAGTAAGCGCGCAAAAAGCAGAAGGGCGCCGGACCGGAGTCCGACGCCCTTCAGGTTCTTCGTACTGGTGTGCCCAAGGGCGGAATCGAACCACCGACACGGGGATTTTCAGTCCCCTGCTCTACCGACTGAGCTACTTGGGCGAACCGCGCACCGCGAGCGGCAGCGCCGATTTACGGTCACTTGCCCGCGCCGTCAACCTCTTTCCGCCAACCCCTCCCCCTCGCCCGACACTCAGGCCGCCAGCCGGGGCGATTCGCTGTCCCAGGCCGTGCACCCCGCCGTCAGCCGCTGGCGCAGCTTCTGGCGCAGCCCCTGCTCGATCTGCCGGATGCGCACCGCCGTCACCCCGAAGCGCTTCGCCAGGAACTCCGCGCTCACCCCGTCCTCCGCCAGCATCCGCTCCTTCACCAGCGCCCGCTCCCTCGCGTCCAGCTCCGGCCACGCCTCCGCCACGCTCTGGTGCAGCTTCTCCGCCCAGGCCCCCCGGTCCGCCAGCTCCTCCGCCGAGTCGTCCTCCGACTCGAGCATGTCCAGCCGCGTCACATCCCCCTCCCACCCCAGCGGCGCGTTCAGCGACACGTCCTTCGCCAGGGCGTCCGTCCCCCGCGCCACCTCCTCCTCCCGCTTGCCCAGCGCCTCGGCCAGCCGCTTCGTCACTTCCGGGTGGCCCTCGCCCCACCGGGCCTCCAGCCGCGCACGCTCGCGCCGCAGCTGGAAGACGATCCACGGCGCGCGGCCCCCCGCCACACTCCAGGTGCGGGACACGTACGCCCGGATGCGCGCGCGGATCCACTGCTGCGCGTAGGCGCCGAACGGCACACCCCGCTCCTCGAACCGGCGCGCCGCCTCCACCAGGCCGACGTTGCCCTCCGCCATCAGCTCCTCCAGCGACAGGCCCGTCCAGCGGTACTTCCAGGCCAGCCGGCGGACCAGCTCCAGGTGCCCCCGCACCCGCATCTCCACTTCCGCGGAGTCCACCTCGGACTCGACAAACTCGACCGTGGACTCGCGCTCCTCGTAGATGGCTTCCATGACGCAACCTCCCCAATCAGTCCCCCGCGCATCCATCGCGCGGTGACGGGGGTAGAGATAAGCGGGAGCGACTCTTAAAAAAATGAGCTAGTTTGGATGAAACCCTTCGGTTAAACCTAAGTCATGGCGTGGCTCAACTACCACCATCTCCTGTATTTCTGGACGGTTGCGCGGGCGGGCAGCATCGCCAAGGCGAGCGAGGAGCTACACCTCGCGCAGCCCACCATCAGCGCGCAGATCAAGCTGCTGGAGGAGTCGCTGGGCCACCAGCTGTTCGAGCGCAAGGGCCGCAAGCTCGTCCTGTCCGACGTGGGCCGCACCGTCATGCGCTACGCGGATGAGATCTTCCGCCTGGGCAACGAGCTGAAGAACGTCGTCTCCGGCCTGCCCACCGGCCAGCAGCTGCGCCTCAACGTGGGCGTGCTCGACGTCATCCCCAAGCTCGTCGCCGAGCAGTTGCTCAAGCCCGCGCTGGACGCGGGCCCCTCGCTGCGCATCATCTGCCGCGAGAGCCCCCTGCCCCAATTGCTTGCACAGCTGGCGCTGCATGAGCTGGACGTGGTGCTCGCGGACGCGCCCGGCTCCGAGCCCGTCAGCGTCCGGTCCTTCAACCACCTGCTGGGCAAGTGCGGCGTGACGTTCTTCGCGGCCCAGCCGCTGGCGCACCTGCGCAAGGACTTCCCGCGCTCACTGGACGGCGCGCCCATGCTGCTGCCGTCGGAGGAGTCCTCGGTGCGCCGCTCGCTGGACCTGTGGTTCGAGCGGCTGGGCATCCGGCCCCTCATCGCGGGCGACTTCGACGACAGCGCGCTGCTCCAGGCCTTCGGACAGAAGGGGCACGGCATCTTCGCCATGCCCTCCATCATCGACGCGGAGGTGCAACGGCAGTTCAACGTCACCGCCATCGGGCACACCGACGAAATCGAGCAGTGCTTCTACGCCATCACCGTGGAGCGCCGCCTGCGCCACCCCGCCGTCGTCGCCATCGCCGAGGCCGCGCGCTCGCACATCTTCGGCGGCTGAGCCTCACTCCGCCGCCCGGAACACCTCCGCGCCCGCCACCACCGTGGCCAGCACGCGCGCGTGCACCAGCGCGGCCGCGGGCCCCTCCAGCGGATCCTCCGACAGCGCGACGAAGTCCGCGTCCAGGCCGGGCTTCAGCCTGCCGCGCCGCGCCTCCTCGAAGGACGCCCACGCGGGCCCCACCGTGAAGCCCTCCAGCGCTTCCGCCGCGCTCAGGCGCTCTTCCGGATACCAGCCACCCTCCGGCCAGCCCTTCGCGTCCTGCCGCGTGCGCGCCGCGTAGAGCCCCGCGAGCACGTCCGGGTTCTCGATGGGGAAGTCACTGCCCAGCGCGATGTGCGCGCCCGCGTCCTTCAGCGTGCGCCAGGCGTAGGCGCCCTTGAGCCGCTCGCGCCCCAGCCGCGTCTCCGCCCAGGGCATGTCGCTGGTCGCGTGCGTGGGCTGCACGCTGGCCACCAGCCCCGCCGCGCCCAGCCTCCGGATGTCCTCCAGCCGCAGAATCTGGGCGTGCTCCACGCGGTGGCGCAGGGCCTGCGTGCCCGTGCGCTCCGCGCCCTTGAGGAGCACGTCCACGACCAATGTATTGGCACGGTCTCCAATGGCGTGGATGCACACCTGGAAGCCCTTCGCCATGAAGGCCTGGGCGCGAGCCTCGAGTTCTTCCGGCGCCAGGAGCAGCAGGCCGCGCTGGCCGGGCTCGTCGCTGTAGTCCTCGTGGAGCGCCGCGCCCCGGCTTCCCAGCGCGCCGTCCGCGAGGAACTTCACCGAGCGCATCGCCAGGTGGCGCCCCTGCCACGGGCCCTGCTCCAGATAGGCGTGGCGCTGCTCACCCTGCCCCGCCGCCATCGCGTACACGCGCAGGGGCAGCGTCCCCGCCGCGTCCCACGCCTGCAACGTGCGGAAGGACTGCAGGTCCATGCCTGCGTCGTGCACGCCCGTGAGCCCGACCCGAGCGCACCGCTCCAGGGCGGCTCGCAGCCGCGTCTCCAGTTGCTCGCGCGTGGGCGCGGGGATGGCGGCCTCCACCACGTCCATCGCGTTGTCCACGAGGACGCCGGTGGGCTCGCCCTTCGCGTCCCGGAGGATGCGGCCGCCTTGCGGATCCGGCGTATCCCGCGTGATGCCCGCGCGGCGCAGCGCCTCGCCGTTCACCCAGGCCGCGTGGTGATCCACGCGCGTGAGGAACACCGGCGTCTTGGGGAAGCGCGCATCCAGTTCCGCGCGGCCGGGGAACGCGGCGCCGGGCCACTCGTTCTGGTCCCAGCCCTTTCCGAGCAACCAGTCCCCCTGGAAGCTCGACGCGGGCGCCTTCGCCAGCCGCTGGACCACGTCCTCCACCGAGGGCGCCTTCTCCAGGCGCACCGTGGTCAGGCTCTTGCCCAGACCATGGATGTGCGCGTGCGCGTCCACCAGGCCGGGCACCACCGTGGCCCGGCCCAGGTCCACCTCGCGCGCGCCAGGTCCCGCGGCGGCGCGCACTTCCGCGAGCGTGCCCACCGCGAGCACGCGCCCGTCACGCACCGCCAATGCTTCCGCGCGCGGACGCTCCGCATCGAGCGTCCACACGCGCTGCGCCCTGTAGATCGAGGTCTCCGCCGTCATGGCGCGGAAGACTACCCGCCACCTTCAGGGAAGCCACCGTCCACGCCGGGCGCCTGAATGGGGCCCGCGGGGCCGCCCTGCTCGTTGGGCACGTTCTGGATGGGCTCGCGGGCCGTGTCCGGACCCTGGATGGGCCGCTGGTCCTCCGCCCCAGGAGGCTGGGTGGTCTTGCAGGCCACCGCTCCAACAGCGGACAGGCCCAGAGCAGCGATGATCAGCACGGCACGGCGCATGAAACCTCCTGGGAGAAAATCGAGAGGCCGACACTAGGGAGGTGCGTCGTCCTCCAACAACGCGCATCCCCTGCAACGTCCAAGATTGGATGCACGCGCAGGACACCGGCCCCTTCCTGCCCGCATGCCCTCCAGCCCCCCGGCTTCACGCGCCGGTCATCCCGAGGCGCAGTGCACATCGTTGTCCGAGTGCGTGTGCGCGAGGGGCGCGCACCGGGGGCGACATGCGGGAACACGTCGACAGGAGGCGCTTGCGCCGTCACGTCCTGTGGGGCTGGCTCCTGGCGTTGCTCTTCACGGGCCTCGTCGCTCCGGCGGCTCCCGCGTCGCCTGCCTTCGTCGCGCGATGCGAACTGGAGGGCGTGGTGGATGCCGGGTCGGGTGCCTACCTCGCGGACTGCGTGAAGCGCGCGGAGGACGGTGGGGCCACGGCGCTGCTCGTGCGGTTGGACACGCCGGGCGGCTCGCTGGAGGCCACCCGCGCCGTGGTGCGAGCGTTCCTGGGCTCGCGCGTTCCCGTGCTCGTGTGGGTGGGGCCTTCCGGCGCGCGGGCAGGCAGCGCGGGCGTGTTCATCTCGCTGGCCTCGAACGTCAGCGCCATGGCGCCGGGGACGAACATCGGCGCGGCGCACCCCGTGGGGCTGGGGGGCGAGGACGTGGAAGAGAGCGGCGGCGAGCAGCTTGCCCGGAAGGTGGAGAACGACACCGTCGCCTTCGCGGAGGGCATCGCACGGCAGCGGGGCCGCAATCCGGAGTGGGCCGCGTCCGCCGTGCGCGACAGCGCCAGCGTCCCCGCGGACCGCGCCGTGGAGCTTCGCGTGGTGGAGCTCGTCGCTCCCACCGAGACCGCGTTCCTCGATGCCGTGGATGGCCGCCGCGTGGAGGTGGCCGGGGGTGACACCGTGACGCTCGCCACCCGCGATGCGCACGTGGTGTCCCTGGAGCCGGGGCTGTCACAGCAGGTGGTGCATGCGCTGGCGCAGCCCTCCCTCATCTACCTGCTGTTCCTCACCGCGGCGCTGGGCCTGGTGGTGGAGCTGTCCCATCCGGGCGCGGTGGCGCCGGGGCTCATCGGCTGTGTGGCGCTGGTGCTGGCGTTGATGGCGTCCGCGACGCTGCCGGTGCGCACGGGCGCGCTGGTGTTGATGCTCGTGGGCGTGGGGCTCATCCTCGCGGAGCTGTTCGTCACCAGTGGCCTGCTGGGAGCCTCGGGCACGGGCCTGTTGATACTGGGTGGCGTGTTCCTGGTGGACCGCTTCGAGCCGGGCTGGTTCGTGGAGCCGTCCTTCCGCCTGTCGTGGGGCGTGCTGCTGCCGACGGCGCTCGTGTTCGCGGGGACCGCGGCCTTCATCGCGTACCGCAGCGCCCAGACGCGCAAGCTGCCACAGCGGGGCGGCGACGCGGGGCTCGTCGGCGAGGCGGGCACGGCGCTGGGCCCCGTCACCCCTTCGGGCGGCGAGGTGTTCGTCCACGGCGAGCGCTGGCGCGCCGTCTCCTTCACTCCCATCCGCGAAGGCGCGCAGGTCGTGGTGCGCGCCGTGGAAGGGCTCACCCTCACCGTCGCGGAGTCGATGCCATGAACGAGCTGTTCGGAGCCCTGGGGCTGCTCATCCCCGTGGGGCTGCTGTTCCTCCTCTTCATCTCCGGCGTGCGCATCGTCACCGAGTACCAGAACGGCGTCGTGTTCCGGCTGGGCCGCTACGTGGGCCTCAAGCGCGCGGGCTTCCGCTGGCTCATCCCCTTCATCGAGCGCATGGTGATCATCGACCTGCGCACCGTCGCGCGCGACGTGCCTCCGCAGGACGTCATCACCAAGGACAACGTCAGCGTGAAGGTCAACGCCGTCGTCTACTTCCGCGTCATCCAGGCGGACAAGGCCGTGCTCCAGGTGGAGGACTACCTCTACGCCACCAGCCAGATTGCCCAGACCACGCTGCGCGCCATCCTGGGCCAGGTGGAGCTGGACGAGCTGCTGTCCCAGCGCGAGCGCATCAACCACGAGCTGCAACAGGTGCTCGACGCGCGCACCGACCCGTGGGGCGTGAAGGTGTCCAACGTGGAGGTGAAGCACATCGACCTGCCGCTGGAGATGCAGCGGGCCATCGCGCGGCAGGCCGAGGCCGAGCGCGAGCGCCGCGCGAAGATCATCGCCGCGGAGGGCGAGCACCAGGCCGCGGAGAAGCTGTCCCAGGCCGCGGACGTGCTCAGCCGCAACCCCGCCACGCTCCAGCTGCGCTACCTGCAGACGCTGGTGGAGATCACCGGCGGTGGCAACCACACCATCCTGCCCATCCCCCTGGAGCTGCTGCGCGCGTTCGGCGCCATCCCCGCGCGGCCCTCACGGCCGGAGGAGACGCGCGAGGAGGAGGACGAGGACGCGTCCCACGGCCTGTCCTGAAACGACGAAGGCCCACCCGCGCGATGCACGGATGAGCCTTCGGGGTGAGACGAAGCGACGGCGGGATTACAGCTGGCCGCTGTCCTCGATCTTCACGGGCTGGCGCGTCGCGCCGGACTGGCTGCCCACGGCCTCGATCTTCTTCACCACGTCCATGCCCTCGACGACCTTGCCGAAGACGACGTGCTTGCCGTCCAGCCACGGGGTGGAGACGGTGGTGAGGAAGAACTGCGAGCCGTTGGTGTTGGGGCCGGCGTTCGCCATGGAGAGGAAGCCCGGGGCGGTGTGCTTGTGCTTGAAGTTCTCGTCCGCGAACTTCTCACCGTAGATGGACTCGCCGCCGTAGCCGTTGCCGAGCGTGATGTCGCCGCCCTGGCACATGAACTGCGGGATGACGCGGTGGAACGGCGTGCCCTTGAAGTGCAGCGGCTTGCCACTCTTGCCGGTGCCCTTCTCACCCGTGCACAGGGCGCGGAAGTTCTCGGCGGTCTTGGGAACGTCGTCGGAGAACAGCTCCATCACGATGCGGCCGGCGGGCTGGCCACCAATCGACATGTCGAAGAAGACCTTGGCGTTTGCCATGTTCACGTGCTCCACGGTGAGGGTTGGGCGGGACGTACCAGACCCGCGCGTCTCGGAGGCACCCGCTAGCACCTTCGCGTGCGCTGCGGAACAAATTCAGGGCGCCGGTGGCTCGCCCGGCCGCCCGTCGCGGAAGAGCTCCGCGCCCTCCAGCGTGATGGCCCGGCGGCTCAGCCGCAGCGACGCCAGGGCCAGCACCGCCGTGGACCCCAGGAGCCCCACGCCCAGGGAGAAGGACACCACCGGCAATCCCTCCGGCACCGCGACGCTGCGGCGCAGCAGGTACAAGAGCGACGTCACCACGAAGGACAACAGCGCCGCGTAGGTGAAGCCGATGGCCCGGGCGAGGATGGCGTGGCGGCGGTCCATGATGGCCACCTCCTCGCGAAGCAGCGAGCGGCGCGCGTGGCCCTCCGGCAGCGTGCGCCATTCCCGGACCATGTCCCGCATGCGCGCGGTGATGCGCGAGATCTGATTGTCCAGGCCGGTGGCCAGGATGCCGCACCCGGACACCATCACCGCGGGCGTCACCGCCGTGCCGATGAGCTGGATGGACGAGGGGTCCAGGCCTTCCACGCCGACGTTCATGCCCCCTTCTGTCCCACCGCCCGCCCGGCCGCCACCTCCGGAGTATCCCGACACCCCCACTGACGAATTACCACCGACGTCTTGACACAACGACTGTCACAACCTACTGTCAGGTTCGTGAGCACGCCCAAGACACAGACGGAGTGGAAGCTGACCGCGCTGGCGGAGGAGGTGGGCGTCTCGCCTCGCACGGTCCGCTATTACGTCCAGCGGGGCCTCCTGCCCGCGCCGCCCTTCAAGGGGCCGGACACGGTCTACGGAGAGGAGCACCGGGTGCGGCTCAAGGCCATCCGGGTGCTCCAGGCGAGATTCCTGCCGCTGGACGCCATCCAGGCGGAGCTGTTGCGGCTGTCGCCGGAGGAGCTGCGCCGGCTGGCGGAGACGCCGGTGGGCCCGGGGACGCTGCCGGAGGAGCCGGTCCGGATGCCTCCGAAGCGGCCGGGAAAAGACCCGACGGTGGAGGTGGCGCGTTACCAGCGCTGGCTCCTGGCGCCGGGGTTGGAATTGCACGTGTCGGAGCAGGCGGAAGCGAAGGTCCGGGCGCTGGCGGAGCGGGTGCGCGCCCTCATCGAGGAGTCCCAGGAAGGAACGCCGTCATGAACGAGCAGGCGAAGTGTGGGCTGTTCACGCGTGAGGGGGCCCAGGTGCCCCTGCAGGGAGTTGAGGTCTCCGGTGAGCTGCTCGGGGGGCACGCGCGGGTGCGCGTGGCGCAGCGCTACCGCAACGACGAGAAGACGCCGGTGGAGGCCGTCTACACCTTCCCCCTGCCCTCCGACGCGACGCTCAGCGCCTTCTCCATGACGTGCGCGGGCCGCCGCGTGGCCGGCGTGGTGAAGGAGCGCGAGGCCGCCTTCCGCGCCTACGACGACGCCATCACGGAAGGCCACGGCGCGGCGCTCCTGGACCAGGAGCGCGCCAACGTCTTCACCGCGCAGGTGGGCAACCTGCTGCCGGGTGAGGAGACGCTGGTGGAGGTGGAGTTCCTCCAGACGCTCACCTCCGAGGAGGGCAGCGTGCGCTGGATGCTGCCCACGCTGGTGGCGCCCCGGTACATCCCCGGCCCGGTGCACGGCGACCGCACGGGCCACGGCAGCGCGGCCCCGACGACGCGGGTGCCGGACGCGGACCGCATCTCTCCGCCGCAGGGCCCGGTGGACTACGGCCTGCGCATGGACCTGCTCATCGACGTGGGCCGTGACGTGGTGGTGGAGAGCCCGTCCCACCGGCTCACCGTCACGAAGGAGGGCGCGCGCACGCGGGTGAGCCTCCAGCGCGACTCGCTGTTCAAGAGCCTGGCGGGCGACGAGGTGGAGCTGAACCGGGACGTGGTGCTCACGCTGCGCAACGCCAACCCGGACGTGATGCTCACGCCCGTCGTCACCCACCGCAAGGCGGAAGGGCCGGGCACGTTCGCGCTCACGGTGGTGCCGGACCTGCTGAACCTGGCGGCGGCGCCGCCCCGGCAGGAGGTGGTGTTCGTGGTGGACACGTCCGGCTCCATGGCCGGGGACAGCCTGCCCCAGGCCCAGGCCGCGCTCCGGCTGTGCCTGCGCCACCTGCGCGAGGGGGACCGCTTCAACGTCATCGCGTTCGAGAACTCCTTCCGTTCGTTCTCCGCGCAGACGGTGCCGTTCACCCAGCGCACGCTGGAGCAGGCGGACGCGTGGGTGGCGGGGCTGAAGGCCTACGGCGGCACGGAGCTCTTGGAGCCCATGGTCACCGCGATGAAGGCCGCGCCGGACGGCGTGGTGGTGCTGCTGACGGACGGCCAGGTGGGCAACGAGGAGGAGATCCTCAACGCGGTGCTCGCGGCGCGGGGGACGGGGCGGGTGTTCTCGTTCGGCATCGGAACCAACGTGAGCGATGCGCTGTTGCGCGACCTGGCGCGGCGCACGGACGGCGCGGTGGAGTTCATCCACCCCGGGGAGCGCATCGACGAGAAGGTGGTGGCGCAGTTCTCGCGGGCGCTCGCGCCGCGCGTCACCGACCTGGAGGTGCGCTTCGACGGTGTGGAGGCCAGCGAGCTGGCTCCGGCCACGCTGCCGCCGCTGGTGGACGGCACGCCGTGGACGCTCTTCGGGCGCTATGCGCAGGCGGGCACGGGCAGCGTGACGCTGAAGGGGAAGTCGGGCCGGGAGCCCTTCTCCCTCACGGTGCGGCTGGACCTGCCCGCGCTGTCGGACCGGCCGGTGGTGGAGAAGTTGTGGGCCGCCGAGCGCATCCGGGGCTGGATGGACGCGGGGCTGGTGGGCCGGCGCGCGGAGGCGATGAAGGAGCGCATCGTGCGGCTCGCCGTCGAGCACCAGCTGGCCACGCAGTACACGTCCTTCGTGGTGGTGGAGGAGCGCCAGGGCGACCGTCGCGCGTCGGGCACTCCGGAGACGCGCGTGGTGCCGGTGAACGCGCCCGCGGGCTGGAGCATGTTCAGCGATGCCCCGGGGGACGCGGACGACGAGGCGGAGGGCATGCTCGTGCAGGCTCGCCCTGGAGCGCGGATGCCCATGGAGAAGATGAAGCGGATGGCCTCGAAGCCGGTGTCCGCGGGGGCGCCAGCCCGTTCCCGGGGCGGCGCGGTGCCTCCGCCTCCTCCCGCGAGCATGTCCGTGCCCGCGCCCGCCCCCGCGCTGGCGCCGGAGCCCCCCACCGGCTCTTCCTTCCAGGTGGGGTCCGCACAGGGTGCCGGGGCCATGGGGCCGGGTGCCGCATCCAAGGAGCGCAGGGAGCAGGAGCCCGCGAAGAAGGCGAAGGGCGGTCTCTTCGACCGGCTGATGTCCGCCTCGTCGAAGCTGCTCACGGCCCCCGAGCTGGAGGGGCGGCCCTCCTCCCAGGCCGTGCCGAGCCCGCGGAAGGACAAGGCGGAGGCGTTCTACGAGCAGGAGGAGGCCGTACTGCCGTTCGTCGCGGAGGCGCCCATCGCCGCCGAGGACGTGGGCGTCCTGCTGGGCCAGCAGCTCGCGAACGGGCTGTGGGCCGGCGCGGGTGAAGGGCCGGAGCCGGTGCGCCAGGCCCGCGCCACCGCGCGGGTGCTGCTGGTGCTCCTGCGCGAGGGCATCACCAGCAGCCATCCGCTGCACGGCGCGCAGGTGAAGAAGGCCGTGGACGCGCTGCTCGCGCTGGCCGCGCAGCTCACCCAGGCGCCGGACGTGGCGGAGCTGGCGCTGGGCGTCGCGTGGCTGGTGGCGGCGGGACCGCGCACCCGGGGCCGCATCGAGCAGGCCGCGAAGCCCCTCCCCGGCCTGGACGGGCGGCTGGGGGACTCGGCCGCGCTCCGGCAGCACATGGAGACGCTGCTGGCGACCCGGTAGGCCGCCGCATGGCGTCACCCGGGCCCCGTGCCTCCTTTCGGGGAGGACCGGGGTCCCGGGTCTCCCGTCTTTTCACGGGGGTCGACTAGGGTTGCGCCCGCATGCTCCTCGCGCCCTTCGTCCTGGCTGTTCTCATTGCCGCACAGCCCGGTCCCGCCCCTGGCTCCGCTCCCCCCACGCCTCCGGATGTCGTATCCGCGCCGCCGCTGGTGGCGAGTGACGAGGCCTGCGCCGCCGAGTCCGACTACGCGGCGGGCTTCGACGCGCTGGTGCGTGGCGAGGACGCGCGGGCGCTGGAGTCGCTGGAGCGGGTGCTGCTGGTGTGTCCCCGCCATCCGTACGCGCCGGAGCTGGCGCGGCTGGCGCGGACGCGGCTGGAGCCCGGCGCTCGGCTGGCGCAGGACACGCTGGCGCGGCCGGTGGAGTCTTCCGTGGAGGTCCCGTCGAAGGGAGCTCGGGCGTCGCTGACCATCGTGCAGACGCTGCACGGCATCACGCAGGGCATCCTGCTGTGTGAAATCTCCAACTGCCAGGACACGCGCGCGTACGTGGCGGTGTCGCTGCTGGGCGGCGGCGCGGGGGCGGCCCTCTCCCTGCTCGCCACGCGGAGCGGGCTGACGCAGGGGCAGGCGGCGGCCATCAACTCCGGCACGGTGTGGGGCTTCGGGTATGGCCTCGCGTCCATTGGCTCGCTCGACCTGGACGGCGATGCGTCCACCGGGGCGGTGATGGCGGGGGCGCTGGGCTTCACGGGGCTGGGCATCCTGGTGGCGGAGCTGGCGCGGCCCACCGCCGGTCAGGTGTCGCTGGCGAACTCCGGCGGCCTGTGGTCGGGCGTGGTGGCGGGGCTCATCCTGGGCACGCAGGACAACGGCGACACGCGCGCGTTCTTCGGCATCGAGCAGGGCGTGGTGGGCGCGGGGCTGATCACCTTCGCGCTGGTGTCGCGCAACCTGGACATCTCCCGGGGCCGGGTGCTGCTCATCGACGCGGGCGGCCTGCTGGGCGGGCTGGTGGGGCTGAGCGCTCTGTTCCTCGCGTTCGACGACGACCACGGGGACGCCCTGCTGGTGGGCACCGCCGTGGGCGTGGTGGCCGGCCTGGGGACCGCGACCGTCCTCACGCGCGACTTCGACGGGCCCGATGATGCCCCGGCCGTCTCCGTCGTCCCGGCGACGATGGGACGCCACGGCGGCATGGGCCTGGCGGTGCTGGGCCAGTTCTAGCCTTAAGCTGCCCGCATCGTTCCGCCGTCCCGGAGCCGCCCATGCCCGTCGAGTCCCAGGCCCTGACCCTCTTGCGTGACGAGCACGCGCTGCGTGTGCGGCAGGTGAAGGAGTGGGGCGAAATCCTCACCGGCTTCGAGGGCCGCAACCGCTACGAGGTGGTGGGCAACGACGGAGGCCCGCTCTTCTTCGCGGGCGAGGTGGGCAGCGGCGTGGGGCTGTTCCTCCTGCGCAGCTTCCTCAAGGCGAAGCGGCCCTTCACCATGGAGCTCAAGTCCGCGAGCGGGCAGACGCTGCTGCGGCTGCGCCGCCCGTGGCGCTTCTGGCTGTCACGGATGGAGGTGGAGGACGGCGAAGGGCGGCACCTGGGCGCCATCCAGCAGCGCTTTCGCTTCTTCACCCGCGCCTACGAAGTGTTGGGGCCCCGCGACGAGGAGCTGGCCCTGCTGAGCGGGCCGTTCTTCCGGCCGTGGACGTTCAACGTGGAGCAGCAGGGCCGCGAGGTGGGCACCATCGCGAAGCGGTGGAGCGGATTCGGCAAGGAGATGTTCACGGACGCCGACAACTTCGGCGTCCGGTTCGACGGCCTGCACGACCCGCACGTGCGGACGTTGGTGCTGGCCGCGACGTTCCTCATCGACTTCGTGCACTTCGAGAACCGTCGCGGCAGTGAGTGACGGCTAGGAGTGCCGGCGCAGCGTGGGCACGCGCGGCTGGCCCTGTTCGTCACGCGGGAGTCCGTCGAACGCCGGCTCCCCGGACGGCGTACCGGGGCGCCAGCGCTGGACCTCGCGCACCATGAAGAAGGCCGCGGCGGACAGCACGCCCAGGTCGTCCAGCCAGCCGACCACCGGGATGAAGTCCGGGATCGCGTCCACGGGCGACACGAAGTACAGGACGGCCAGCAGCCCGGCCAGCTTGCGCCACGTCGCGACCTTGGGGTCACGGACGTAGTGGAAGAAGCGGGTTCCCATTCCTCGAAGGCCTGCGATGTTCATACCGCTCCTTACGCATGGGGGACGCGGGTGATTGCATCATCCGTGCCCGGTGCTCGCACGCCTGGTGCCCTAGCGGGCCGGTCCGGATGTCTCCTCCAGCACGTCCGCGCGGCCCGCGACCTCCAGGCGGGCGCGGCCGCCCTCGCGAAACGGGGCGGAGGGGGCGGTGCGCACCACCAGCGCCATGCCCGCGCAGGACACGGTGAGGTCCACGTGCGCGCCACGGAAGGCGCGCTCCAGCACCTCCGCGCGCAGCGCTCCGCCCACCGCGACGCCATCCGTGTCGGGCACGAGCCGCAGCGCCTCCGGGCGCAGGGAGAGCATCACCTCGCCGCGCGCATCGGAGTTCAACGGCAGGTTGCCCAGGGCCGTGCGCGCGACGCGGCCGAAGGCGGAGCCGGGCAGCAGGTTGGTGCCGCCCAGGAAGTACGCGGCGAAGGCGCTGCGCGGTGATTCGTAGACGGACTCGGGCGTGCCCTGCTGTTCCACCGTGCCGGCGCGCAGCAGCACCAGCCGGTCCGCGAAGGCCAGCGCGTCCGCCACGTCGTGCGTGGCGAAGAGCACGGCGCTGCCTCGCGCCTTGAGCACCCGGCGCAGCTCCCCGAGGATGGTCGCGCGCAGGCCCGCGTCGATTCCGGCGAAGGGCTCATCCAGCACCAGCAGCTTCGTGCCGGAGGCCAGCGCGCGGGCCAGCAGCACGCGCTGCCGCTGTCCCCGGGAGAGCGTGCCGCAGGTGCGTGACTCCAGGTCTTCCAGCTGGAACAGCGCCAGCAGGCCGCGTGCGTGCGCCAGGCCTTCGCCCTTGGGCTGCACGCTCAGCACCACGTCGCGCACGGTGAGGCCGGACTCGAGCTCGGCGTCGTGGAGGACGCGGCGCAGGGGGCGCTGCTCCGGGGGCACGAACGTGTCCGGTCCGGCGACGACGCGGCCATCCAGGGTGATGGTGCCGGACGTCGGCTGCTCCAGGCCCGCCACCAGCCGCAAGAGCGCGGTCTTCCCGGAGCCGGAGGTGCCCATCAGCGCCACCGCGTCCCCTGGCTCCAGCGCCAGCGACACGTCCCGCACCGCCGGGGCGGCAGCGCCGAGGAACTTCAGGGTGAGGGCATCGAGCGAGAGGAAGGCCATGACGCAGGCACACTACGGTGCGGCACCGGCCGGGCCAAGCACCGGCGCCCGTGGCTGGGCACTGCCGGACGCCCGGCGGACGCAGCCTCACCGGTCCCGCGCAGGCAGCGGAAATCGCGGGGAGCCGCTGCCCGCGCCTGAACGGACGCGTTACGAACAGCTGCTCTCCCAGCCGGGACAGCCACACAAGCACAGCTCATGGCGTGCCCAGCACGCCTGCTCTTCGGCGAGGTTGCCAGCGGCCGCGTTGAGGCAGGTGATGTTTCGCTGGATGCAGTTCTGCGAGCAGCGGTCGCCTTGCGCAGTGACGTCCGAAGACTCACCGGCCACCGGCTGGGCCTCATCCCCGACGGTTCCACCACAGCCTGACAACACGCCAACGAGCATCATTCCGGCAATGATTGCCACTCGCATTCAATCCCTCCGGGTCCAGCGAGTTGGACTGCCTTGCAAGTCTACCATTGCCGTGGTCCGCTCTTCCCCTCTTTCCGGGAGTCCCCATGTCGCGCCTGCTCATCGCTTGTGCCGTCCTGCTGGGAGCCACGTCCTTCGCCCAGGCCCCCGCCGCCCCTCCGTCGCCGCCCAAGGCCGCGACCGCTCCGGCGGCTCCCGCCGCTCCGGCGAAGCCCAACCCGCTGAAGGCCGCCGCGGAGCGCACCCAGGCCGCGCTCGCGCAGGTGCCCAAGGCGAAGCCCGAGGACGTGAAGTCCCAGGACGCCATCCTCAAGGCCCTCTACGACGTCATCAGCGGACCGGCGGGGACGCCTCGCGACTGGCAGCGCTTCCGCTCCCTCTTCTACCCGGGCGCCCAGCTCATCCCGCTGGTGAAGCCCCCGGGCGCCACCACGGTCGCCGCCCGCCCCATCACCCCGGAGGACTACGTGACGTGGGGCCAGGAGAGCACCGCGACGCATGGCTTCTTCGAGAAGGAGACCGCGCGTCAGACGCACGCCTTCGGCGCGCTGGTGCAGGTCATGAGCACCTATGAGGCGCGCGGAACGCAGGATGGGCCGCTCATCGCCAAGGGCGTCAACAGCATCCAGCTCTTCAACGACGGCCAGCGCTGGTGGGTCATGAACATCTTCTGGATCGACGAGAACACCGCCGGCCTCAAGGTGCCCAAGGACCTGACCCAGAAGTAGTCCTCGCGCACAAACGAAGAGGGCCGGGTCACCGACCCGGCCCTCCCGTGTTTCAACCTACGGCCCCGACTCAGCCTTCCGAGCCGGGCTCGCCTTCCGCATCCGCAGCACCCTCGGAGCCAGCCTCGTCCGCCGGAGCCTCGGAAGCAGGCGACTCCGCGCCCTCGGCGCTGGCCCCCTCCACCGGCGACGTGGCCTCCGTCTCCTCCTCGGACTCCTCGCCCTCGGGGAGCTTGGAGATGGCCATGACCTTCTCCTCGCCGTTCTCCAGCGCGATGAGGCGCACGCCCTGCGTGTTGCGGCCGATGACGGAGATCTCCTTCACCTTCATGCGGATGAGCATGCCGCCGTTGGTGACGAGCATCACCTCGTCGCTGTCCTTCACCTGCACCACGCCCACCACGCGGCCGTTCCGCTCGGTGGTCTTGATGTCGATGATGCCCTTGCCGCCACGGCCCTGCTGCCGGTACTCGCCGCCCTGCGTGCGCTTGCCGTAGCCGTTCTCCGTCACGGTGAGGATGGCGCTGCCCTGCTCCGCCGTCTCCTGGCCCTCCTCCGGCTCCTTGTCCAGGAGGTCCGCGCCCACCACCTCGTCGCCGTCCTCCAGCGTGATGCCCTTCACGCCGTAGGCCTGACGGCCCATGGAGCGCACGTCCTCTTCCTTGAAGCGGATGCTCATGCCCGTG